>CAVKSD010000079.1:0-9071 GCA_963658905.1 Bacteroidaceae bacterium
ATTTAATACCCTGATTTGCAAAAGTACACCTTTACAAATTTAGGGCATGATTTGTTTAGTCCACGTTTTCAAATTTTCTTGCCTTTCCATAGAATGTGCCGACCGGCATATTGCAGGCTTCCGCTGCTTGTTTCAAGGTTGTTTTCTTACTGCGCCATGCTTTGTGTACCTCATAGAAATTATCTGGCAAAGGTAAAGGCGGTCTGCCGAACTTGATTCCCCGCGCTTTGGCAGCGGCGATCCCCTCGGCTTGGCGCTGTTTGATATTTGTACGCTCGTTTTCTGCCACCTGTTTGTTATTTTTTCATAGTCACTTACCCCTTTGATGTCTTACATTTTACAGCGTTCCGATGCCGTTCTTTTTCGCCCACTCACTTGCCGCCTTTTTCCGTTCCTCGCTGTACGGCGCAGTCAGTCGGAAACTCAATCTGCCTTTTTCAATCTCAAAGGTCAGCCCGCCTTGCTCGTCATCATCAATCTGACGGCAGCATTGCGGATACTCTTTCGCAAATGTGAACACAACATGGTATTTACACAGCCATTTTGTATGCAATAAGCTATGATTTATATTTGCCATAAAAGGTCTCCTTTCTTAGTTACAATAAGGCTTGAACAACTCTATTGTAACAAAAGGATGCCTTTTTTGGTATAACCATCGATGCGCACCCGCATAGCGGGTGGTTTATTTGTCGAGAACGCTTTGCGTTCTCGACGGGGCTTATACACCCCATAAATCAAAAAGAACCGTTGAAATTTCAACGGTTCTGCGTATTAAGCATTATTCAAACTCTATCGTTCCGGGCGGCTTTCCCGTGCAGTCGTACACTACGCGGTTGACGTGGTCTACCTCGTTTACGATGCGGGTCGTGACCTTGTCCAGAAGCTCCCATGGCAGATGGGCTGCCTCGGCGGTCATGAAGTCGCTGGTCTTTACGGCTCGGAGGGCGATCGCGTAGTCGTAGGTTCTGAAATCTCCCATTACGCCCACGGAGCGCATATTTGTAAGCGCCGCGAAGTACTGCCCGAGTGTGTCCGGTTTTCCGTAAGGCGGAATCTGACCATTTTCCATGGCGCGGGCGATTTCCTCCCGGTAGATAAAGTCCGCATCCTGCACGATCTTTACCTTTTCCGCCGTAACCTCGCCGATGATACGGATGCCAAGTCCCGGTCCCGGGAACGGCTGGCGGAATACCAGATAGTCCGGAATCCCAAGCTTAAGTCCCGCTCTGCGCACCTCGTCCTTGAACAGCATACGCAGCGGCTCTATAATTTCCTTAAAATCTACATAGTCCGGAAGCCCGCCCACGTTGTGGTGGGACTTGATAACCGCGGATTTTCCGAGGCCCGACTCAATCACATCCGGATATATCGTCCCCTGAACCAAAAAGTCCACGGCGCCGATTTTCTTTGCTTCCTCTTCAAAAACGCGAATAAATTCTTCGCCGATAATCTTTCTTTTCCGCTCAGGCTCCGTTACCCCCGCAAGCTTTGAATAGAATCTTTCCTGGGCGTTTACCCGAATAAAGTTAAGATCGTATGGTCCATCCGGCCCGAAAACCGCCTCGACCTCGTCGCCCTCATTCTTGCGAAGAAGACCGTGGTCAACGAAAACGCAGGTAAGCTGCTTGCCTACAGCCTTCGAGAGCAGCACCGCCGCCACCGACGAATCGACGCCGCCGGAAAGCGCGCAAAGCACCTTGCCGTCACCGACCTTTTCGCGGATCTCTTGAATGGTTGTTTCCACGAAGCTGTCCATCTTCCAGTCGCCCTTGCAGCCGCAAATTTTCAATACGAAATTCTGCAAAAGTCTGAAGCCCTCGACGGAGTGCATAACCTCCGGATGGAACTGAGTCGCATAAAATCCAGCTTCCGGATTTTCCATGGCCGCAACCGGGCAAACCGGAGTATGGGCTGTCACTTTGAAACCGCGCGGCATATCCTTTATATAGTCCGTGTGGCTCATCCACATGATAGTATTTCCCGAAATTTGGCTGCCGGTAACTTCGGCATCACCCCCGCCCAGTCCTTCCAGCAGACCGCTGCGGTCGTCTATCGTAACCTCGGTTCTGCCATATTCGCTCACAGGAGCCGTTGCAACCCTGCCCCCAAGCTGGTATGCAAGAAGCTGCGCACCGTAGCAAATTCCCAGCACCGGAATCCCAAGCTCAAAAATCTTTGGATTGCACTGCGGAGAATCATCGCCGTATACGCTGTTTGGGCCGCCGGTCAGAATAATCCCCGACGGAGCCATTTCTTTCAGTTTATCCAGAGAAATCGTGTAGGGATGAACCTCGCAGTACACGTTGCATTCCCGAACCCTACGGGCAATGAGCTGGTTGTACTGCCCGCCAAAGTCCAAAACAATAATATTTTCTCTCATTATTTTCCTCCCTTAGTTTCTGCTTGCTATGCACAAATTTCTATGCGCCGCCGCAGACTATTTGATCACGTTACCCGACGCATCCTTGAGGATTACGTCATGAGCGCCGCCTTCGACGATGGAAGTTGCCGAAACCAAGGTCAGCTTCGCCTTTGACTGGAGTTCCTTGATGGAAAGAGCGCCGCAGTTGCACATGGTGGATTTTACCTTCGTAAGTGAAAGGTTTACGTTGTCGTGGAGGGAGCCTGCGTAAGGAACGTAGGAGTCCACGCCTTCCTCGAATTTCATGCGTGGGTCGCCGCCAAGGTCGTATCTCTGCCAGTTTCTTGCGCGGTTTGAACCCTCGCCCCAGTATTCTTTTACATAATTTCCGTTTATATTAAGCTTGTTGGTCGGCGATTCGTCGAACCTCGCAAAATATCTTCCCAGCATGATAAAGTCTGCGCCCATTGCCAGTGCAAGGGTCATGTGGTGGTCATAAACGATGCCGCCGTCTGAGCAAATCGGAACGTAAATTCCCGTTTCTCTGAAATATTCGTCACGAGCCGCAGCTACTTCTATAACCGCCGTAGCCTGGCCACGTCCGATACCCTTTTGTTCACGGGTGATACAGATGGAACCGCCGCCGATACCGATTTTTACGAAGTCGGCACCCACTTCTGCCAGATAGCGGAAGCCCTCACCGTCAACCACATTGCCTGCGCCGATCTTCACGCTGTCGCCGTATTTTTCGCGAACCCAGTGGATCGTGTCCGCCTGCCATTCGCTATACCCCTCGGAGCTGTCGATACAAAGCACATCAACCCCGGCTTCGACCAGCGCCGGTATTCTTTCTTCGTAGTCGCGGGTATTTACGCCTGCGCCTACAACGTATCTCTTATGCTCGTCCAAAAGCTCGTTCGGATTGTCCTTGTGGGAGTCGTAGTCCTTGCGGAAAACGAAGTGGGTGAGCCTTTGATTTTCGTCTATGATAGGCAGGGCGTTCAGCTTATTGTCCCAGAGTATGTCGTTTGCCTCGCTGAGTGAAATGCCCGCCTTGCCATAAATCAGCTTGTCAAATGGCGTCATAAACTCGCTTATCGGCGTGTCCGGCTGCATTCTGGAAACCCGATAGTCCCTGCTGGTTACGAGTCCGAGGATCTTGCCCTCTGCGGTGCCATCGTCGGTGATTGCAATGGTGCTATGGCCTTTCTGCGCCTTGAGTTCAAGGACATCCTGCAAGGTCTGGTCGGGTCTTAGGTTGGAGTCGCTTGTTACAAACCCTGCCTTGTGTGTCTTTACACGTCTTACCATTTCTGCCTGCTTTTCTATCGATTGAGAGCCGAATATAAAAGAAATTCCACCCTCCTTTGCAAGTGCGACCGCCATTTTGTCGTCCGAAACGGCCTGCATTACAGCAGAAACTAATGGAATGTTCATCGTGATTTCGGGCTGCTTGCCCGCCTTGAATTTTGTTACCGGAGTTTCCAGCGAAACCGCCTCAACGCGGCAATCCTTGCTTGAATATCCCGGTACCAAAAGATATTCGTTAAATGTTTTTGATGGTTCTTCGAAGTAAAACGCCATTTTTTCCTCTCTTTCTCTTTTTTCTTCTGTTTGATTTATATGTCTAAAATTTCTTAACAAAAATATTACTGTTTATTGTATACCAAAATCCCGATTTATTCAAGGCTTTTCATGAGATAATTTTCAAGGATTTTGCGGGATTTTGCGGCGAAATTTTGCGGCTGAGGATAAAATTTTCATAAAAATTTTTTACGGATAATTTCGACAATTCGTGACAAATTTCCTCTGTTGTGTTAGAATAGATTTTGCCGAAATTCTGAATTTTATGAGAAAGAACAAGAAGGGGATAACATTGGATAAACGAGGGAATTTAAAACTAAAAACATTCTTGCTGGCATTTTTGCTGGTATTCTGCGGGGCATTTGCGCCCGCGGGGGCGGCATTCGCATCGGATGCGAATAGACAAGAGACGCAGGATACATCTTCGCAGGTAGTATCTCAAACAGAAGCTCAGACGAAAGCAGCAGGCAAATCTCAAGAAGATGCCGAAAAGCCTGCCGCAGAAACGAAAGAAGATGGAAAAGATACGGAAGACACGGAGGATGCCGAAAAAGCAGAGCCTGCCCGGCTCACTATTATGCTCACCGGCGACCTTATGTGCCAACCCCTGCAGCAGCTGAAGGCATTTGACGGCGAGAAGTTTGACTTCACGCCTACATTCAAATATGTAAAGCAGATTTTTGATGAGAGTGATATAGTTATCGGCAACCTCGAGACTCTCGTGAGCAAGAGCCTGCCCCTCTCCAAGGATATAAACCGCGTGCAGAATAAGCCCTATCTGAATGCGCCGACCGAATGGCTCGATGCCCTGAAAGATGCCGGCTTTGACGGGTTTATCACAGCAAACAATCATGCCTGCGACGGAGGAAAGACAGGTATTATCGAAACCCTCGACGTTCTTGACAGCTACGGCTTCGCCCATACAGGCACCTTCCGCAGCAAGGATGAAAAGCGTTATTTCACCATGGAGCAAAACGGAATCAAAATCGGCGTGATTTCCTATGCGGCATATTACAATCTCAAGGACAAATTCCTCACATCGCAGGAGCAGAGCTATATGCTAAACCGACCGGTTCAGGCTGCGATGAATGCGGATGTTGAGGCATTGCGCAAAGAGGGTGCCGAGTATATAATCGCCTATAATCACAGCGGAACCGAATATTCGCAGGTTCCGGCGGCGCGGCAGGAGCGCTACGGGCTGATGCTGGCTCAGGCGGGAGTCGATTACATCATCGGTTCTCATCCCCATGTTTTGCAGCCCTATGAGCCTCTCCGCTACACCGATTTTCAGGCTCCATATATATATTCCATGGGCAATTTCACCAGCGCCATGCTGGATCCGATAACAAAGGAAACTCTCATCTTGTCTCTGACCCTCGAAAAGGACGAAGATGGCAAGGTTACTCTTGCGAAGCAGAAATATTACCCTTGCTATATGCTGGACGAATACGAAAAAGAGCCTTTCGTACTCATCCCCGAAGACAAAGATTACAATGGCAATCTTTATGAGGATGCGCCTAAGGCTCTTGTAAGTCAGCTAAAAGAAAGCTTCGATCATATTCGCAAGATCGTCGGGGCACTCAAATGATCTCTTGATCTCTTGAGAATCTCCAAGCTTTGCGGCTTTTCGAATGACCTGGTTTTTAGGCCTTCGGAACCGAGATCTTGTATACCGCAGACCATGCACCTGTCATGGTCCTTTTATATTCCCTGGTATCCGTGGTTTCGGTCAGCGCCCGGGTCTTTACATAATATGTCTTGCCTTTTTTCAGTTTCTTGAGGGTCGCCCTCGTGAGACTACCCTTTACGGTCTTTGTTTTGGTTTTTGACTTTGCAAAGCTTTTGCTGGTTCCATACAGGATTTCGTACTTCGTCACACCTGTCTGCTTCTGCCATGTCAGTTTTCCGGCGGAAGCCTGCTTTTTCATCTTTGCCGTGTTCCAAAGAGTTTTTTGCGGCTTGATTTCAAATATAACCTGAATCTTTGCCTGCTGGGAGAGCGTTGTGCCCGCAGTGTAAATCGTCACAATGGCACGGCCCGGCTTGAGGATTTTTGTCTGTCCGTCCGCAGAAACCTTCAAAATGCTTGAATCTGAAGTGTAGAATGTGAATCCCGTTCCGTCGCCGTCCGCCTTCGGCGAGAGCAACGGTGCATCGTCCCCAAAAGTCAGGCTGTACTTCGTCTTTGCAATGGTCAGCTTTTGCGGCTTTCCCATAACTGAAAACAGGCAAAAGGCTTCGCCCTCGTAGGTTTCCGTATCCTTCGGGGTGACCACTATCCGATAATCTCCTGCCGAAATTATCTTCGTGACTTCTTCGTATTCTTCCTCGCTGTAGCTATGAATGCGATAGTATTTTACCTCGTACTCCTCCGGCTCAAAGGAAATATCCTTGCTTACGGTGGTAGTTTTGGTGTCGTCAGTCTCTGTTTCAATCGGAACGGTCACCGTTACCTTTCCGCTGACGGATGTGACCTTCGGTATAATTTCCTTTCCGGTCGCACTTTCAAAATAGCTTTCCAGGCTTACCGTAAGATTCGAAATGTCGATTCTTGCAGGCTCCGGCTCTGGCTCAGGTTCCGGCTCGCTTTCACCGCTATCAGCGCCACCTCCTGTCTGCTCGGTCTTTTCGGCGGTTTCTGTTTTTTCGTTTGCCTCATCTTTTGCGGTCGTTGATGTTTTTTCCGCTGCCTTTGTCGTTTCTGAAGTCTCGGTCTTTACTGCCTGACTTGTTTTTTCGGAAAGCCCACCGTAAGCCGTCCCTGCAGCTGCGAATACCAGCGCAAGGCTCAGCGCAAGCGCCAGAATCCGCAGTCTAGCTTTCGCTATATTGCTCTTTTCCATTTTACCCCCGTAAATTATCTATCTTTCGATATATTCGTCTCTGCCTGCGCCAACCGAAATGTATTTGATGTGGCAGTCCACAGCCTTTTCGATCATCTCGATATAGTCTTTTGCGGCCTTCGGCAGCTCATCGTAGCTTCTGCAGGAGGAAATGTCGCAGTTCCAGCCTTCTACGTATTCGTAATGCGGTTTTGCCTTGTTAAGCGCCTCTCCGGCCGGGAACGAATCCACGAGGGTTCCATCAACATCATATTTCGTGCAAACCGGAATTTTGTCCATATAGGAAAGCACGTCTAACTTGGTAAGGGCAATCTCCGTTGCGCCTTGCATCTTTGCGCCGTATCTTGAAGCGACTATGTCGAATCCGCCGACTCTGCGTGGTCTTCCCGTTGCGGCTCCGTATTCTGCTCCTGCTTCTCTAAGTGCGTCCGCCTCTTCTCCGAACATTTCGCAGGTGAAAGGGCCTTCCCCTACGCAGCTTGAATATGCCTTCATTATGCCTATAACCTTGTCCGTCTTGCAGAACGGGATCCCGGCTCCGATAGGAGCATAGGCCGCGATGGTCGAAGATGAGGACGTATAGGGATAAATGCCGAAGTCAATATCTCTCAGCGCTCCAAGCTGCGCCTCAAACATCAAAGATTTGCCTGATTTTACAGCATCGCCGAGAAATTCTGTCGTGTCCTTGACATATGGCAGGAACGGCATCCCGTAGTTCTCCAGCCACTTCATCATATTGTCAACGGAAATAGGCTCATGTCCGTAGCCATTGTTTACGGTCAGGTTTTCCCATTCAACAAGATCTGTGACTCTCTCGCGGAGGCTTTCCTTGTCTCTGAGGTCGCCCATTCTTATGGTCTTTTTCATATATTTGTCGGCATAAACAGGAGCGATTCCTCGTCTCGTGGAACCGAATTTCTTGTCAGCAAGCCTTTCCTCTTCGAGGACATCGCGCATCTTGTGATACGGCATGCAAATTGTCGCACGGTCGCTGATTACAAGGTGTTTCGGTGTGATTTCGATTCCTTTTTCGCTGAGAGAATCCACCTCGTGGTAAAGATGCTCAACATCGATAACCATTCCAGGTCCCATCACGTTTACCGTTTCGTCACGCAGGATTCCTGACGGCAAAAGGTTCAGGATGAATTTGCCCCTGTCGTTGACTACGGTATGACCGGCGTTATTTCCGCCCTGATAGCGGATTACCACATTATATCTCTCGCTCAGAAGGTCAACCATACGGCCCTTTCCTTCGTCTCCCCAGTTTGTTCCAACTACTGCTGTTAACATTTTCGTCGCCTCCTTTACGGCTGTCAAATCATTTTTTACGCTTTATATTCCTTTTTATATCTATTACATTTATATATATTTTATACGCTTATTGTAACTTTCGCTCTGCCCTCGCTGCCGCTAGCTTTTAGCAAAGGACGAACGATATCATCTAGGAATTGCTCCGTCTGCTCGGGTGCAAGCCCGATGAACTTGCGAACATCGAGGATTTCCGCAAGGCTTTCATCGGTCAGCCCGAAACGCTCATCCGCCTTCAAAGCATCTAGCATATCATTATCCTTTCCTTCTGCCTTGACACGCACGGCAGCTTCCTGAGCATACTTTCTGATGACCTCGTGGAGCTCCTGCCGGTTTCCGCCGCGGCTCACAGCATCCATCAGGATGTTTTCCGTGGCGATAAAAGGAATTTCCTCCGCAAGGTGCTTTTCCATAACCTTTGGATAGATCCTTCCGCCCTCTATAACATTTATTGCAAGGGAAAGGATTCCGTCTGTTGCAAGGAACGCCTCCGGTATTGAAATTCTGCGGTTTGCCGAGTCGTCAAGCGAGCGCTCAAGCCACTGAACCGCCGCGGTGTCCGCCGCGTTCTTCGATGTATTTATCACAAGCCTTGCAAGGGATGTTATGCGCTCAGAGCGCATAGGATTTCGCTTATATGCCATCGCCGATGACCCCACCTGCCCGCTTTCGAACGGCTCGTCGAATTCTTTCATGTGAGCCATAAGCCTCAGGTCGATTGCCATCTTGCTGCAGCTCTGGGCGATCCCAGCAAGCACGTTCAGCACGAAGCTGTCAACTTTGCGAGAATATGTCTGCCCGGAAACAGGCATGCACGCGCAAAATCCCATCTTCGCTGCGATTTTTCCCTCGAGTGCGAGGACCTTTTCCTTGTCTCCTGCGAAAAGCTCAAGAAAGCTTGCGCAGGTGCCCGTGGTTCCTTTGCAGCCGAGAAGCCTCAGATTTTCAAGTTCAAATGAAAGCCTCTCGTAGTC
>CAVKSD010000080.1:0-8905 GCA_963658905.1 Bacteroidaceae bacterium
ATATTAAAATGATATCATAATGATACAAAAAGGGAAAGAGAGGTTTTTGAAATGGAAGAAAAAATTTTGACGGGAAAGAAAAACGGGATGCCTGTGCTGATTTTGTCGATACTACTTTATATCGCGGCAATCGCGGGGACGATACTTGGAGTTCTTGGCGAAATGATGGCGATTACGGTAATTGGCATAACCTGGCTTTGTATAGGCTGGCTGCCATGGATCGGGCTGAAGATTCTGAAACCCCAGGAGGCGCTGGTGCTTACATTGTTCGGCAAATATTACGGAACGCTAAAAGGCGAGGGCTTCTATTTTGTAAATCCATTTTGCACAGGGGTAAATCCGGCGGCGCAGACAAAGCTCAACCAGTCAGGGGATATCGAGCGGGCTAACAAGGGAGTGCTGAAAACATCTTGGCTTGGGGGAACGGAGACTGCAAGCACTTCGGATGCCAGCGGCAACAAGATTTCGCTGAAGATCATGACCCTCAATAACAACAAGCAGAAGATAAACGACTGTCTGGGAAATCCGGTGGAAATCGGAATTGCGGTTATGTGGCGAGTGACAAATACGGCAAAGGCTGTTTTTAATGTTGATAATTACAAGGAATATCTGAGCCTCCAGTGCGACTCGGCACTGAGAAATATCGTGAGGATCTATCCTTACGACGTTGCGCCGGGTATCGACACCACAGGGGACGGAATCGCTGACGAGGGAAGCCTCAGAGGTTCTTCCGAGGTTGTTGCAAAGAGAATCAAGGACGAGATCCAGTCGAAGGTGGACGAGGCGGGTCTTGAAATTTTGGAGGCAAGAATCACCTATTTGGCTTACGCTCCGGAAATCGCGGCTGTGATGCTTCAGCGTCAGCAGGCAAGCGCAGTTGTGGACGCCCGCTCCATGATCGTAGACGGCGCCGTAGGAATGGTGAGCATGGCTCTTGCAAAGCTGGGCGAGTCGGGAATAGTGGATCTTGACGAGGAACGCAAGGCGGCAATGGTTTCCAATCTCATGGTAGTGCTTTGCGGAAGCCACGACACCCAGCCCATCGTAAATGCCGGAAGCCTTTACTGATAAATCGGGCAGGGGAAATTAACAGGCAGTTTGCCGAGGAAAATCGGCAGAAAAACTGACAGGTAACCCGGCAGGCAAACCGACCGGGGAGTCAACCAGAGAAATCAGCAAAATCAGCAGAGAAAGCAGGTGAGGCTTTGGCGGAGAAGAAACAGGTGCCGCTGCGCATTTCGGCAAAATTGTTTGAAGAAATAGCGGCGTGGGCAGAGGACGATTTTCGCTCCATAAACGGGCAAATCGAGTATCTTCTTACGGAATGCGTCAGACAGCGCAAGAAAAACGGCAAATATGTAGGGGAAGAAATAGATAAACCCTTGGACATAGACATTTAATAGGAAATCAATCATTGACGAGCCTCGTACACGAGACTTATATAACCGAGACTTGTCCGAGACTTGTATACACTTATATACAGACATTTTGACTTGACAAGGCGCGAAAAAACCGTAAAATATGAATTAAGGAAGAAATTCTGCAAAACGTAACGAATGTTTGACATTAAAAAAGGAGGACGCTATGATTGCTCAGAAAGATTTTTTGAAATTTGCTTTTGAAGAGGCGATTAACGAAGTTAACCCTAACGCTGTTGAAAAAGATGTAGCAAAAGCAACGATTGCAACGGGAATGAAAGCCTATGCCGACAGAGAAGGCTGCACTTTCACGAACGCAGAAATTGCGGAAACCATTGACGCAGGACTTGCGGAACTGGAAAAAGCGAAAGAAGATTTCGAACACTGATCAATAGCGACTGACATGGTTTTACTCAAATGACGAAAAAGTAATAGTCTTGCCAAGGCAGGGCTATTATTTTATAACATAGGAAATATCGCCTTAGAGATATTTCAGTATGTTTCCTCTTTTTTTGAACCATAGACTTTATGAATTTACAAGGCGAAAGGAACACGGAAGAACATGAGCGATTTTAATAGTTACAGACTGGAATATGAGAGCAAAAAGGTGTCCGCAGAAACGGCGGCGCAGGTTGTCAGAAACGGCTACAGAGTCCATTTTGGAACAGGAGCCGGGGTGGTGGACACCATGGACAAAGCCCTTGCAATGCGGGTTTCGGAGCTGAAAGGGGTTACGATTCTTTCCACCGTAGGAATCAGGCACGAGACTTTGGCGACCTATCGGGCGGCGGCTTCGCTGGGGGAGGAAGGCGCGCAGCATGTGCGCTTTACTTCGGCGCATTTCAACGCTTTCGACAGGAAGATGGCAGAGGAGGGCAACTGCTGGTATATGCCGATGATGTTCTGCGAACTGCCGGAGCTTTGGAACGACAACGGCAATCACATCGACGTGGCAATGTTTCAGGTAGGCCCAATGGATTCAAACGGGGACTTTAACCTCGGACCACAGGTTGCCGATATGAAAGGCGTTATCCGAGGCGCAAGAAAAATCGTGGTGGAAGTTAACGAAAACATGCCTTTCGCTTACGGCTACAATAACGAAATCAACATAAAGGATGTCGACTACATCGTAGAGGGCGAGAATCTGCCACTTGCGGAACTTAAAATGAAAGAGCCCTCGGAGGAGGACAAGGAGATTGCAAATCATGTGGTGAACAATCTCGAAAGCGGCTCCACGATTCAGATAGGCATCGGCGGGCTTCCGTCCTCGGTAGGTTCGCTTTTGGCGGATTCCGACCTTTCGGAAATGAATATCCACACGGAAATGTTCGTAGACGCTTATCTCGACCTGTACGAGGCGGGGAAAATCGTCAACAAGATCAATCTTCCAATGAACCACGGCAGGGCAGTGTATTCCTTCGCGGCAGGAACCAAGAAACTCTACGATTTCATCAACAACAATCCGACCTGTTGCTGCGCACCGGTAGAATGGGTAAACAACTGCACGAACATAGCCGAGATAAACAAATTCGTTTCCATCAACAGCTGCATCGCGGTGGACATTTACGGACAGGTCTGCGCGGAAACGGCGGGATACAAGCAGATCAGCGGCACAGGCGGTCAGCTCGACTTTGTGATCGGAGCCTATCGCTCAAAGGGCGGCAAGAGCTTTCTTTGCCTGCCTTCGACCCGGACTCTCAAAGACGGCAGCAAGGTTTCCCTCATCAGTCCGATACTGCCGCCGGGGTCGGTGGTTACCACACCGCGCTCCTGCACGGGCTTTGTCGTAACGGAGTACGGCGCAGCAAACCTCAAGGGCAAATCCACCTGGGAAAGGGCGGAAATGCTCATCAATATCGCGCATCCGGATTTCCGGGACGACATGATTCGCCAGGCGGAAAAGATGGGAATCTGGAGCAACAGCAGCAAGAGGCAGTATTGATTTTGGGCGGCATACAATGCCCTGGCGGCAGACGAGCTAAAGACCGATTATTTCTATAAAGAAGACCAAGAAAAATTTAAAATTGTGTCACAAAACATCTTTTCAAAAAGTAATTCTTAGTAAGAAAGCTTTAAAAGGAGGTTTTATTTTGAAAAAAAGAAAAATGTTTTTGAGCACTGTGCTTGCAATCGTATTACTTTTCGGAGCCTTAGGCATAGCAGAAGCCGCAGAGATTGCACCTTTGTACGCAGCAGTAAATGACGCGAAAATCCTGCTGAGTATTTCAAAGGACGGAACGGCAGAAGCGGACATTTCCGTTATGCCTAAGAATAAAGATGCGATTGACTATGTTAGCGTCAATGCCTGCATCATTAAGAATAGCACTGCAAGCACAGTTAAAACTTGGAAAAACTTTCGGGTGGAACAAAACCCGAATACAGGAAAGTTCAATTTCTACGAAACCTATCAACTGACAGTAAAAGGCACATATTATTTAGATGTAAAATCAGTAAAATGCTATAAAAACGGCAAGGTTGTCGATACAATCGGACCTTTGCA
Organism: Bacteroidaceae bacterium; assembly: GCA_963658905.1. Taxonomy (GTDB): domain Bacteria; phylum Bacillota; class Clostridia; order Peptostreptococcales; family Anaerovoracaceae; genus CAG-238. The sequence continues at coordinate 3,919 of CAVKSD010000080.1, forward strand.
ATCTACAAGCACAGTATACTGAGGGGAATTTTGAAATACAGCAACAACGCATAATCGCGGAATAAATTACAGAATGTGGGGTGAAACCGATGTGGAAGTAAAGAAACAAAAAGATAAGATGGTACTGATTTAAAATGATATACGAGAGGGAAAAACAATGAAACAAAGGAAAGTTATAATAATGAATAAAGCCCTTGGGTAAGTAATATGTTTTTTGAAATTTAGATTTGGAGGTAATGAAATGATGAAGAAAAGAGGAATCGTGATAATATGTTTGATATCATTATTATTAATCTTTAGTACCAGCACGACAACTTTTGCAGAAGAGAATAATACTATTGAAGAATATAAAATTTTCAATAGTATTGATGAAGCTGAAGCGGAGTTAGATAGTGCAAGCCCAATTTATTTATATTATGGAGATAATAATTCAAATACAAAATTATTAGTGCCAGATGCTACGATGTATCCTTTCTTTGTTCGATCAGGAAATACAACTAAGGTCGAAATGTATCTTTCATATGAAGGGAAAAAACCCGCATCAATATTATCAATCGAGCATGTTCAAATTTGGAACGACTGTCTGTGGTTTGATCCCGACAGAGAATTACTTGATGAGGAGTATGATATTTACACTAGACTCGCAGCAGGAAAGTTAAGAAAATTTCCTGCCGGAATATATTATGTTCCAACTGCTGATAAAAAAGTTAGAGTGGATTGGGATAACGCTAGAGTTTATGTTCTAGATGTTGGTTGGGTGGAAGCCACGGATCCTGTAGGTGCATATGATGCAGCATAATAAAGACATTAGCATAGAAATTCCATGGATGAGGACAGAGGAATATCTTGAAAAATTGTATTCTGACCCTAAGTTTATAATAATTGATGAAGCGGAAGTTGCAAATACAACATATTACAAAGTTGCATTTTTAGAAAATTTAAAACTTTATCAAATTGAAAATAATCTTCCATGTAGTCAAAAGGTACACTGCTTTCGCTTAAAAAAGCAGGAAGCAACAAAAAAGTATTATCAGTATCTCGTAACTATAACGGATGATGTGTATTTATTTTTTGAAGAAAATAGTAGATATACACATTCAAATTCACCAAGATTATTTATGGAAGAAAAGTTAAGACAAGGGTTGGAGGGTAAAGATATAGAAGAAAAAGGGGTTAAATACAAGGAATATTTAATGCTTTTAGATGAACTGATTTTTGGGGATAAAGTTACACACCGGAATTCAAATGAGTCTAGCATATCCCATAGTGGGAGGCAGACAGATGAAAACGTCTAAAGAGAACTGCGACATTCTGCAGTGTTGATCCGGACACTCGGCAAACGACTTACCTTTCCATTGACATGAGAAATATGCTCTTGTGATACATATGAGTCAAAGAATCAAAATAATTTAACTGGCAAAGGCACAAGAAGCTATTATACACTATCTCTTGTGCCTTTGCAGATATAAAGATTGTTGATTGTTTCCAATTGCGTTCTATGGTAGAATAGCTGTAACGAGAGGACGAGCTAAAAATCGAGATAACAAAAGAAGGAAAAAAATGGATATTGAAACAATTTTACGACTTTATAAAAAGGCAATTCATTACGAAGTAAGCTCAAGACTGCGAAATCACAACGATTTATGGGATGATGCAATTCAGGAAACTTTTATAAGAATCTACAGAAGTTTGCATTCGATTCTCAGGAAAGAAGGCAGACATCAGGAAAATTATGTACGCGTAATAGCCAGAAATGTTGCCAGAACACACCTGTATAACAGAGAAAAAGAGCTGCTCAGGGCGGCTTCTTTTGATGAATGGTGCAGTGAGTGTGAAGTTTCAGAAACAGATACGGGCTTGCAGATTTGCGAAGAAATGCAAATCTGCCTGAATGCTCTTAATGCGGATGAACAGGACATCCTGCTGCTCAGGGATGTTGAGCAGCTTACCTATGCCGAAATTGCTGAAGCATTTGGAATTTCCGAAACCCTGTGCAGGAAAAAGGTTTCACGAGCGAGGAAAAAACTCAAGAAAGCGTTGACGGAAACAACAGAAGGAGAAGCAGTAATTCGTGGGAGATATAAGGAGATATGAATAAAAATATGTATGAACAGGCGATGAACGCCATGGAAGAAAAAAATAATCGGAACAGAGGGACAGCGGAATTGTCCGAAGAGCAGGAAGAAAAATATGAGACATACATAAAGGCGTTAGACACATTGAGAAAGTATCACGATGCACAGCCGGGCGTAAGAGCGGAACAGAAAAAATCACATTGGAAGGTCGCAAAGCGCGTGGCAATTTTTCTGATTTGCACGGCAGTGGCATTTACTGTCGCAGCGCCGAATGCAAGCGCAATCCGTCAAAAATTCCAAACCTTTTTTTCATGGGAAGAGGATGACCACTCCGTTATACGGCCTTCCGATGCGGAAAATACGGCAGGATGGCAGAACTATTACTCCTTTGAAAATCTTCCGGAAGGCTATGCACAGACATTTGCAGAGGAAATTGGTCAGAACAAAACAATTGTTTACGAGGCAGCGGACAATTCGCTCGTTTTGGAGCAGACGGATTCTTCAGCGGTTTTGTCGATTGACAGCGAAGAAACCGATTTTGAGAATGTGACCATTATGGGCGGCGATGGGAGATATTACAATAATGACAATGAGAATGTTACGACCGTTGTCTTTCTGCAAGGAGATTCGACCCTGACTGTCTATACAAGCGGAAAAGAGCGCATGCAGGGGGAGACGTTAGTGCGTTTTATTAACCGGAATTTAATTTATACAAATTAGTGCAAAAATTTTGCCGAAAAATTTAAAATTGTGTCACAAAACTTCTTTTCAAAAAGTAATTCTTAGTAAGAAGACTTTAAAAGGAGCATTTGCGGAGGCATGAACATGAGCAAAATTTCCAAAAAACTTTGGTTAATATTAGTCGCGGCACTCGCTGTTGCGATTTATATAGGTGTATCATATTACAACGCACATACGACTGAGTATGCGTCAGAGGATCCATTATACGGAACATTTTCTGTTGTCAACGCAGCAGGCGGTAACCCACAGTACTATTTCTTGTCCATAAATGTGAATGTCACCAATTCATATTTCGAGCAATGCGCCGAAGAATCCGGCGTGGACATATCCGCAGGATGTTGGGTTTATTCGTATGCCGAAAAGAAAATTTTTGCTGCCGAAAAACAAGAGGATACGCTCGTGGCCTATGATGATGCTAAAAGGGAAATCGGGCAATTCCGATATTCGGCAAAAACTTTCCTTTGGACGGAATTTGACAAATCATACCAAGGCGAGTGGCGTGGTGAGAGCTTTGATATGGAAAGAATCATGCAAGGCTATGTCCTGACGGAAAACGAAGCATATCTATGAATTAGATAAATACGCAAAGGCACAAGAAAGCAATCTACACTTTATGTTTGAAATAACGGATGAGCATGGTTGGTCAGATAATCTGTTCCCGATTGAAATGACCGATGAGCTATTGGTACTTCGAACCGAATCCACAGTTGAAACTGATAGAAAAACGATAATCAGCAAAAGGGAAGAATATTTGGGAGAATATACGATTTGGAATGGAAATATGTCTCTGTCATACGATCCGCAAAAGCGTTTTGCCGAATTGAAAGAAGACGATGAAACATATCGCAGGCTGATGCACCGTATCTGATATGGAGCGACGGCGAATATTTGTATTATCTTTCCGGAAATGTTTCGTATGAGGTTATTGAAGAAATGGCGAAAGGTATTGAATAAGTGAGAGGTCGGCAAAAGGAAATAATAAAAAAGTTAAAAGATCTGCAAAAAAATTGCAAAAAATCTCAAGATATGCGAAAAAAACTCTTGAAAATAATGAAAAAATGTAGTATCATGAGAGAGATGTGTGGCTCTATGGTCAAGCGGTTAAGACTCCGCCCTCTCACGGCGGCTACCCGGGTTCGAATCCCGGTAGAGTCACCAGAGTATCAATATCCCCTTTGGCAGCATAAACTGCTAAGGGGGATATTTTTATGCGTAAAATTGCAATGATATTGGTGGGAATCGGCTTTCTGATCCTTGGAGGGCTGTGGATTTTCAAGGACGCATACGGCGAAAACATAGCGGGAGCCGCGGAGGATATAGCAGTGAATCTTGTGGCGGTGAAAATAAACCAAAGTCTGAAAAAAGGATTTTATGACGAAAAGCTTGACGGCTCACTTTTGAAAGTCGAGAGGGATAAAGACGGGAATATCAAGTACATAGAACCCGATACAAGGCTCATAAACAGGCTTGTGCTTGAGTTTGCCACGGGAGTCAGGGAAAGTTACGATTCGGAGGAAATTCAGACCTCTGAAATGAATTTGGGGGTTTTGACAGGAAGCAAGTTTTTATCGCAGCTGCCATTTCGGGCGAAGATCAAGGTGCAGCCACTGAGTTTGACAAAGATTACAAGCAGCACCGGATTTGAAACACAGGGCATCAATCAGACTAGATATTATGTGCATTGCAATGTAAGGAGTCAGGTGCGGATTCTTGCGCCTTTTACCAACGAAACCGCGGAAATAAGCAGGGACTACCAGCTTGCGGAGGCGATTATCGTGGGTCAGGTTCCGAATAGCTATGTGTTTGTGCCGGAGAATGAAATACTGGACGCAGCGGAGTTTTAGCGGCAGTGTTTTAGTGTCAGAACCCTTGCGCCCGCCGCAGGCTTTTGCATGTAAGCACATGACATATATGTAAATACATAAGTGTTGACAAATATTGGGGGGGGGGTATTATAAAAGTAACAATTGTGAAGTTTTTGTGATTGCAGTTTGAACTACACTATAATAAAACATCACAAAAGAAATTATCAAAATCTTTCATAAGGAGGAAAAAATGACAAATAGCAAAACAACAAGAAAAGCATTGCTGTCCAGCGCATTGGCACTGCTCATGTGCGTGGCAATGCTCATCGCGACTACATTCGCATGGTTTACAGACACCGCAAGCAC
>CAVKSD010000081.1:0-8877 GCA_963658905.1 Bacteroidaceae bacterium
GTAAATTGAGAGGCGGTCGAAAGACCGCCTCGAATTGTAAAAAAGGTCGAAAAGCCACGTTTTAACACGAATTGTTACAACAAATGGCTTATAAATAAAATAATCCATGTTAAAATATGACTAAATAAAATATTACCGATTCGTTCCGGCGCTACGCATAGCGGGCATTTAACTCAATAGTATCCGGCAGAACTTTCAGGTCGGTTGCGGCGATGGCATAAGGATATGTAATGATGCGGGATACGGTTTCCCCCTGAGGCGGGTCGGTGAATTTGGCAGTAACAATTAGATTGGAACCGTCCCCTGATTTTTCGAGTTTTACTTTTTCGATAGAAACATCGTAGCCTGCGGTGGGCTTTTCGCCACGGGTCACAACAATATAGATTTTTTCATCTACCACGCAGGCCAGCGCCCTTTCAAGCTCGCGATATTCCGGAATAACATCTTTTTCGATGGCGCGGGGAATCTCATTTTCGCCAAGAGGTGTGAAGCTGACATTTCCAAAGCCAAAAAGCGAGCCGATGGTGCCGGAAAATACGAGGAGGCAACCGGCAGCTGCAAGGCATAGAACGCAGACTGCCGCGACGACCGCCTTTTTCGATGGCTTTGCGGGCAGCCGGAAAATTCTGTTTTCTTTATGTTCAGACATTTGATTACTCCCTTCATTCATACATTTCAAAACATTTTATGAAAGGACGGACAAAAATATGCGAATAAGCAGCGGTTTCGGAATAAGAGATGTCACGGAACGAAGCCCTTTGGAACAGGGCGTTTTTGAGGAGGCCGCAAAGATTAAAATCGGTGTTGTTGGAATCTCATCGGGAGCGGGCGCCACATTTATAGCCTCCCGTATCGCCTATGAACTGGGAAGACGGGCGGAGGGCGTCTGCTATGTGGAAGCAGCGAAAAGCCCAAGACTCGCAGCTCACAGCCTGTCGCTGGCAAAAGTTTTCCGCAAGACGAGCTTTGCTGACTACTTCGGAAATTGGGAGCAGGGCCTGAGCGCAGGAAGCAGAACCAACATTTTTGAAAACGTCAACTGGGTTTTGCGAAATCCATATAATCCATACAATCCATATGATGGAACCGCAGAAACAAGGCACGGTTTCATTTCCAAAATCGACGCTCCGACCTCCGAGATTTCAACTTTAGGCGTTTCAAAAACCGCCGAAAGGATACCTTACGAAAGAATACCGGGACGATATATGGTTGTGGATGCTCCTGCCCTTGACACCCTTGCCGAAATGGATCTGGTGGTATGCGTGGCAGAGCCGCTTCCCTCTGCACTGATTTCTGCGGAGGAAACCCTGCGGGGACTGCGAGAAAACCGAATCAGGACAAAGAGGGGTTTTTCGCCGGCGATGAACCATCCCACCCCGTGCCTCTGGGTACTCAACAAGGACAATCCAAGGGTGAGCCACAGGGAACTGGAACGTTTTATGAAGCTCAAATTCGACTTTGTGGTTCCAATGATGGATCCAAAGGAGTTTTATCGCGCTGAGTATGGCAATATGCCGATTTTCAAGGCAATCCTGCGTCCCTGCAAAGAAGATGAGAACGCAAGAAAAATCGCCGCCGCGGAGACGGAAGCCCTGACGCTGGAAATACGGAAACTTCTTCCAATATTGTGAAACCAATGTGAATCGGATATTTTTCTATTTAAAACGGGGGCAATATGTAGTATAATATAGAGAGTTTGTAGAAAAAAACAGATAAATGTTGAATAAAAACGATAAAGGGGACAAGATGATTACATTTGATCATGTTACGAAAAGATATCGCACAAATATAGGGCTTGAAGATGTCAGCGTTGATATAAAAAAAGGCGATTTCGTCTTTCTGGTGGGGCCCAGCGGCGCGGGAAAATCCACCTTCATCAAACTTATCCTCAAAGAGATAGATGCGGACGAGGGAACGATCAACGCCTGCGGATATGAGGTGACGAACCTTTCAAACCGCGAAATCCCGCTTTTCAGACGCAAAGTCGGAACGGTTTTCCAGGATTTCAGACTGCTGCCGAGAAAGACGGTTTTTGAAAATGTGGCTTTCGCCATGGAAGTTTTGCACAAGACTCCGCGGCAGATAAGAAAGCAGGTTCCACAGATTTTGAGCCTTGTGGGAATCAGCGACAAAGCCCACAAGTATCCCGACGAGCTTTCCGCCGGCGAGCAGCAGAGAGTCGCTATCGCGAGGGCGATAGTCAACAACCCCATTGTATTGATAGCGGACGAGCCTACGGGAAACCTCGACCCAAGCACCGCATGGGAAATAATGGACTTGCTTGAACAGATAAACCTGAGAGGCACCACCATCGTCATGGTTACCCACGCAAAGGACATCGTAGACCGGATGCAGAAACGGGTTATCGCAATCGAAAATGGCAGAATCGTCAGGGACGAAGAAGGTCAATACGGATATAGGGAGGATTCATATTTTGCTGAATAGTTTTGTATACAACATAAAACAGGGTTTCCTTCAGATTTTCAGAAACAGGGGCATGAGTCTTGCGTCGATTTTTTCGATTTTGGCGATGCTGCTGATTTTGGGAATGTTCTTCGTAATCACGGTGAATATAAATATGTTTACGGAGGTTGTCAAGCAGGATTACGACCAGATAGAGGTCTTTCTTCTTGACGATACGGACAAAACCGAGGCGGAGGCCCTTATGGAACAAATCAGCTCCCGCGAGGGGGTTACTGATGTGCAATACAGGAGCAAGGCCGAGGCGCTGGAGGTTTTAAAGGAAAGATGGGGTGAAAGCGGATATCTCCTTGATTCTCTCGGCGAAAACCCGCTGCCGGCTTCGATTTTGATAAGCGTGGAATCGCTGGATAATGCGGGAGCCGTTGCGGCGTATGCCGGAACTTTAGAGGGAATAGAAGACGTCCAGTATTATCAGGAGACAGTTGAAAAACTTACGAAAATCACGAACTTTTTGCAGATCGGAGCCCTTATAATCATGGCATTCCTCGTTGTGGTTTCGGTGGTTGTGGTTTCAAACACTGTTAAATTGACGGTGTTTGCCAGAGCCAAAGAAATTCGCATCATGAAATACGTGGGAGCCACAAACTGGTTTATCAGAGGGCCGTTTCTTGCGGAGGGAATCATCATCGGAATGCTCGCCGCATTGCTTTCCACGGGGCTTATCGCATTGATATACAGAGAACTGATAGCCACCATCGGGCCGCAGGTTCTTGCAATCGTTTCCATGCCGCTGATTTCCACGGAGTACCTGACCGGCAATATGCTGATCATATTCCTTGCGCTGGGAATGAGCATAGGCGCTTGCGGCAGCATCATTTCGATGCGTAAGTTCTTAGATACATAGAAAAGGGGTAAACATGAAAAAATTGGGGAGAAAAGGAATCGCGCTGGTCATGTGCGCGGTTCTTATGACGGTATTCTGCTTTTCGGGACTTGCATTTGCAGCGACGGAGAGCCAGCTGAGAGAAGACCTGAGCGACGTAAAACAGGAGCAGGACGAACTCAGCAAGCAAATGACTCAGGTGGAACAGGAGGTAAAAGACGTTCAGGCAAAGGTTGACGCTCTTACTTCCCAAATAAACAAATCGGCAGAGGAAATAGCCTCCACGGAAAAGAAGATCAAAGCAAAAGAAAAAGAGATGGAGGAACGGGAAACTAATCTCAACGCGAGGCTCAAAGTCATGTATAAGAACGGCTCGTTGGGCTTCATCGACGTGCTTTTAGGCTCCGGCAGCATTTCCGAATTTGTATCGAATCTTGAGATAATACAGAAGATTTACAAGAACGATATGGACGTTTTGGAGACTCTCGAAAAAGAACACGAGGAACTTCAGGCGGTAAAGAAAGAACTGAAAGAAAAACGTGCGGCTCTTGCGACTCAAAAGGAAGAACTTGCGGTTGAACAGGCTGAACTTACGGAAAAGAAAAAGGCGCTGAAAAAAGAAGAAGATGCTCTGAAAGCCGAGGCGGACAGGCTTACCTCCGAGATTCTCAGCATGATAGACACAAGCAGCAAGTATGTAGGCGGCGAGTTTACATGGCCTTGCCCTGCAAGTACATATATCACCAGTTCATTCGGAAACAGACTTCATCCGATTTTGAAAACATGGATTTACCACACGGGGGTTGACATCGGCTGCTCCAGCGGCAAAGACATTTTGGCGGCGGCAAGCGGCACGGTTATCATGTCTCAGGTGTACGGAGGCTACGGCAACTGCGTGATGATCGACCACGGCGGCGGAGTCGTAACTCTGTACGGACACGCTTCGGCGCTTTGCGTAAGCAAGGGCGAGACTGTAAGCCGGGGACAGGTTATAGCCAAAGTCGGCTCAACAGGTCGCTCGACGGGGCCTCACCTGCACTTTGAGGTTCGCAAAAACGGCGAATATGTAAATCCGATGTCCTACTTTAAATAAACGGAACGGAAGTACGTAAATGACAAATTACCAAATAATAAAAGAATTACTTAATAATCGCGGGGTTGTTACCGAGGAAGAAATCACGGAATTCCTTTCGGACAAGCCCAAACAGACATACGACCCATCTCTGCTTGCCGACGCGCAGGCGGGGGTGGATTTAATATTGTCTGAAATCGCCCTCGGCTCAAAAATCTGCGTTTACGGAGACTATGACGCGGACGGAATCACGGCTACTGCGCTTATGCTGGGGATTCTCAGGCAGCTTGCACCGGCGGAAAATCTCGACTACTACATACCTTCCAGATTTGAAGAGGGCTACGGGCTGAACATGGAGGCGGTAAAACGCATTGCGGACAAGGGAACCGACCTGATTATCACCGTTGACTGCGGCAGCGTTTCTCCGGGAGAGGTGGAATACGCAAAGAGTCTCGGCATGAAAGTGGTGGTTACCGACCATCACACCATTACCGACGAAATGGCGGACTGCCTTGTGATAAACCCGAAACGGGGAGAGGATAAGTACCCTTTCAAGGGGCTTTCGGGCTGCGGCGTCGCCTTCAAGATGGCGCAGATTATCCAAAAACAAGCGAATTTACCGAAATCCGTACTTTCCACAGCCCTCGATTTGGTTGCAATCGGTACCATAGGCGATATAATGCCTATGCTAGACGAAAACCGAACTCTTGTGAAATTCGGCTTAAGGGCGCTGAACACGGGGCATAGGTACGGTTTGCGGAAATTGGTTGAGGGAGCAGGACTTAAACTCGGTGAAATTACGGCGGAAAACATAGGCTTTGTGATTGCGCCGCATCTGAATGCTTCCGGCAGAATGGAGGACGCATCTCAGGCGGTGAAACTACTTCTTGCACCTGAGGGAAGCTCCGAGGCGGACAGAATTGTGGCTGATCTCCTGTGTAAAAATCGCGAACGCAAGAGACTTCAGCAGAAGACCTTTGATCTTTGTGCGGAAAAGCTTGGTGAACCGGAGGACTTCCTGGTTTTGCGGCTGGAAAACGCCCACGAGGGAATTACGGGAATCGTGGCAGGCAAGCTCAAGGAACGATATAACAGACCAACGGTGCTTTTGACGCCATCAGGCTGCGAAAAACAGTATCTCAAGGGAACAGGAAGAAGTATCGAGGGCGTGAATCTATACGATTTGCTCAAAAGGCACGAGCAATATTTTGAAAAATTCGGCGGACACGCGGGAGCCTGCGGATTTCTCATGGGGGCAGAGCATTTTGACGAGCTGAAATCGGGGTTGCTTATGGATATGGCGGAGCTGAAAGGGCAGAATCCTGAGATCTTTGAAAAAAAACGCCCCTTTGACCTTGAAATAAACCTTGAAGATATGAGTGTAGAACTTGCAGAGGCCATAGCAAAGATAGCGCCTTTCGGAAACCAAAACCCGAAGCCGCTGTTTTGCGTAAGAGACGTGGAAATCTCCGATGTGCGATATATGGGAGATTTGGGGCAGCACGTGCGCTTCAGGATTTCCCAAGGAGGCAAATGCGTTACCTGCGTGCTTTTCGGAAATGCGAAAGACTACGCCGAGATTCTCGACGGAGACAGACATGCGGCGGCGATAGCCGGTTCTCTTGACTGCCAGGTATGGCAGGGAACAAAGCGCCTGCAATTTATGATCTCGTGGATACGAGGCGGCAGATAGTGAAAGGAGCGCAAAATGAGCAACCCGATGCAGATTATTGAGGAAATTCTGGAAACGGAATACAAGGGCCTTATTTTCATCAACGAGGAGCGAAAAATCGGCTCCTATAGCAGATGTGCAAAGAAGATTACCGGCATTCTCCTGGACAACGAGCAGAAACATCTCGGCGGCTCCATTGAGGAGGGCGACATCGTGATTATCGCCGACAATGAGCTGGGAAACGATGACGAACTTTCCACCGAAGAACTGGAAACCATAGGAATTTCCGATAAGAATATAAAAAAAGGCGACGCGCTGGTGGCAATCGGCGTTTACAAGAATCGCAAAATAAAACCTCAATATAAATATACAAAGGCCTATAACCCAAACGGAACCTTTGAACTTGCCACAAACTATCTGGGCTTTGAAATCACAAGCCGCATTGACTTTGCCAGAAGCAGCATGGAAATAAGCGTGAACGGCGACGCATATTCCATGGTGTTCTTTGAGTCGGTGGGCCATATGGTGGTAATCGACGGAGGCACCGGCAAGGTAAAATTCTTTCAGGCAAGGGGCTACGGCTACAGAGGCGAAGAAATCGGACGGCTGCTTTCGGGAAAAAGCTATCTGCCTAAGATCGACGACGAGACTACGGGAGCCCTTATGCCGACAGTGGGAATGGAAGTCAGACAGATAATTTACGGAGACGAAATTTTGGCGGCAATTTCAAAGATGTTTGAGGAATCGGACGGCTGCACGGAAAAGGGCATTTATGAGATTCACAAGCGTCCGATATTTTGCGTGCTTACGAGGATAAAAAAGGGTGATGCCCAAGACGGGGTTTACCTGATTTTGCAGGACGCTTCTCTGCTTGAAAACGTGCGGCGGGACAGAGACGCAATAGTGCAGCTGCTGGAACAGCGCCAAAAGCTGAAAATAAGCCGAAGCGCACGGATTTTAGATTACGGCGGCAAGGAGATGCAGGATTTCATCGGAGAAGACCCGGCGATGGGAGAGGTAAAAAGGCTGGCATATAAGGCTTCTCAGACGAATTTTAATGTGATCATCACCGGAGAAAGCGGCACGGGCAAGTCGCGGCTGGCGCGGGAAATCCACAATATGGGCAAAAAAGACGCTCCTTTCGTGGAGGTAAACTGCAACGCCATCGCGCCGACTCTGTTTGAAAGCGAACTTTTCGGATATGCCGCGGGAGCTTTCACAGGAGCCTCTCCCGGAGGCAAGGCGGGCTTTTTTGAAGAAGCAAACGGAGGAACGATATTTTTAGATGAGATAGGTGAGATACCTCAAGAGATACAGGTGAAACTTCTGCACGTTTTGCAGAGCAAGAGAATTTATCGCGTTGGTTCCTCAAAACCCATAGACGTGGACGTGCGGGTGATTACGGCGACAAACTGCAACCTAGAGGAGGAAGTTAAAAAAGGGAACTTCCGGCAGGATCTTTACTACCGGATCAACGTTTTCCCGATCTGCATACCGCCGCTGAGACAGCGCAAAGGCGACCTGTACATACTGATAAATTCCGTGCTGGACGAGATTTGCAGGCGATACCACACGCAGCGCATGATGCTTTCGGAGGAGGCACTGCAAAAGATGATGAACTACAGCTGGCCGGGAAACGTGCGGGAATTGGAAAACGTCATGGAACGGGCGGTTACAATATGCGATTCCCCGCTGATTTACTCGGAGCATATTTTGATAGATCAAGAGCCTGAGCAGCCTCTGACCCTCAAAGAAAAGCTCGAAAAAGAGGAGCGTCGCATCATCGCGGAAAGCCTCGCAAACAATAAATACAATCGAAAGAGCGCAATGGAAGAACTCGGACTTTCAAAGAGCGTCTTTTACGAAAAGCTAAAGAAATACAATTTGAGTGAAAAATGAAAATAGAAAAACGCCTCGGCTTGGGGCGTTTTTAAAATATGCTTCTTTCTGCTTATCTTTTTATCTTTTGTAAATTTTATCTTTTGTAAATTCTCACAGGACGGAGAGACAGCCTGGCAAGAATGTCGTTTTTGTTGGTTCCTGCAAGGGTGGCGGCTTCCTGAACGGTCATCTCGTTTTGACTAGCACCGTATATCGTCGCCCAATCGCCCTCTCTGATATCAGGAACATCGGTAACGTCTGCCATGACCTGATCCATGCAAAGCACGCCTACCAGCGGGCATTTTGTGCCGCGAACGGTCACATAGCCCTTGTCCCTGAGGTTGCGGGGATAGCCGTCCGCATAGCCGAAAGGCAGAGTGGCGATGATGGAATCTCTCGGAGCTTTCCAAAGATAGTCGTAGCTGACCCCGTCGCCTTTGCGGATTTGATGAAGCTGTGAAATCGCCGCCTTGAAGCTCATAACCTGTTCCACCGGCACAAACCCCTTGTGGAAGCCACGCATTCCGTAAATCAGCGCCCCGACCCGCACCATGTTCAGGCGAAAATCCGGATCGTCAACGGTGGCGATGCTGTCTGCCAAATGATAGTAACGAAAAACGATGCCGCCGGCTTTTAACTTGCCTGCAATCTCCATAAAAAGGGCGTACTGCTTGGCGTTTTCTTCGTCGTTAACAAGGGCGAGGTGAGAAAAAAGCCCCTCAGCGTCAACATTCGGAAGCGCCGCGATACGGGAAATCACATCCAAAGTTCCCTCGGCATCTCTTGCGTCAAGCCCCAAACGGTGAAAACCCGTATCAAGCTTGATGTGAACCTTGGCTTTTTTTTCGGCTTTTCCCGCCAAATCGTTCAAAATCTGCGCCTGCGCCAAGCTGAAAATCGTAGCAGTTATGTCATAATCTACGATATACGAAAGATATTTGTCCG
>CAVKSD010000082.1:0-8862 GCA_963658905.1 Bacteroidaceae bacterium
GAATACTTGGGTTCTAACATGGATTGGGGAAAATCGGGATATTCCTCGTAATCCTCCGGACGGTAGGCGGGTTCCTCCTGCCCGTATTGCGGGTACGTGTCCTCCTGACGGCATGCCTGTTCCTGCCAATGACCGTCATATTGTTCCCCGTATGCGGGTTGCGGCTGTTGCCGTGGCACCGGCGGACGTGTGCCATATTGCGGCTGCGCGGGAGCCTGCTGTCGTACGGGGCTTTGCAGCGGTTGCCGTGGCGGCCACGTTGTCTGTTGCGGGCCTTGCTGCCCGTTTTGAGGTTGTCCGCCCATCGGCTGCTGCATTTGTGGCTGCGGCGGATATTGCGGTGGTTGCTGCGGTGTTTGCGGTTGCGGCGCAGGATCTTCCATCAGTTCGAACAGGCTGCCTTGGTTCATCGCCTTCTTCTGCTCCTCGATCTTCTCGTCAATTTTCTTCAGGTCTTGCGGCCTGGCATGGAGGCGTGCCTGGGAGAGGGCGGTGACGGCATCCTTGTGTTTCCCGGCCGCGATCAGCTCCTCCGCTTTCTTGAGGTGTTTCTCGTATTTCTCCCGCTTCTCCTTCTCCTCTTTCGTCTCCTTGGCCTTTGCATCCTTCGCCGCCTTGCTTTCGGATGCGGCCTTTTCCGCCTGCGCCTCGAACCGCGCCATGTTGGTGAGCAGTCCTGTCGCTTTCTGCACCGGCCGGGCGATGGCTTGCAGGAATCCTGCATCCAGTTCCTGCGGCAGCCCGCTGACCGTCAGCGGGACAAGGTGGTTTTGGGCTTCGTCCTTCAGCCCGTTTGACTTCGGCAGTGTCGATACCGCCAGCTGTCCGTCCGTTTTGCGGATGACGAGCGTGAGGTCCACGCCTTCGGTCATCATCTGGTGAATTGCTGTGAAAAACATAACTTGAAATATTTAATGATTAGACATTGGTTCATGCGTTCTTGAAGAACTCTGCCAGCAGCCTGTTTCGGTCGGGATGGCGGCATATTTCCAGAATGGGATTCAACAAAGTGGAGATGTGTACCGGCCCGGTCGTTCCGCGAGGCGGTAGTTTGATTGCCGGTTCAGGCTCCACTGTTCTTTTCCTTCTTGTTGCGGGCATCGGCATGCGTATCTGCACCGGTGCCGTCGGTGGTCTTGAGATGATTGCTTGATTCATGACTTTGTTGTTTTAATTGTGAATACTCGGGCTTTGGCAGCCCGTTGAACTACAAGGGCTTTACGGCGGACGCTTCCGGTAAGGCAAGGTTTCCGGGAAAAATACCGGAACGCAGTGAGGATGATTTTTTCCGAAACCTGAAAGGCCCGACCTTGCCGTCCGAAAGAAGCGTTTGCCAACTTTGCCCGGTAGTTCTTCGGTCTGTCAATGGCTGTGTTTGCTTTTCTATCCGTGTTCTTGTCGTTGTCATCCCCACTAAGTTCCGGAAACAAAAAGAGCCGCCCGTCAGGACAGCTCCGCTCTGTAAGGATTTACAGAAATCTGTATGGTATATCTGTCTCATATCCATGTATTGTCAGAAGACCAGGTAACTGAGGATGCAGAACAGTATCGCCGCAGCTACCAGCAGGCACGCGATTTTATAGATGAACCTGAAGAATCCCCTGAAACAGACGATGGCGACAGCCGCCCATACCGGTGATATGCCTCTCGAATGGAGATAGCCGAACACGATGAAGGCAACAACAGCTAATGCTATAATTCGTATCCATCTGCTTGTTCTTTCGATACATTCCCTTGTTTTCATGACCTTACATTATTATACAGGTGAAACATGCCATTTCCAATTTCAAGGGCCGGAACGCGTACCGCCTCCACAGGCAAGGTTTCCGGAGAAATACCGGAGCCGCGCGAGGATGATTTTCCCCGAAACCCGGAGGGCCTGACCTTGCAGGTGGAACATGGCGGTGCGCTACCTTTGCCCGCAAATTGGAATGACGGTGCTATTTGCCTTTCCCGCTTTTAGGCTTTGGAAATGAGAGTTTAAGGTTAAAGTCCTCGTCAAAGGCGACCGTCGCATCGAAAGAAACCCCTTTCTTACCCTTGAATCCCTTTATCAGCTTGGTAGAGCCTGACGAAAGCAACTGCTCCAGATGCTGGTCGGTCAGCTCCTTGTTCAGGAATTTGCGGAACACCAGCAACCTGCACCCGTCATGGTCGCACTTGGCCACTTTGGGACGGATGATGATTTTCCCGGTCCTGCATTTGGGACAGGTGAAGACTTTGCCGGGTATTGCCTGGAAACTGAGCCGCAGTATCTCGCCGGTCGCCTTGTGGGTGTAGTCACGGATGGAGCGCATGAAAGTTTCCGCATCAAGGGCATGTCCTTCTATCCGCGCCAATGCCTTCTCCCAGCTGCCGGTCAGTTCCACGTCCGCCACACGCATATCCTTCACCGCCTCGTAAAGACACATTCCCTTCTCGGTCGGCACGATACTCTTGCCGGAACGTGCGATATAATCGCGGCTGACCAGCGTGGTGATGATGGCGGCACGGGTAGCCGGGGTACCGATACCGGAATCCTTCATGGCTTCCCTGGCTTTTTCGTCCGTGATGTTCTTTCCGCAGGACTCCATCGCTCCCAACAAAGTGGCTTCCGTATAAAGCGGTTTGGGCAGGGTCTTCTTCTGCGCCAGCCCGTGCCCCGTTACGGGAACGCTCTCACCGCCGGCAAACACCGCACTTCCCCCGTTACCCTCCGGCTCGTCCTTGTCACGGTCCTCTTTCCTGCGGAACACGCCGCGCCAGCCGGGATTGACAATGACGGAAGAACGGGAACGGAAATCCATCCCCTCGCAGGTACATTCCATGAGCAGCGACTCTTTCTCGCAAGGTGGGGAGAAGGATTCCAGCATCCTGCCGGCTATCAGGGCATAGACGGTCATTTCGGCTTCGGACAGGTCTTGCGGCGTAACGCCTGTAATGACAAGGGCGTGGTGGTCGGTCACTTTCGCGTCGTCCACGCTCCGGGTGTTCGGATTGGAAAAGTCAAATGTACTGCCGTATTCCTTGAAATCAGGCATGGCCACGACTTTCTCCAGCAGGTCAGGAATGAGTTTCATGACATCCTTCGGGATATGGCGGCTTCCGGTTCTCGGATAAGAAACCAGTTTCTTCTCGTACAACGACTGGGCGACGGACAGGGTCTTGTCCGCGGTCAGGTCGTAATGGATGTTGCAGTCCTTTTGCAAGGCGGTCAGGTCGTAGAGAAGCGGGGGTTGCTGAAATGCCCTTTTACGTTCCGCCTTGGTTATTGTCGCGACGGATCCGGAGGTGATTTTCCTGTATGCCGCCTCCGCAGTTCCCTTGTCCTTGAACTCTTCCAGGTGGATGAACTGCCGGTGCACCTCTCCCCGTTTCAGGGTGATATGCAGCTGCCAATAGGGAGTGGAAACGAAGTTACGGTTCTCCTTGAAGCGTGCGCATATCGTGGCAAGTGTCGGGGTCTGTACACGACCTATGGAGTTGTTGGGAGAGCCTGTGGCTATCGCCAAGGCACGGCTGGCATTCAGGCCCACCAACCAGTCGGCTTTTGCCCGGCAGTCGGCGGCGGCATGGAGGCTGTCGTAATCGCCGCCGTCCCTGAGGTTTGCCATACCCTCGCGGATGGCTTCGTCGGTCAGCGAGGAAATCCACAGGCGTTGGAACGGCTTGGCATAACCCAGATAAGAATAAATCCACCGGAAGATAAGTTCCCCTTCACGGGCGCAGTCGGTCGCCACGATGATGCTGTCACATTGGGAGAACACCCCGTCGATGACTTTCAACTGCCGGGAGGCGGCCATGTCCGGCACTATCCCCCTGTCCGTCCTGACCTGCCTGGAAACCAGGCGGAACGGGTCGGGCATCATCGGGAGGTCTTCGGCAGCAGTCCTCGTGTAGCCGTATGTGTCGGGCAGTGCCAGCGACACGAGGTGTCCCGATGCCCATGTGACCATGTAGCCGTTGCCTGTACAGTAGCCGTCTTTCTTATCGGTAGCCCCGACCACGCGGGCTATGTCCATGCCCACACTCTGTTTTTCTGCTATGATTGCTTTCATGTTCGGATAAAATTTAAGCCGTTTCCCGTGACCGGAACCGGAAAACAGGAAACGGCGGTTATACATTCGGTTTACATATTATGAAGGTGGAGTTACTCTCCAACGGGCTTGATGCCGAGGATTTCGAGCAGCGGTTCTCCGTCCTTGCGCACCAGTTGCAGGGTGGCGTCCATCACCACGTCCACGCCGAGGAGCACGAGGCTGAGTGGCATCACTTTTGTTTTCTCTCCCCTGAGCAGCGTGTCAAGCTCTCCCGACATTTCCAGCTCGTCCTTCAATATGCCGATGCCTGCCAGCTCGTCCCAGTTCACGTCCTCCGCCTTGAAAGGCGTGTTGTTTTCCTTGTTCATTTCCATGTTCTGATTCTTTAGGATTTCACATTCGTTTTACTTTGACCGTCAGGCTATGCCCGCGCCCCTGGATTGGCGGTTTTCCTCTCCCTGCCTTTGCGCGGCGGACACCACGTTGCGCTGCGAGGCGTCGCGTCTGCGGTCGGGATTCTCGTTGTAGAAGTCCAGCCGTCCCTGGTTGAAGTTCGCCTTGACATACTGCGAGATGGTCTTGCCGTCATACCCCTTGATGCCCTCGACCAGTACCGCCTTGCCGCTCTGGAGGTCGGCACGCTGCTTGCGGGTAAGCTCCACGTCCCATACCTTGGCCGGTATCTTGAACTCCTCGCGCTGGTCGAAGCCGTCCGGGGTGCGTGAATAGCTGAGCCGTCCGGTTTCCAGGTCCGCCTTGATGAACGAGGAGAATTCCTCGCCCCTGCGGTTCACCATGCCGTTGAGGAAGATGGGCCGCCCTTCGCGCAGCTCTTTCTGCTCCTCGGGAGTGACTTTCACGCCACCTATCTCGTTCGGGATGTAGATTTCCCGCGCGCCTTCAGGGGAGTCGGGGTTGTAGCGGGTGTAGGACGGGCGACCCGTCGCCTCGTCGAGCTTCACGTAGGAGGAGAACAGTTCCCCGTCCTTGCGCTTCATGCCCTCCACGAAGATGGCCTTGCCCGCATTGAGGTCTTCCACCTGCTTCTTGGTCAGTTCCACGCCTCCCAGGTACTGCCGGTTGAAGAGCTTGTCGTTCTCGAAGATGAACTCCACGCCCCTGCGCTCGGCATTGACCTGGATGTGGGCGTCGAACGGGTTGCCCGATCTGGCCGTCATTCCTTCTATGAATATCTTCTTTCCTTCACGCAGGTCGTTCAGTTCCTGCTCGGTCAGTTTCACCCCGCTGATTTCACGAGGTATGAAGACATTCTCGGCTTTCATCGCCACCACCTCGTTGGTCAGCTTGTCGATGCTGACGAAAGAGGGGACATACTCGCCGTTGCGGTTCTTCAGTTCCACGACGCGTCCCATGTTGCCCGTCTCAAGCAGGTTCTTCTTGTCCTCGTCCGAGAAGATGTGCCCGAAGTAGGGACGGTCGAGGTCGGGTTTCTGCCGGATACCGTGGATGCCCAGCACGATGTCCCCGGAGCGGGACTGCTGGAACGAGAGCCTCGCGTCGGTGCGTAGTACGGCGGAGCCGAAGTTCATGCTGATGGGCACGACCTGGTTGGTCTTGTAGCCCCTGAGCATCTGGTCGAGCAGCCCCCGTTCATGGAGTTCCTCACGGGAGAGCCCGAAGTTCTTCAGCTGTTCCCAGTTGATCATGGACTCGTTGTAGCGGTACTGGGGCTGTTGCTGCGTGCCTCCGTCTTGGGCGGCCTGCCGCTGTGTTTCATTTTCCTTTGCCATTTCTTCTTGATTTTTGGGGTTGATACTTTGGTTTTCCTTGTCGCGGGGGACAATCTCGTATTTCCTGAGAAATTCCTCCACTGCCTTGGTCTGCTTTCCTGCCGCGATGTCTTCGACTGCCTGCCTCACTTCCGGGTTGTCCAGCGTGTCTTCCTTGATGGTAAGGATACCGAAGCGTGTCGGGTCCTTGAGCTGGCTCCAGAAGTTCTTCAGGAAATTCTCGAACATGCTGGCGTAGCGGTCGATTTTCAGAAAGGAGTTTTTGTGCTCCTTGTCTGCCGGAACCGTCCTGTACCTGCCGTCCTTGTCAATTTGGGACACTGCCTGTAAGATCAGTTCCATCTTGTCGAGGATAAGGATGATGTCGCTCATCTGTTCGTTCTCGGCGACTTGCGGTTTAGGGGGATCGTCCCTTCCATTTTTCTTTGCCATAACTTTGTTTTTTTAGGGTTGATAACTATGATTGTCAGTGCAAATATATAGGATGATTTTTGATATATAATTGATTTACAATACGTTGTACTATATGTTTCATCGTTTGTCATCCTGTTTCACCGCGGGAGGAAAAGCGGGAGGCGGAAAAACGGGAAAGTCAGAGGAAAAAGCAGGGAAAAGCACCGGATTAAAAAGGCGGAAAAGGGCGGGCACACACGAATGGCAAGCCCCGGGGCAAGAAAAACGGCAGGAACGCCACGAAACCGACAAGGAGAAAACCGTATTATGCAGAGTTGCGAGCGAGCTGTCTTTAGTCCCCGCTTCCTTGTGCCGCTCTATAGGACAGGAAGAAGATTTTGTATGGGAGATGTGTTGACGGCGTAATCCATTGGGATATCAAGTATCGGCAAAATACCGCCGTCTGCTGTTTTTTGGTTTTGTCCTATGCGTCGTAGGTCGCTTCGCTTGCTAAGTCCCGGCCGTCTCCACAACTCGGACGGCGATACCGGAACGTTTTTTCGGGTGAAAAATTACCGCAGGGAATTTTTTGCCCGAAAACCGGAGGCCCGAACGTGGAAGGTATCGTCCTCCGGGTTATCTTCTTGAAGGGACTTGTCAAGCGAAGCGTGCTTATGATGGATTTTCATGGAGGAATATGGAATAAGAGCTTTTGTATAATATACCTATTATAAATAGAATACGTAACTTATCTACATTTCAAATAAAAATCAGTACCTTTGTAACTGATATGGATAGGACTTACAATATATATTGCGATGAAAGTTGTCACCTTGAACATGATCGTCAAAAAGCGATGGTGTTGGGAGGAATTTGGTGTCCCTACGACAACAGAAAAAAAATTGCCCGACAGCTCAGGGCTTTGAAAATAAAATACCGGTTAAGCCCCAAATTTGAGGTGAAGTGGAATAAGGTTTCCCCCTCGTGTACCGATTTTTATCTTGCACTGGTGGATTTCTTTTTCGATAATCCTGATTTGCATTTCAGAGCATTCATCATACCGGACAAAAGTGAACTGCATCACGAGGCATTCTGTCAGACACACGATGAGTTCTATTACAAATGCTATTTCCGTCTATTGAAGACACTGCTTGAACCCGGAAATTCGTATAATATTTATCTTGACATAAAAGATACCCAAGGAGACTCCAAAGTACATAAACTTCATGAATATCTTTGCAATAGCCATTATGATTTTGACCGCGAGATGATACGGCGAGTTCAACAAGTCCGTTCACATGAACTTGAACTTGTCGCTTTGGCAGACTTGTTCATTGGTGCATTGTCGTATGTCCATAGAGGTTTGCATGACAGTAAAGCCAAAATGGAAGTGATAGAAAGAATACGCCGGCGTTCCGGATACCAGCTCATGCGTAGCACCCTTTACCGGGAAAACAAGTTTAATCTTTTTGTTTGGCATCAGGTGTAATGATAGACAAGGATTTATTACCGGAGAAAATTTGCCTTGAAGATTACGGTGGCAACTACAAGGCTTACATCGATGCTGTCTATGAAGTGTTCGAGCGGGATTTCATCAGGCATAAAGCAACTTTTGGGTCACACAAACTGGCGATGAAATATCATCCGGCCTTTCAGGAAAGGGCTTATACATTCTATCACATGACCCACAAGGGTGAGATTGAATCCGAGCGTGAGCCTGATTTACGCCGTTGTGAATGTATGCCGTGGGCACGTCCTACCATCGAGAATACTGGCAAGTGGGACTTGAAATTCTGGAGACAGGCCCGGCAGCGGTCAAACAACCGGGTATGTATCGCGCTTGAAACAGAAGATGAAACCTATTTCGTAATATTGGAAGTAAGGGAAACATACGTACTGCTTTGGACGGCATTCTTGTCGGAATACCGCCATCAATCATTGAAAAAACTTAAAGAGTTTGAGGAGTGGAAACAAGGGGAGGGTGGCAGTATAGGTACTCCCGATGAATTGATTGCACTGATACAGGGGGCCATAAAAAAAGCAAGAGGCTAACCTTTTACGGCCGCCTCCGTAACTCCTTCAACTACATGGTTGATGAGCTTATTCTTTTGCAAAGATAGATCTTTTTTGTGACTCCGACAAATCTTGCGATGAAAATGCAGCAAAAATATTGCCACAGTCGTTCCATTCCCCCTATAAAGCATATTAAAATATGCAAAAAGGCGCAGATCTGTTTCATGTAAATGCGCCCTTTTGCACAAATCAGGCTACAGAATTGAAATAGTCGTTTTAAGTATGTATGCTCCATCCGTGAAACGGGCCTCCAATCATTACGGCAAAGGACTCATCCGGTCTGCCGTGGTAGAGCAGTCCACCTACGATACCGTTCCGCCCGTCCGGCGTCCTTTCCGCAAAGCCGAATGAATACGGCGCAAAATCCCAATACAGTTCAATCTCATACCTGCCGTTGGAGTTTTCCTCCCATTGCTTGAGGCGTTCGATGCAATTCTGAAAGGTCGTGTCACCAATGCTCTTGGCATATTCTGCCACCTTGTCGTAGTGTTCCTGACATCTGATTTTCATATCCGGTCATTTTAAGTTGTTTGTAACAGTTCTTCGTATATCCCGAAACCGAGGCATCCGGCAACGGTAAAATCCTCCCCGCCTTTGTCCGCCAGCGACTTCAAATCGTCCAGGCT
>CAVKSD010000083.1:0-8364 GCA_963658905.1 Bacteroidaceae bacterium
TTCGGGATCCGCCATAAGCGCCCTTGCCACGCAGAACCTCTGAAGCTCTCCGCCGGAAAGCTCGCGAGGAAAGCGCGAAAGCCAAGCCTTTTCGATGCCGAACGCATCTAAAATCTCATCGTCGATATTGCCGCTTTCCTCCAAAACTCTACCGAGTCTCCAGCGGGGATTTATGGCTTTCTCCGGATGCTGATAGATGAGTTGCACTGGGCAGACTCCCTTCTCCGGCAGCGGTTTCCCATCTAATAAAACCTCCCCTGCGGCAGGCTTCAAATATCCGGCAAGCAGCATGGCGAGGGTGGTTTTTCCGTATCCGCTGGGGGCGAAAATCGCAAGAGCCTCCCCCTTTTCTATGCAAAGACTCCTATTTTCCAAAACCCAAGGGCTTTTCCTGTCATATCTAAAATAAATATTTTTTGCCTCAAGTGGCATAATAGCACCTCACTTCTCCGCCACGAACCTCGCGAACAGGCGGAATTTCTCTTTTGCACTCGCTGCTTGCAAGCGGGCATCGCGGCGCAAACAGGCACCCACTCGGAAGATCCCCCGCATAAGGCTGAGCCCCCGGAATCGGCGCAAAGTCATTTTGCGGCAAAGCTCTCCAAAGAGCCTTGGAATAAGGATGCCTGAGCTTCTCAGGGTCCGCTCTAAAGTCAGAAGCAGGAGCTATCTCCACCGTTGTTCCCGCATAAAAAACGGCCACGCGATCTGCGAACTGAAAAGCAAGGTCTATATCGTGGGTAATCAATATGACGGCCTTTCCATCGTCCGCCATTTCGCGAAACATCTTCAGCGCTTCCATAGCCTGATCGAGACTCATTCCCGGCGTAGGCTCGTCTGCGATAATAAGCTCCGCATCCGCAATCCGCGCCGTGGACACCAGCACCCGCCTTGCCATTCCTCCGGAAAGCTGAAAAGGATAGAGCGTTGCCGTATTCTCTGGGAGTCCCAATCGCTCAAACAGTTCTTTCATTTTTTCAGGAGGAGCAGGCCTATTTTTTTCGCCGGCAGGCTTTCCGCCCCGCAAGCTGTGACACCGGGTAGCAGGCTCTTTGTGATTCGGGCTGCGATGCCCCGCTACCTGCGCACCGACCTTCATCAGGGGGTCGAGATAAGCCACCGACTGGGGAACCAAAGCGATCTCGGATCCCCGCAGCTCCTTCTGCCGCCCCCTAGTCAGCTCCTCGCCCTTGTAATGAAGATGTCCCTGCAGCGTCGCATTCTCAGGAAGAATGCCGAGGATAGCAGATGCCAGCAGGCTTTTTCCGGAGCCGGAAGAACCGGCAATTGCAACGATTTCACCGGGATATACCCGAAGATGCAGGCTCGAAATCACCTTTAAGTCTCTATGCTGCATCCCATGCTCATACATATGGAAGGAAACAGACATATCATGTATCTCAAGCAACGTTTCGCTCTTTTGCTTCATTTTCTCCTCCTTATTCCTGCGCGCTATATGGATCGAGAATCAGCCGAAGCTGCTCTCCCAATTTGTCAACAAGCAGCACGATCAACACCAGCGTAAGCCCCGGAAAAGCCGCGCTCCACCACATCCCCGCCGAAAGATAACGCATACTCTCCGACAAAATAATTCCTATCGCAGGCTCTTCCGGCGGCAGTCCGAAACCTAAAAACGAGACGGACGCCTCGTGCAAGATCGCATGGGGAAAGAGCAGCACAAGTCCCACGATGAACTGAGGCAAAAGATGTGGCAAAAGATGATTTCGCACGATCCAGCCCGTGGATTTTCCAAGCTTTCGGGAAACAGCGATATATTGCTCGCCCCGAAGCTGCAAGACCTCCCCCCGAATCAGCCGGGCAAGGCTGCACCAATGTGTTGCAGCGATACCAACAAGCAGCCCCGTAAGACCCCGGCCAAGCACAAAGGAAATCAGTATAATCAAAATCGTATGAGGAACGCTCATCACAAGGTCTATGCACCAGCCTGCCGCAGCATCCACCCGTCTTGCGCCCGAGGCCGCCGCAATTCCCACGAAAACCGCAATAACGGCACTTATGAGAGAAGCAACTATACCGACGGTTATGCTCACGGAAAGCCCTTTCAGAGTCCGCAGAAATAAATCCCGCCCCAGAGCGTCCGTGCCGAAAATATGCGCAGCCGATGGCGGAAGGCTTGCACTCATATAATCTCCCGCGACAGCTTCTTCCGGGATCAAAAGCCCGCAGGCATAGACGGAAATAAGCACGAGAGAAATTATAGCGGTGAGAATCAAAAGCCTTGTCCTGCCGTTTAATTTTAATTCTGATATCTTCATTCGCGAGCCTCCCTTATCTTCGGATCGACGACCCCATAGAGCAGGTTTGCGATCATATTGCCTGCGCATACAAACAGCGCCGAAAAGAGAGTTATGCCAAGGAGCAGGGGAACGTCGCCTGCAAGCCCCGCTTCTGCCGCAGCACTGCCAAGACCCGGATAGCTGAAAACATTTTCTGCCAGAACCGAGCCGCCGAAAAGCTCCGCAAAGGAAGCAAATTGCAAGGATAGTGCCGGAAGCAATATATTCCGCATCCCGTGGCGGCGCAACATGATCCCGGGGCTTTCTCCACGCGCCTTGGCGAACAAAACGTAATCGCTGGCGAGAACGTCGATGAGCTTTTGCCGCGTATGCAAGGCGATATTCGCAAAGGATGTCAGGCTCAGGGTCAGAGCCGGAAGCGCCAGATGATAAAGCTTTTGCCATAGCCTCACATCACCTGAGAGAACTCCGATGGGGGAGTAAAAGCCGATGGGAAACCAGCCGAGCTTCACGCTAAAGATAAGCAGAAGCAGCAGCCCCAGCCAAAAGGTAGGTGTGGAGCTCAGAACATAGCAGAACTTCTTTAGCAGCCTGTCCTGCCACCGCCCCTCATGCATACCCATGACGCAGCCGAGGCCAAAGCCGAAAATTCCAGCCATTGCCCACGCCGAGAACATCAAAGCAAGTGAGCTTGCAAAGCGCTCACCTATGATATCCGCAACAGGCCTGCGATATAGCGAAGACTCCCCCAGATCCCCCGCCAAAACAGCAGACGCCCAGGATAGATAACGCTCACAAGGAGGCTCGCCTGCTCCGAAATATTCTTCGATCTCTGCCCGCTGCGCAGGGGATACGGAACTGTCAAGCCCCGATATATATTGCTGCACCGGGTCCACGGGAGAGGCGCATACCAGCGCAAAGGCGATTATGCTCACAGCAAAAAGAAGCGACAGGATTTTGATGCCGCTTGCGAAAAATATATGCAAAAGCCGCTTTGCAGTGCTTTTCATTCTTTCGCTTTTCATTGTATCGCTGTTGATTGTATCGCTTTTCGCCTTCTGCCTGCTTATTATTTCGTTCATCGCTCCGCCCATAAGTTTACTCACTCCAAGCCCATTCGTTCAAATTTTGTATCAAAGAAAATCCGTGGCCGTGACCGTGAATCGGCTGATTGCCGATGGAAAGCCCATCCCGGACATATGTTACATGGTCGAGGTTTACGATCCAAACCCAAGGGCATTCCCCCTGCATGGCGGTGCCGGTCTTGCCATCCCACTGCGCTTTCTTCCAGTTCTCATTGGCTTCTTCAGGGGTAAGGGCAGTCATGGCAGCCTCGAGATACCCATCGGTTACATCGCTCGCATAGCCCTCCGGATTGTAATAATCATCGAGGAGCGCACCCTCTGAGCGATATAGATAATATGTCTCGCTCGGATTTGCCGCGCCCCAGCCCATCAGCACCGCCTCGGAAAACATGCGCCTCGAAATCTCGTCCCAGCTCTTCCCCTCAACATTTATCTTGATTCCGATTGCCTCTACCTGCTGAGCAGCAGCCATGGCAACCGCCTGACGCACAGAGTCCCCCGCAGGGTATAGGCAGCTGAACTCTGCTTTCAGTCCGTTTTTCTCTACGATACCGTCCCCGTCGGTGTCCATCCAGCCCGCCTCTGCAAGGAGCTTCTTCGAATATTCTATAGCAGTTTCGATCTCTACCTCAGGATTATTCCAGGGCATACCGTCGTTTTCGGAATAAGCGGGTCTTCCGAATCCGTTAAGAACCGTATCCGCTATCAGCTGGCGGTCGATGGCATAGGCGATGGCCTGTCTGATTTCAAGATTGCATGTCACATTGTTTCCGATGGGCGCGCCGCTTTCCGTAGTCTTTCCGGTATCGGGTTCCATCGGCAGGGTAAAGCCCCGATTGTCCGCAGAGGTGAGAGCCTCAACGTGATAGCCGCTGACCTTTGTATTTCCGAGGGTCGCGCTTGTATATGCCGCGTCAACCTTTCCCGCCTGCACCGCCGCAAGAGCCGCATCCTCTGCCATAAACACGACGGTGACATTCTTTATCGCCGGCTTTTTCCCGTAATAGTCCTCGTTAGCCGTCAGGAGAATCTGCTCCTGTGAGGTCCACTCCACGAACTTATAAGGCCCCGAACCTATTGGATTTCTGCCATAATCTTCGTCGTAAGCATGTTTTGGGACGATCCCAACGGAAGCCAGGGTGTTCAGCAAAATGGAAGTAGGCCTTGCAAGCTCGATTATTACCGTAGAATCATCCGGTGCCAAAACCCTTTCTATATATGTAAGGTCAACGGCGCTCGCGGCAGCCTTTGCCTCCTTTAGCGTAAAAGCCACATCCTCAGCGCTTACCTTTTCGCCATCGGTAAAATATGCGTCATCCCGGAGCGTAAATGTCCAGGTCAGCCCGTCCGCAGACAGAGAATAATCTTTAGCAAGGTCGTTTTCGAATGCAAGCTCCGAATTGTATTTTATGAGCGTGCTTTGGACGATGGGAGAGTTTCCGTGACCCCAGCCCTGAATCGGGTCGAGGCTCTCGGGCTCTGAGCCCACCGCGATCACCACGCTGTCCTTCTGCGCGTTCGCACCTGCCGCATCTTTCGCATCGCTGCCGCAGCCCGTGGCGCTGGCCGCAAGCAAGAGGGCAAGGAGCATCGCAAGAAAGGTCGCAAGAGATTTTCTCCCGCGCATTTTTGATTTTATATGCATTTTTGATAACATCTTTATAATATTCTCTATTCTTCGATTTTCCAGAAATCGCTACTTTTACTTATATCCTTATTTCTATCTGTCCGCCTGCTTATCACAGGATTCAGAACTTTCGAAACTTTCGGAAAGAACCTCTCTCATCGAAAGCCCGTTTTCGCAGGCTATGCGCGAAATATCGTCATACTCATATTTCCTCCGCTGAACGCCATATCCCGATGAAATCTTGCAGCGAACCTGGCCATAAGGAGTTTGAACTGTCTCCTCGCGGCGCGATAGCACGTAGCGACGGGAGAGAGTATCCCGAATGCCGATGGTGCTTGTATGCCGAAAGATTGCGGAGATGAGGTTTTCCCTGTCAGATACGCGGCACATTGCGCAGAGCATAACCGCCGGGCGAGACTTTTTCATGCCGATGGGAACCGTATAAACATCCACCGCCCCGGCATCGAATAGCCGCTCCATGGCAAAACCTATGGCTTCTCCTGTCATATCGTCGATATTGCAAGAAAGCTCGCAGATCATATCTTCTGCGCCATCTGATTCGGCGCCAGCATCTCCGGCTGCCGCGCTCTTTGTGCCTGCTGCAGGCTCCGCAGCCGCCTCTCCCGCGGCGGCGGCTCCCTCGGCCGCGCCGGCTCTCGAACCTTTCGCATCTTCGGTTTCTCCGAGTATCGCCCGAACGCAGTTTGCCGCTTCGAAATCCTTATTACCCATGCCGTAGCCGGCCGCGGCAGGCTTCATCACAGGCATAGCCCCAAATCGCGTAGCAAAATGTTTCAGCAGCGCCGCGCCGGTAGGGGTGCAAAGCTCGCCTTGAATCTCGCCGCCATAAATAGGGATATCTTTCAGGATATATGCCGTGGCGGGAGCAGGTACAGGCAGGATTCCGTGGGCGCATCTTACCTTGCCGCTTCCTACATGGATAGGGGAGACAACGATTTCGTCCGCCGCCAGCTTTTCCATAAGCAGGCAGACCGCCGTAACGTCGGCAATGGCATCCATCGTTCCCACCTCGTGAAAGTGAATCTCCGTTACCGGAACTCCGTGGGCGCAGCTTTCCGCCTCCGCAATCAGCTTGTAAACCGCCATAACGTCCGCCTTCACCTTTGCAGAGAGGGGCAGATGCTCGCATACTATATGCTCGATGTCAGAAAGGGCGCTGTGCGCGTGATGATGTCCGTGCTCGTGACAATGTTCGTGCTCGTGGGCGTGCTCGTGGCAATGCTCATGCTCGTGGCAATGTCCGTGCTCATGTTCGTGGTCGCAGCAATGCGCATGCCCATGCTCGTGTCCGTGTTCGTGGCAATGCTCGTGCTCGCACCCTTCCTCCTCGCCATTTACCGTAACAACCATCCTCGTCCCTCTGATCCCGCATTTTTCGGAAGGCTCCGCCCTATAGACAACGCCGGGGATACCTAGCGCGTTCAGCTCATCAATAAATTTTTCCTTGTCAGCAAGCAGCTCCAGCAAAGCCGCCGAGAGCATATCTCCAGCAGCTCCCATGCCGCAGTCAATATATAAGGTCCTCATCTTTATTTACCATCCTTCTCAATTGTTCATAGTATTTACATTTTTTGCCCGCGCGTTCAACCCGCACGGACTTTTACAATTTTTTTATATTTCTTTCCGCAGGCTCTTCTATAATCTATTTGCATTTCTCCAAATTCGGATGATTTATCATATTCGCAAGATAGCCCGCCCCGAAGCCGTTGTCGATGTTCACCACCGAAACGCCGCTGGCGCAGGAATTGAGCATGGAAAGCAGTGCCGAAAGCCCATGAAACGATGCGCCGTAGCCGACACTTGTCGGCACTGCGATAACCGGACAGTCTGCAAGGCCGCCAAGAACGCTTGCCAGCGCTCCCTCCATCCCCGCAATGGCGATGATAACGCTTGCGTCCATTATATCCTCAAGATGGGACAGGGTTCTGTGAAGCCCCGCGACTCCTACATCATATAATCTGACAACTTCGTTTCCGTGAACCATAGCAGTCAGTGCCGCTTCCTCCGCAACGGGAATGTCGCAGGTGCCGCCGGTGGCGATGACGATTTTGCCTATTCCGTCAGGAGTAGGTATGGAGCCGATGACACCGCAGCGAGCCTCCGGATAGTACTTCAGATGATGGACATTGCTAACCTCTTCCGCCGCCTCGGGAGAAATCCGAGTAATCAGAATCGTATCCTGCCCTGCTTTTAGCATAGCGCTCGCAATTCCAATGATCTGCTCGGGCGTCTTTTCTGCCCCGTAGATAACCTCCGCCGCTCCCTGCCGCAGCTTGCGGTGCATATCCACCTTCGCATAGCCTATGTCCTCAAAGGGCTTGATCTTCAGCTTCAGCAACGCTTCATCCACGGAAACGCTCCCCTCGGCGACCGCCGTAAGCAAGTTTCGTATTTCTGTATTCATCCTCGCACCTCCAAATCAAGAACAACGGAATCGTAATAGCAGCCCAGTTTTTCTGAAATTCTCTGCCGATGCTCGAGGAGCAGCGGAAAATCCTTTTCTCTCAGCTGGATTTTTGCCTTTCCGTTCTCTGTACGAACCCGGAAGTCTACAAAGCCCAGATTATGCAGAAAAGTTTCCGAAGCCTCGATCTTTGATAGCTTCTCCGCGGTGATTTTCTCGCCGGTTTTGACCCTGGTTGCAAGACAGGCATAAGCGGGCTTATCCCATGTGAAAAGCCCTGCCTCATGTGACGCCGCCCTTATCATATCCTTTGTCAGACCGCAGAGCTGCAAAGGCGAAAACACCGAAAGCTCACGCAATGCCTTGACCCCGGGTCTTGTAGCCACGTCGTCGGAAGCGTTTGTTCCGTCCAGAATCACCGAAAATCCGTCCTCTGCCGCCGCCTTTGTAATGGCCGAAAAAATCGCTGTCTTGCAGTAGTAGCAACGATCAGCAGGGTTTTCACATACCCGCCTAACCTGCAAAATGCTTAAGTTTAATATTTTCAGCGGAGCACCCAGCTCCTTCGCAAGTCGCCTTGCGTCCTTCGCCTCGAAAGCCGGCTGAAATTCGGAATTTGCATAATATGCGCAAAAGTCCTTTGCATATTTTTTCGCCGCATAGAGCAAATAGGAAGAATCCACGCCGCCGGAAAATGCGATCGCAACCCTTGGATGCTCCCGGAAAAATTCCTCTAAAGTCAATTTAGTCACCTCGTTTCAAAGTTTCAAAAAAAGCAAAGCACACATATCCCCTGCTGGGAACGTGTGTGCCTTCTGTGCATACGTTTAGTAAATATAAGTAAAATCTGTTTTTGCATTTTGATGTCCGACGCTTCTGCACCGGCGCGGCAGCTTCAGCTACCACAGGTATTTTAGCATATTTTTGTTCGGAAAACAATACATAAATTATATTTATACGCTACAATTT
>CAVKSD010000084.1:0-8323 GCA_963658905.1 Bacteroidaceae bacterium
CTACTATAGTGAGAGTGGGAGTTCCTCTTATGTTTGCATCAATGAGTGCATATGTAGCTCATGTGGGTGGGTTACCTAACATTGCGGGTGAAGGAATAATGCTAATGAGTGCATTGTTTGGTGTACTGGGAAGCTACTGGACACAGAACGCATTCCTTGGACTGCTCATCGCAGTCATTATAGGAGTTGCAATGGCACTGCTGTTAGCATTTATGAATATTAAGCTGGGGGCAAATGCATTCCTTGTAGGAATTGCACTCAACACATTTGCATCAAGTTTTACAATATTCCTCCTCTACATATGCGCGGGAAGTAAGGGGTTTAGCGCATCTCTCGATTCGAAAATACTGCCGAATTTAAAGTTTGAGTGGATGGCGGATATTCCTGTATTGAGAGCAATATTGTATGATCAGCATATATTAGTCTATGCATGTTTTGCTTGCATGATTATCATACCATGGCTGATTTATAAAACTCCATACGGATTAAGGCTAAGGGCAACCGGCTATAACGAAAAAGCAGCAGAGACTTTGGGTGTAGGCACAAGTAAAATGCGAGTAAGCGCACTAGCTATATCGGGGCTTTTAGCCTCATTAGGCGGTGCGTACATGACAATGGGATATCTTTCCGCATTTACGGCCGATATGATAGCAGGAAGAGGTTGGATCGGATTTGCAGCACAGGCGATGGGTGGAAACAGTTTTATTGGTTTAACATTGACCACGCTGGGGTTTTCCGTTTTTCAAGCTATCGTAGCGGTGTTCTCAAGAGCAAATATATCAAGCGATTTGCTTTCAATTGTGCCGTATGCAGGGGTTCTTTTTGGAGTTATAGGATTTTCGGTAGTTATATATATGCGAAATAAGAAAAACAATCAGTAATTACACCGGAAATGTAAAAAATAACATCTTTGTTAATGAAAAATAGAAAATATAAGCCCGGGGAATTATCCTCGGGCTTTTAAAGTAAACTTGAAATTTTAGTTTTGCGGTGGCCAGATGTGCGCCACCGCTTTGTTTATTTACGTTTTAGGATAATATCCTATTTCTTCGAAAGGTATTCGTCGATGCTTGCAGCAGCAGTCTTGCCTGCGCCCATAGCCTTGATTACCGTTGCTGCGCCTGTTACGGCGTCGCCGCCTGCGAAGATGCCTTCGCGATTGGTTGCAGCACCATCATCTGTTCCGATTCCGCCTTTCTGGTTAGCTGCAAGCTTTTCGGTGGTGTCCAGAATCAATGTGTTGAGCTTCGTTCCGATGGACATGATAACCATGTCTACAGGAATTTCGAAGTTTGAACCCTCTTTTACGATAGGTTTTCTTCTTCCGGAAGCATCCGGCTCGCCCAGCTCCATTTCAACACATTCGATTGCTCGAACATTGCCTTTTTCGTCTCCGAGGATCTGAACCGGGTTGTTCAGGAGCTTGAAGATGATACCTTCTTCCATGGCGTGGTGTACTTCTTCTGCTCTTGCAGGAAGTTCGTCCATGCTACGACGGTAGATGATATATACTTCGCTTGCGCCCATTCTCTTTGCGCAGCGAGCAGCGTCCATAGCAACGTTTCCGCCGCCTACGATGGCGATCTTATCTGCGTGCATGATAGGCGTGTCGTATTCGGGCAGATAAGCCTTCATCAGGTTGATACGAGTCAAGTATTCGTTTGCAGAGCAAACGCCGATGAGGTTTTCACCCGGGATATGCATGAAGGACGGAAGACCTGCGCCGGTTCCGATGAATACGGATTCGTAGCCTTCTTCTTTCATCAGCTCGTCAACGGTGATTGCACGGCCCACAACTGCGTCCGTAACGAATTTAACGCCTTTAGCCTCAAGCTTTGCAACCTCTGCGGCTACGATTTCCTTTGGAAGTCTGAACTGCGGGATGCCATAAACCAGTACGCCGCCGGTCTTGTGCAGAGCTTCGTAAACCGTTACTTCGTAACCCTTGTTGATGAGGTCGCCTGCGCAGGCAAGTCCCGCAGGGCCTGCTCCGATGATAGCAACCTTGTGACCGTTACCCTCTACAGGCGCGATTTCTTCGTCACCGTAGTTTGCTGCGTGCCAGTCAGCTACAAATCTTTCGAGACGACCGATTGCAACGGATTCGCCCTTGCCGCACTGTACGCACTGACCCTGACACTGATTTTCCTGCGGGCAAACACGACCGCAGATTGCAGGAAGCGAGCTGTCCTGGCTGATGATTTCGTAAGCCGCTTCGAAGTCGCCCTCGGCAACCTTTGCAACGAAATCAGGAATCTTGATGTTTACCGGACAACCGGAAACACAAGGTTTTTTGCGGCATCTGAGGCAGCGCATAGCCTCTCTGATTGCCATATCGTCGGTATAACCTGTACATACTTCTAAGAAGTTTTTGTTTCTTACATCAGGAGCCTGTTCAGGCATAGCATTTTGCTTGTTTACTAAATTAATCATGGTAACGAACACCTCCTGTTAATCTGCATACGTGAGCACGGTCTTCGGCTTCCTGATCCTTGTAGTATGCTGATCTTCTGATCAGGTCATCCCAGTCAACGAGTGCGCCGTCAAATTCAGGGCCGTCTACGCATACGAATTTGTCTTCGCCGCCGATCATGCATCTGCAGCCGCCGCACATTCCTGTACCGTCGATCATGTAAGCGGTCAGGGAAGCAACGGAGTGGATGCCATACTTCTCAGCAATCTGGCAAGTGAACTTCATCATCATAGGAGGACCTACGGCGATGACTTCATCAAATTTCTCGCCAGCCTTTATGAGCTCTTCTAACTTAGCAGTAGTGAAGCCCTTTTCGCCATAGCTACCGTCGTCTGTCATTACATAGAGCTTATCAACGCCTGCACGGAATTCGTCCTCAAGGATTACGAGATCCTTATTCTTGAAACCCTCGATCATGACAGTTTCAACACCGTGGCTATGCATGCCGCATGCGAGTGGGTAAGCAAGAGCGTTACCTGTACCACCTCCAACTACGCAAACTCTCTTGAGCCCGTCCATGTGGGTCGGTTTTCCGAGAGGGCCTACGATGTCAGCGAAGCAGTCGCCTACTTCCAGCTGATCCATAAGCATGGTGGTTCTTCCCACCGCCGCATAGATCAAATCGATTGTTCCGTCTTTTTCGTTATGTCCTGCCATGGTAAGCGGGATTCTTTCGCCGAGTTCGTCAGTACGAAGAATGATGAACTGACCCGGTTTTGCTTTACGAGCAACCAGCGGAGCGTAAATTTTCAGCCAAACCATGTTGTCGTTAAGTCTTCTTTTATAAGTTACTTCAAACCTTTTCATGTAAATCATCCTCCTTTCTATTTCTCAAAGCTGTCCTGACGGTGTTTGAGCGTCTTGTATCTGTCGAGAGCCATTTCTTCACCCTTTTCGAAGAGCTCTTCTGCTCTTTCAGGGAACTTAAGCTCAAGCGAGTTGTAACGAACCTCGCCCATGATGAAGTCTTTGTAGCTTTCGGTAGGAGCCGCGCTGTCGATGGAAAGCGGGTTCTTGCCCTCTGCCGCAAGTGCAGGGTTGTATCTGAGAAGATCCCAGTAACCGGAGCGTACAGCCTTCTTCATCTCAAGCATCGACTTGTTCATGCCGGCCTTGATACCGTGGTTGATACAAGGAGCGTAAGCGATGATGAGGGACGGGCCGTCATAAGCCTCAGCTTCGCGGAGTGCTTTCAGAGTCTGTTCAGGGTTTGCACCCATAGCGATCTGAGCAACATATACATAGCCATAAGCCATAGCGATCTGTGCAAGGTCTTTCTTCTTTACGGATTTACCGGAAGCAGCGAATTTTGCAACTGCGCCGATAGGAGTTGACTTGGAGGATTGTCCGCCTGTGTTGGAGTAAACTTCTGTGTCAAATACCATGATGTTTACATTTTCGCCGGAAGCAAGCACGTGGTCAACGCCGCCGTAGCCGATATCATAAGCCCAGCCGTCGCCGCCGAAGATCCACATCGAAGGCTTGATGAGCATGTCTTTGTTGTCAACTACATATTTTGCGTCTGCATTTTTGTCTGCAATCTTTTCTGCTTCTGCAAGGAGAATGTTGCCCGTAACTTCTGCCTGTTTTGCATCGTTCATGGAAGCAACCCAAGCCTTTGCAGGAATGCCGATTACATCGTAAAGTCTTTCCGCTGCGGATTTCAGCTCGTTTCTTCTTGCGTTCATGGAAGTTGCCATACCGAAACCGAACTCGGCATTGTCTTCGAACAGGGAGTTAGCCCAAGCAGGACCTCTGCCCGCCTTGTTTACCGTATACGGAGTGGACGGTGCCGATGCGCCCCAAATCGAGGAGCAGCCTGTTGCGTTGGCGATGAACATTCTGTCGCCGAAGAGCTGAGTGATCAGCTTAGCATATGGAGATTCGCCGCATCCTGGGCAAGCGCCGGAGAATTCCATGAGCGGTGTCTTGAACTGTGAACCCTTGACAGTGTTGTCCTTGAACGGAACTTCTTTGTCGTCGATGTCTTTGTATAAGTGATCGAATTTAGCCTGCTGAGCGTGCATAAATTCGTCTTCTGCCGGAGCCATTGTGATGGCCTTGTTTCTTGCAGGGCAAACCTCTGCGCAGGAGCCGCAGCCCGTGCAGTCCATGAGGGAGAATCCAAGGGTGAACTTGTATTCCTTTGCGCCCTTCATTGTAGCTGTGTCTGCTACGCCATCGGCCTCTGCATCTGTAAGCACGAACGGTCTTACGACGCCGTGCGGACAAACGTATGAACACCAGTTACACTGCATACAGTTCTTCATGTTCCAGTGCGGAAGATCTGCTGCGATACCGCGCTTTTCGAATGCTGCGGTGCCGGCAGGCATCATGCCGTTTGCTGTTGTGAGGAACTTGGATACAGGAACGTTGTCTGCTGTGAGATTTCCTGTAGGAACGAGGATGTCGTTGAGGAAGTCGGTATGGAGCTGATCGCGGCCTACCAGTGCAGGAGCCGGTGCATCGTCTTCGACTGTCTTCCAGCTTTCAGGAACTTCAACCTTGTGAACATGAGCGATACCTGCGTCTACTGCGGCGCAGTTCATGTCTACGATGTTCTGACCTTTTCTGCCATATGTTTTCTTGATGGCGTCTTTCATGTAGCCGACAGCTTCGTCGATCGGAATGATGTTTGCCAGCTTGAAGAATGCAGCCTGAAGGATGGAGTTGGTTCTTCTTGCGCCAAGTCCGATTTCCTTTGCGAGTGAAACAGCGTCGCAGGTGTAGAACTGAACATCGTTCTGTGCGATATATCTCTTAACCTGTCCCGGAAGATGTTCTTCCAGTTCTTCGTCGTTCCATACGCAGTTGAGCAGGAAGAATCCGCCCGGTTTAACGTCCTGAACCATCTCATATTTATAAAGGTAAGCGGAGTTGTGGCAAGCAACAAAGTCAGCCTGCTTTACATAGTAAGTTGACTTGATTGGCTCGTCGCCGAATCTCAGATGAGAAATCGTTACGCCGCCGGATTTTTTGGAGTCATACTGGAAGTAAGCCTGAGCTTTCTTGTCAGTATGGTCGCCGATGATCTTGACGGAGTTCTTGTTTGCACCAACGGTACCGTCAGCACCGAGTCCCCAGAACTTACAAGCCTTTGTGCCCTTAGGAGCAACGTCCGGATTTTCGGAGCCCTGGATCGAAAGGTTTGTAACGTCGTCGAAGATGGAAAGTGTAAATTCTTTCTTAGGCTCATCCGACCAAAGGTTTTCGTATGCAGCCAGAACATCTCCCGGCTGTACGTCTTTGGAACCGAGGCCGTATCTGCCGCCGCAAATCAGGCAATCTTCAAATTCCGTGCCTCTGACAGCAGCTACCATATCGAGGAACAAAGGCTCGCCGAGGCCGCCCGGTTCTTTTGTTCTGTCGAGAACCGCAATCTTCTTAACGGTCTTTGGCATAACGTTGAAGAGGTACTTGTTGGACCAAGGTCTGTAAAGGTGAACTTCGATGATGCCCACTTTTTTGCCCTTTGCGTTGAGGTAGTCGATAACTTCCTCTGCACATTCGCAGACAGAGCCCATTGCAACGATGATTTCCGTTGCGTCCTGCGCGCCGTAGTAGTTAAACGGCTTGTAGTCCGTGCCTATCTTTGCGTTTACTTTTTCCATGTAAGCATTTACGAGGTCAGGAGTTTCGTTGTAAACAACGTTGCAAGCCTCTCTGTGCTGGAAGAAAGTTTCAGGCTGCTCTGCGGAACCCATTGTGTGCGGGTGATTCGGATGAAGGGCGTTATCCTTGAAGGCTTTGAGTGCGTCCCAGTCAACCATTTCCTTCAAATCTTCGTAGTCCCAGGTTTCGATCTTCTGCTGTTCGTGGGAAGTTCTGAAACCGTCGAAGAAGTGGAGCATCGGAAGATGTCCGCCGATTGCCGAAAGATGAGCAACTGCGGCAAGGTCCATAGCCTGCTGTACGGAGTTTGATGCAAGCATCGCAAAACCCGTCTGGCGGCAGCCCATAACATCGGAGTGGTCGCCAAATATATTCAGCGCATGGGTCGCAACGCAGCGAGCCGCAACGTGGAATACCGTCGGAGTCTGCTCTCCGGCTAGTTTATACATATTTGGAATCATAAGGAGCAAGCCCTGGGAAGCCGTGAATGTGGAGGTGAGAGCGCCGGCAGCGATTGCGCCGTGAACCGCACCTGCGGCACCTGCTTCGGACTGCATTTCTACGATTTTTACTTTTTCACCAAAGATATTGGTTCTGTCCTGGGAAACCCATTCGTCCATGTTTTCTGCCATAGGTGAGGATGGTGTAATCGGGTAGATTGCAGCAACCTCAGAGAACGCATAAGCAACATGAGCAGCAGCGGCGTTTCCGTCCATAGTTTTTAATTTTCTCATGTTTATTCTCCTTCCTTGATGCCCAGAGCTTCACGCTGCATGAAAATGTATTCCGGAACTTCCATTTCCTTGATTACATTTCGAGGGCATACATATTGACATACATGGCAGTCCTCACAGATTTCCGGATCGATAACCGTGTGAGTGCCGTCGGCGTAAATTGCCAGGTTCGGGCAGTTGGACTTGCAGTCTTCGCAGAACAAGCAGCCTGTGCTGCAAACCTTTGCCTTTGTTTCGCAGTCGTCCTCAGATGAACAAGCTACCATCTTCTGTCCCTTGTAAGGAACGATGGTGATCAGATTCTGAGGGCAAGCATATGTACAATCCTTGCAGCCTACGCATTTGTCAGGGTCAACATAAGCGACACCGTTAACAACCGTTACGGCCTCGTAGCGGCAAACCGCTGTGCAGGCGCCTTGTCCGAGGCATCCTGTTGCGCAAAGTCCGAGAGCCTTGAGGTCCTGTTTTGCGGCTTCCTGGCAAGTTTGGATTCCCATTTCCTTGAGCTTTGTAGAAGTTCTGCCGTCGCCTGAACATTTTACGAAAGCAACGTTTGACTTCAGCGCTGTCAAGTCGTGGAGAGTATCAACAATTATTTTCTTTCTGCATTTAACCATACAAGCGACGCAGCCTACGCACTTGTCATAGTCGATAACCGCGTGGTTGTCTATGACGCGAACCGCACCCTCCGGGCAGGCTCTTTCGCACTCGCCGCAAGCGATGCAGCCGAAGCCGCAGGTTTTTCTGACAAGTTCATCGTCTTCCTCGGTTGAGGAGCAAGGAATAAAGTTTGTGGCGTCCTTAGGAATCATGTGAATGAGGTGCTGCGGGCAAACTCCCTCAGCGGCGCAGTCGCCGCATCCGTCGCATTTTTCGGCGTCGATTACGATTTTTCCGTTTTCGAGCTTCATTGCGTCTTGCTTGCAAACCTTGATACAATCACCGATACCACAGCAGCCGCTTTTGCATTCGCCGCGCTTAAAACCTGCTTCAACTAAAGCTGCGCAGGATTCAAATTCAGCGGCTCTGGCTTTTCCGGCACTGGCGCCGGCGCAAGCCACATAAGCGACCAAATTGTTTTCCCCCTTAGCAGGGGAGACATTGGTTTTCATAAGTTTTTGCCTCCTTTTTTCAAGTTTACTATTACATCTCGAGTCTTTTATAAGACTGACGCGCCAATCGTTAAAAAATCAACGTGTCATACATATATTATGGTACTCTTTCTTGTATACAAAGTCAATAATTTTGTCGAATGTTCTTGAAAAAAAACGAGCTGAAAACGTTGAAAACAAGCGGTTTGCGGTTAGCTGAGGCTAACTGAAAAGGGCGGAGAATGGCGCCACCGTCCCGCATGGCAAAGCTTGTGAAAAATCCATACGAAAAGACCTCGGCGGACGGAGTGTCTGACGAGGTCTTTTAAGCAACTTTCGCAAAATTTGCGCTGGCAATTATTGTAATGAATGATAATATATGAACAAGGATTATCGCACGGCGGTTCTGTCAC
>CAVKSD010000085.1:0-8270 GCA_963658905.1 Bacteroidaceae bacterium
AAGCCGCCAAGGACGCCTACGACGAGGGCGAAAAGTCCGGATTCTCAAAAGGTGAGCAGTCCGGAATTGAACTCGGTGCAGCGCAGGAAAAGCGCGAGATTGCCAAGAACTTCAAGAAGTCCGGCATCCCATTTGATGTAATCGCGAGGAACACGGGGCTGACGCTGAAAGAAGTCGAGACGCTTTAGCGACATAAAGTACGGAACGGAGGTCACGGGTATGTTATTCAAGGAGATTACGGTAGAAGAATTTGCGGAAATCAGAGCGCGGGAAGCCGCCAAGAATGCCTACGACGAGGGCGAAAAGTCCGGATTTTCCAAGGGCGAGCAGTCCGGCGCGGCGCAGAAAGAGCGCGAGATTGCAAAGAACCTAAAATCTCTGAAACTGCCTGTCGAGCAGATCCGAACAGCGACCGGGCTGTCTCTTGCCGAAATTGAGGCACTATAGCAAGGCGCATTAGAACGCATTAGAAATAATTACACATTAAAATGGCAGGCAGCGAGGAAGAAGCCAATCGGGGTGCGGAGGTGATGGAATTTATGACACTGGAAGAAGAAACGAAAGCGCAGGAAGCATTTGCATTCCAAAGAGGCATGGAGCAAGAACTCATTGCAAAGCTCACAGGGCTTTCTTTGCAAGAAGTCAAGGAGTTGTAAAAGTAAGTTATAAATGACGACGAAAAAGTAGCTAAAAGCTAGCATCCGGTTGGATTTTTATAAAAGGCTTGCCGCCAACGCATATATGTTGGAGCAAGCCTTTGCTTTGGACTTTAGAATAAAACAAAACCATCGACGGAGCGATGGCTATAGTTTGTTATTCCTCGTCCGGGCAGCAACAGTCGCAGTCGCAGTCTTCCCACTCTAGCAGCTTCTTGTAGGTGCTGCATCCGAAGACGATACCTACAATTAAAACCCCTGCGATTGCGGCGTTTCTTACAATTTTAGAAACATCTACCGTTACGCTGACATCAACATTACCACGATCTTTTTTTCCTGTTATCATTTGTGAACCTCCCTGTTTAATCTCATTATTATGCACGATTATAGCATAAATAAATCCTTCTTGCAAGATTTGCGGTCAAAAATCGGCGTTTTCCAAAGTTACAAGGTCAAAAGACGGCGTTCTGAGGTAGCGGCCAAGCCCTAGCAGGCTGTCCATATCACCTCGCCGTACCGTGGAAATATGCTGATAGGAATTTACGGATATGGGAATCCCGGCTTCTTTCAGGGCGATATCGCCGCTACCGTCCGGCGGGTAAGCCCCATAGGGCCATGCAAAGAGCAGTGGCGCGCTA
Organism: Bacteroidaceae bacterium; assembly: GCA_963658905.1. Lineage (GTDB taxonomy): Bacteria > Bacillota > Clostridia > Peptostreptococcales > Anaerovoracaceae > CAG-238. Next base: position 1,295 of record CAVKSD010000085.1, read on the forward strand.
CCGGCTGCCGCCCGTATCTTTTCCTGATTTTTCGCAACATCTGCGATTAAAATTTTGCGATAAGCATCAAAAGATTCGCCGGCCTTTTGGTTAGCCCCCTTGCGCCCGTCGGAAATACGATGGAGATTGTACGTATGATTTCCGAATTCCACAAGACCGGATTTTGCCATCAGCGCAACCTCGCCCCAAGAAAGATTGCAGCTTGCAGGAACCCGATATATGTCATCTGAAGAAATATCGGAATCAGAACCGATAATCGAAATTACCCCTTTCATCTTGTATTTCTGAAGCAACGGAAAGGCGTAGGTGTAATTGTTGCAGTAACCGTCGTCAAAGGTGAGCATAATGGGCTTTGAGGGAAGACAAGCACCCTCAGCCGCATAGGCGTATAGCTGAGAGGGCAGAATAGTTGTGTAGCCTTTGTCCCGATACCATTTCAGGTCGTTTTCGAAACGATCGGCACTGATAAAATACTCGTTTTCCTTGCCGCCGGGGGCTGTGATGCCATGATACATGATAATCGGAATTTCCACGGTTTCACGTCTGTCGATAAGCAGGCGGGAAGGCTCGGAAACGGCAAAGCTGATGCCGCCATCAGAAAAGAGAGGGAAATTTTCCATATAGGAACCGACTCCCCGGAAAATGCCGGATGCCATTAAAAAAATAAGAAAGACGGTGAGCAAAAAATCCGTTTTTTTCATAAGGATACTCCAATCCGAAAAGCCGAAGACTCTTCCCTAAAGAATATTAAACGGTTATGCGAATTATGAGGGCAATACCGGATTTTGTTGGAAAGAACAAAAAAAGAGTGAAAATGGCGTGAAAAATTGCGAAAAACTATTGGCAACTCACAAAAATAACGATATAATTGTGACCAGAAAGGAGACAAAAATGCCAATCAGAATTAACGAACAAATGCCGGTGGTGCAGAGGCTTAACAAGGAAAATATCTTTGTCATGGCGGAAGACCGAGCGCAAAGTCAGGATATCAGACAGCTGAAAATTGCTGTTGTCAATATTATGCCGGAAAAGGAACACGCGGAGCTTCAGCTTCTGAGACTGCTTTCCAACTCACCGCTACAGGTGGAAATTACATTTATCCGCATGGATTCCCACGAGTACAAGAACTCCACGGATGATTATTTGCAAAAATTCTATAAGTCTTACTCAGAGATAAGGCACGACTATTTCGACGGAATGATCATCACCGGCGCTCCGGTGGAAAAATTAGAGTTTGAAGACGTTGACTACTGGGACGAAATTACGGACATCATGGAGTGGAGCAAAACCCACGTGACCTCGGCGATGTTTATCTGCTGGGCGGCGCAGGCGGGGCTTTACTATCATTACGGAATCGAAAAATATGATTTTGACAAGAAGCTTTCGGGAGTATTCAGGCACGAACTGCTTTCGGATGACGAGGAGATTGTCAGAGGCTTTGACGATGTTTTCTATGTGCCTCATTCAAGACACACGGGGGTTAAGACAGAAGATGTCAGAAAACATCCTGAATTGAAGATTATGGCGCAGTCGGACAAGGCGGGGGCTTTTTTAATTCTCGATAAGGAAAACAGCCGGATTTTCGTGACGGGACATCCGGAATACGACCCAGGCACCCTTTCCAAGGAATATTTCAGGGACATAAAAAAGGACACGAACACCTGCGTTCCGGAAAACTATTTCCCGAATGACGACCCGAACAAAGCACCGAGGGCAACCTGGAGAAGCTCCGCGAACCTGCTTTTTTCCAACTGGCTGAACTACTATGTTTACCAGATTACGCCTTACGACCTATATAAGGATAAGATTTGAATATTTTGAAACGAAGATTTACGAGGAGGAAAACAAATGACAGATATAAGAGATTCAAAAAACTGGAGTTTTGAGACAAAACAATTGCATATCGGGCAGGAACAGGCAGATCCTGTGACAGACGCGAGGGCGGTTCCTATCTACGCAAGCACGTCTTATGTATTTCATAATGCACAGCACGCGGCAGACCGTTTCAGCCTGAAGGATGCAGGCAATATCTACGGCAGACTTACGAACCCGACCCAGGATATTTTTGAGCAGAGAATCGCAGCCCTTGAGGGCGGTTCAGCAGCTTTGGCAACCGCCTCCGGCGCAGCGGCTATCAATTACACCATCGGAGCGCTTGCTTCAAGCGGCGAACATATCGTGGCTTCCAAGACTATCTACGGCGGAACTTATAACCTTTTGGCACATACGCTTCCGCTTTCCTCAGGCATCACGACAACCTTTGTTGACCCGGAAGAAGAAGGGGCATTCGAAGATGCAATTCAGGAAAATACGAAAGCAATCTATATCGAAACCCTCGGCAACCCGAATTCCAATATCATAGACATCGAGGCGGTAGCAGATATCGCCCATAAGCACGGCATTCCGCTGGTGGTTGACTCCACTTTCGCAACTCCTTATTTGCTTCGCCCTATCGAACACGGCGCAGATATTGTGGTACATTCCGCAACCAAATTCATCGGCGGTCACGGAACTGCTATCGGCGGCGTGATCGTGGACGGCGGAACTTTTGACTGGAAAGCATCCGGAAAATATCCTTGGATTTCCGATCCGAATCCGAGCTACCACGGTGTTTCCTTTGCGGAGGCGGCAGGTCCGGCAGCTTTTGTGACATATATAAGAGCGATTCTTCTGAGAGATACCGGCGCGACCCTTTCACCGTTCCATGCTTTCATCTTCTTGCAGGGACTTGAAACCCTTTCTCTCAGGGTAAAACAGCACGTGGCGAATGCTCTCAAGATAGTGGAATATTTGAATAATCATCCCCAGGTTGAGGCGGTTCATCATCCGTCGCTTCCGGAGAATCCGAGCCATGCCCTCTACGAGAGATATTTCCCGAATGGTGCAGGCTCCATATTCACCTTTGATATAAAGGGTGACGCAGCCGACGCACAGAAATTCATCGACAATTTGCCGATATTCTCGCTCCTAGCCAATGTTGCGGATGTAAAATCGCTGGTAATTCACCCGGCAAGCACGACCCACGCTCAGCTCACACCGGAGGAACTGGCGGAACAGGGAATCAAGGAAACCACAATTCGTCTTTCCATCGGTATCGAGGATGCGGACGACCTGATTGCGGCCATGGACACGGCATTCGAGGCGATCAAATAGAATGTAGATTAAATGGAGAACGGAGCGGCTTATCAAAATAGGCTGCTTTGTTTTTTGGCATTTCTTTTGGCTTCTTTTGGCTTTTGGCGATTTCTTTTGGAGAGCAAATGATTATGGACTTCTAAGCAGAATTTTAGTATAATGATTGTGGATTTTCTTTGCTCGGCAGCTTGCCGGACAGAGTTTGCAGGAGGAAAAAATGAAAGTTGCTTACATAAACGGAATTATTCTCGACGGCTCGGAAAACATGGAGCCGACGGAAGGCAAGGCAATCCTTACTGATGGTGAAAAAATCGAAAAAATTATAAGTGCTGAGAAGTTTGAGGCGCTTTCCGAATATGAAAAAGTAGATTTGAAGGGCAAATATATCATGCCGGGGCTGATCAATCTTCATCTTCATCTTCCGTCAAGCGGAAAGCCAAAGAAAAAGGAGTCGGATCCGGTTAAACTGGTAAAGCTCATCACAAGCAACGGACTGTTTAGAAAAATAGGAATCAAGATTTGCATAGACGCGGCGAAGACCCAGCTTCTCAGCGGAGTTACTACGATTCGTACCTCCGGCGGAGTTGCAAATTTTGACTCGCAGATTCGGGACAGGATCAATAAGAAAGAGCTGATTGGACCGCGAATCCTCGCCGCCGATATGGCAGTTTCCGTAGAAGGCGGTCACATGGCGCATTCGCTGGCTTATGTGGCAAACAGCCCCCAGGAAGCCGCGGGCTATGTAAGAAAAATTGCAGAGGGAAAGCCGGACTGGATAAAGCTCATGATTACCGGCGGAGTCCTCGACGCAAAGGTCAAGGGCGAACCGGGGGAACTGAAGATGCCTCCGGAATATGTAAAAGCCGCCTGTGACGAGGCTCACAAACTGGGATTTAAGGTGGCTGCTCATGTGGAAAGCCCGGAGGGAGTAAAATGCGCTCTCGAAAACGGGGTAGATTCCATCGAACACGGTGCAAAACCGGACGCAGAAATCATCAAGCTTTTCAAAGAAAAAAATGCTTTTCTGGTTGCAACGATTTCACCGGCGCTGCCATTTGCCAAGTTTGATCGGGGGACGACCCATATAAGCGAGGTTGCGCAATATAACGGAAAAATTGTCTTTGAGGGAATCTTGGACTGCGCCAAAGCCTGCCTTGAAAACGGGATTCCGGTGGGACTTGGAACCGACACGGGCTGCCCGTATATCACCCACTACGATATGTGGCGGGAGCTGAACTATTTTCACAAATACTGCGGGGTTTCCAACGCTTTTGCCCTTTACACGGCGACCAAGAGAAACGCAGAACTTGCAGGTGTGGGAGACATTACAGGCAGCATAGAGCCGGGAAAATCGGCGGATTTTGTAGTGACAAGGGAAAACCCACTTGAAAACTTGGAAGCCCTCAGAAACATCGACATGGTAGTTTTCCGCGGAGAAATAACCAAAAATCCTGCAGTCAAAAAGATGCCCGATGTGGAGGCTCAGCTGGATAAATATAAGTAAACATATATAGATTTACATAAACTTGAAAGGACTTGTAATTTGAAAAAAGCAGCATTTCACACTCTCGGCTGCAAGGTCAACCAATACGAAACCGAAGCCATGAAGGAGCAGTTTGCATCTCGTGGCTACGAAATCGTGGGCGAGGAAGACAAAGCCGATGTATATGTCATAAATACCTGTACCGTTACGAACCTGGCGGACAGAAAATCTCGTCAGTACATTCGCCGCATGAAGAAGCAGTGTCCGGAGGCTGTGATTGCAGTCACCGGCTGCTATGCCCAGGTAAAGCCCGAGGAACTTGAGGCTCTGCCTGAGGTCAACATTGTGGCAGGAACAGGCGAAAAAAACAATATCGCAGACTACGTTGAAGAATATATGAAAAGCCACGTGAAACAGAAGCATATTTTGGAGTACGACGCCCTTACTTCTTACCACGATAAGGGAATTATAACTTCAATGGACTCCCGGACTCGCGCCTATGTCAAGATTCAGGAAGGCTGTAACCGCTTCTGCTCATATTGCCTGATTCCCTTTGCCAGAGGCGCAGTGAGAAGCCGCGACCCCGAAGAAATTATTGAGGAAGTGAAAACCCTGATAGATAAAGGCTTTCGCGAGGTGGTGCTTACGGGAATAAACGCCGCCCTCTATGGAACCGAGGAAAGTTTCGGCTATCCCCTTACCACGGAGGAAAAGCGGGAGAAAATGCAGGGAATCGAGATTATCATAAACAGAATCAACGCTTTGGAGGGCGATTTTCGCATAAGACTCAGCTCGCTTGAGCCCACGGTGGTAAACGCGGATTATGTAAAAAGACTAATGCGCTACGAAAAACTCTGCCCACATCTGCACCTTTCCATACAAAGCGGCAGCGACAGAATCATCGGTGCCATGAACCGCCATTACAGCAGGCAGGACTATATAGACATCGTGAGGGTTCTCAAAGCCCATGACCCCCATTACGGAGTGACCACCGACATTATTTGCGGCTTTCCGGGGGAAACCGAGGAGGATTTTGAGGACAGTCTTCGCATAGTGGAGGAGGCGGACTTCCTGAAAGTCCACGCTTTTAAATTCTCAAAGCGGGAGGGCACCGCGGCGTGGGAGATGAAAGATCAGATTGACGGACAGACGAAAAACGAGCGTGTCACAAGACTCATCAAAAGGTCCGAAGAAGTCACAAAGAAGTTCCTCGAAAGCTCGGCAGGGGAAGTGCGCAGGGTGATTTTTGAGCAGGAAGAAACAGGCGAAAAGGGCGAAGGCGGCGAAAGCCTCATCAGCGGATATACCGAAAATTACATCAAGGTGTATGTTTTCGGTAGCCCGGAGCATTTGAACAGTTTTCAAAAAGTTAAGCTTTTAGAACCATATAGAGATGGCATGAAAGGAGAAATTTTATAATGGCAGATTGTATTTTTTGCATGATTGCGAATCACGAGATTCAATCAAACATCGTTTACGAAGACGACAAGATCGTCGCATTCAAGGACCTTGACCCACAGGGACCGGTTCATGTTCTGGTAATTCCAAAGAAGCACATCGCCTGTATCGACGACGTAAAGCCGGAGGATCACGAGCTGGTAGGACACATCATTTGCAAAATCGGAGAAATCGCAAAAAGTCAGGGCCTCGAAAACGGCTACAGAGTTGTCAGCAACAACGGCGACGACGCTTTCCAGACCGTAAAACACCTGCATTTCCATGTAATAGGTGGAAAACCGATGGGCTGGCCGCCGTTCCCGGTACAGGAGTAAGAATAAAATGCGTCTTTGAACCTCAAAATTCAAGGACGTTTTTTATTATGTAGGAAATATCGTTCGGGTATTTACGGAATAACAAGAAAGTCTACCGCTAAAAATCTGATCAGCGAAGCCGGCTTTCTTATTACATTACCCTGAGCATGTATTACTCCGACCTGCTGTTTGCACATTCCAACGATGCAAATAAATGGACAAGCTACAACGGCTTAACCGCACAAGAAGCTGCAGCAGAAGCCGCCAAGCCTGAAAACAGTGCAATTCCCGACTACGGCACTGCGTATGATACTCTTGATCACTACAAATACGTAGTACATAGTTGGGATAACGTAGACAATGATTTGGCTGAACAAGCCAAGTTTGGAGCTAACTTCCCATTAACCATGGCCGGGGCTGATACCGCGGGAAATGTTCATTATCATCATACAAAGCAGCAGAAACGGCTGATATATCACAGTCGCGCCTGCTGCTTAAAAAAACTATAAACTTTCAATTTTCTCAACGGAAAAATACACTAAAGCTTTGCAACCTCAGCCTCGCTGAGTCCTGTTGCCTTGACGATTTCCGCTACAGCCATACCGAG
>CAVKSD010000086.1:0-8238 GCA_963658905.1 Bacteroidaceae bacterium
AATTTCAAGGGGTTTGCTGTGGTGGACGATGAGAGGCTCGAACTCTTGACCTCCGCGTTGCGAACGCGGCGCTCTCCCAACTGAGCTAATCGCCCAAAATATATGGAGTTTTGTACCGAAAATATAATAACACATATTTTCGTATTTTGGAATAGGAAATTTTCAATATGCGAAAAAAATTTTATAAAAACTTTAGAAATCTCTTTTCGACCGTAAGTGCGCGTAACAAAACAGTAGGGGATCGTAAAAAAGCAGAGAAATCCATGCGCAGGCTCCGAAATTTGCTTCGAAATATCCGGAATATGAACGCACTGCGGCTTTTACGGGCTTGAAATGCAAACGGGGCTGTGATAGAATGAGAAGAAATTTTGAGCGTTGGCAGGCGGGTCAACCAACAGCAAATAGGCGTAAAAAAGAGGCGTAAATATGAATTCTGACACAAAAAAATCTTATCTGAAGTTTATCTCGTCGATGATGATTTTTGGCACCATCGGCATTTTCAGAAAATATATTCCGCTGTCGTCAGGGCTTTTGGCATTTGCGCGAGGCTTGATCGGCGGCATTTTTCTGTTATTGTTTTCACTTGCCAAAGAGAAGGGAAAGGGTGAAAGACTTGACAGACGAAACCTGATTTTACTTGCAATTACCGGAGCTGTCATCGGCATGAACTGGATTTTTCTCTTTGAATCCTATCGCTATACCACGGTGACAGTTGCCACCATGTGCTATTATATGCAGCCGACGATTTTGATTTTGCTTTCGCCTGTTGTTTTCAGAGAAAAGCTCACCGCAAGGAAGCTCGCTTGCGCTGTAGCCGCAATCATAGGCATGGTATTCGTGTCGGGAATGTTGGAGGGAGAGGGAGTCGGCAGCAAAGATATAGTCGGAATCATCTGCGGACTTTTAGCCGCGGCGCTTTACGCCGCAGTGGTCATACTTAACAAAAAAATCAGCCTTGCAGACGCTTACAAAAGAACCACCGTGGAGCTGTTTTCGGCGGCGATAGTGCTTTTGCCGTATTTGCTCATAACAGAAGATTTCGGAGCGGTAAGTCTGAATTTCAAAGCGGTGGTGATGGTGCTTATTGTGGGGATTTTTCACACCGGAATCGCCTACGCCATGTATTTTGGCAGCATGAAAGCCCTGAAAGCTCAGTCCATCGCTGTTCTTGGCTATATTGATCCGATATTCGCTTTGATTTTGTCGGCAATCATACTGGGGGAAAAGCTTTCGCTGCTTGGAATTTTAGGTGCGGCGCTTGTCATCGGCTCTGCGGTTATAAGCGAACTTTTTGATGTAGATGATGGGAAAAACGACAGAAAATGCCATAAGAAACTTACAAAAAACTTGCCTGAAAGACCTTGACAAAATAAGGGGGGGGCAGTAAAATTAGTAAGGTAGTTTTTTTCGACAAAAAACGACATAAATGTACATTTGCAGGGCGACGGGCTTTGCAAGAGAAAGGTTAAAATCATGTCTGATAAGGGTAATTTTTTGCGGGCTCTGAGAGAGCTTACAGGATTTGAAGAAATAGGGGAGGGCGAACTCATTTCGGAGTCAGTTGTAGCTCCTGTTCTCGGTGAAATCAAGATTAACGAGCCGAAAATTGAAAGGCCACAGATTTATGCGGAAAAGCACGGGGGCAGCCATATTACTTCTGCAATGATAATACGCGGAAATATCAAAACATCGGATGATGTGGTTATAGACGGCGCCGTTTACGGAAACGTAGACGCAGGCGGAAACGTGGCGATAAAGAACATAGTTGTTGGAGACATAAAAGCCACAAATGCTTCCTTTACCGAAGCGAGGGTAAAGGGCAATATCACGGTCGGCGAAAAAGCAGCGGTGGATTCTGCTGCAATCATCGTAGGAAATGTAAGCGCCGGAGCCATTACCGTTTCCGGAAAAATAAAGGGCGATTTGAAAGCCGACGAAGCCGTAGTCCTGAAAGAAGAAGCCGTTGTGGCAGGAAATATCCTTACAGGCAGTTTCGTTTCACACCCCGGAGCGCGTATAAGAGGCTCCGTCATTACCGAGTCAAATACGGATTTGGATGAAAACGTAGAATTTTGTTTGGGGGTGGAAGAACATGAAAGATAACAAAATACAGACAGCCGCTACAGAAAAACAGCCTGAGAACAAAACCAATGCAAATGTTGACGATAAAGTAAACGAAAACAAAGTGAACGCAAGCAGTGAAGATGCGAAAAATACAGAAGCCGCAAGTAATGCGAAAGTCGAAAACGGACAAAAGTACGATGAAAGACCGCCCGTAAAGGAAGCCTTCGGTGAATCTGTAGATGAACTTGGCATTATTTCCGCAGGAACAAGAGTAGAGGGTAACATTGAAGCAAAAGGTAACCTCCAAATCGCAGGAACGGTAGAGGGAAATGTGACCGCTACAGGAAATGTTACCATAACAGGAAACGTGAAAGGTCTTATCAAATGCAAAGATTTGATGCTGAAAAATTGCAATCTTACAGCCGAGATACAGGCTGCGGGAGATGTTTCGATTAAACACGGCACTGTAAACGGAAACGTTTTGTGCAAAAACATCAATGTCGCGGGTACTGTGAACGGAAATATTAATGCAAGCGGCACAGTGGCACTTTTGGATGGCGCAGCAGTACGCGGCGACATAGAAGCAAAGAGAATGGGAATGGAATTTGGCGCCTTTGTAGACGGCAAAATCATGATGGCTATGCCTCAAAAATAGAGAGCTACGGCGTTAATGTGCTTTCATAATAAAGACAGACAAGGGAACGACATACAAAATGACAGTTAGGCAGTGGAAAAGAATTATCACATTCACGGTTGTGGCACTGATAATTGCACTTGTGGTCGCACTGATGGCCACAAAGTCTGAAAATCAGGAACTCTTCGATGAACATGGAGAAATTATCACATTTTTAGAGGAGACTCAGGAAGCGGGAGAAATCAGCTCCGAGGATATAATCAAAATCGGCAAAGAACTCAAGGCAAGGGAGGGACAGCTACATCCGGAGTATCAGACAAAATACAAGAATCTTTATGTAGACAATGATTTCCTGTACGACGAAACGTCAGAGGAGGGAAATAACAAAAAAGTTTATCTTACCTTTGACGACGGCCCTAGCACGGAAAACACCGAGAAAATTCTCAAGGTCCTCAAAAAATACGATGTTAAAGCCACGTTTTTTGTTATTTATCGGAATTCCGAGGAGGAAGAAGATCTTTACCGCAGAATCATCGAAGAAGGACACACCATTGGCATTCATTCAGCCTCACACAATTACGAAAAAATATACAAGTCGGTGGATGCATATCTCAAGGATTTTAACAAGCTGTCAAAGCATATAGAAGAACTGACAGGGGTGAAACCCGAAATATTCAGATTTCCCGGTGGCTCGGTAAACTCCTACAACGGGGCGGTGTACGAGCAGATCATCTCAGAGATGACAAGGCGGGGTTATACATATTATGACTGGGACGTAAGTTCCGGTGACGCAAGCTACGGAACAGCCTCGGCAAACTGGATAACAAACAACGTAGTAAACGGCGTGCGCAAGGGCAAAAGCAACATTGTTCTCATGCACGACACGAATGCAAAGGACACGACGGTGGAGGCACTCCCGAAAATAATCGAAAAACTCAAGAAAAAGGGCTATACCTTTGAAAAACTCACAAAAGATGTTAAACCGGTGACATTCGGCTATTTGCAATAGTCCACCTGTATCATAATCTTCAAAACAAATTTGTCGGGGTCGCTTTCGGCAAGCTCATCCAGCAGATATTCTCCGTAAGCGTTTCCGGCAATTTTCATGCCTTTTTCTTTTATAAAGGCAAGCATTTTCTGGTAGATCGTATTGGTATTATCGTAATCATAATCTCCGAGAGCATAACCGCAGACATAGGTTCCCTTTGGAATCACTGCGTTTGCCCCTGCCGAATCTTTCAGACAAAAACAAAGATTCGATATAATCTCGCTTTTTCCCATTATCAAATTCTCTTTTTTCCTCATATGTCCGCTGGTAAAAATCAACGGAAAATTCAGCTCCTCGCATTTCGCATAAAAATCTATAATAAAATCGTCTGGGATCTCATTCCAAGGGCAGTTTATTTCTTCGCCTATGTAAAGGGGAATATCATCCTCTATTTTCGTGACGGCAAAGGGCGGAGCGCCGTTTTTCAGGATTTCGTCGCCGCCTGCAATTTGTCCTATTCTCATGCTAAGCATATTTTCTAACATTTGGAGTCTAAACAGCTTTTCTTTTGCATCCTTTAGCTGCTTTTTCAGGATTTCGAGGGCTGTATCCGGAGATATATTATCGACGATCGGTTTGATCTCTTTGAGAGGCACCCCCATTTCACTGAGCATGGATATCAAACTTATGACATTGATTTGATTTCTGGAATACAGACGATATCCGTTATCCAAGGTCTTGACGGGCTTAAACAAGCCTATTCGGTCGTAGTATATGAGTGTTTGGCGGCTGATTCCCATAAGTTTTGCAAAATTCGAAATAGTAAAATAATTTTTTGAAAACATTTTATTTACCCCTTGACTGTATAGCTACTATACAGATTATAATGGCACAGTGTGAACGGTTTTGTCAAGTAAAAAAACGAGTAAAACAAACGTAAAACAAGAGGGGGGAAATATATTTTATGAAACTGATTCTACAATTTGCGCGGCGGCATATAGCTATATGCCTTGTCGCCATCATCTTGCTGATTCTGGACGTTATGGGAGGACTTCTCATACCCACTTTTGCGGCGGAAATGCTGAATCTGGGAGTGTCCGGAGCGAATTTTGATAAGTTAGTCGAAACCGGTATAAAGATGATCGTGTTTTCGGTAATCTTTGGCGTCTGCGGTATTTTGGGCGGCTATGCGGGGGCGGTTTTTGCATCAAAAGTAGGCAAGGATATCAGGACTGCCCTATACGAAAAAACTCTCGCGCTTTCGGTATACGACTTCCGGCAATTCGGTACGGCTTCCGTCACTACGAGAACGGTGCCCGATGTGAATACAATTCAGCTTGCCATAAGAAGCCTGCTTTCAATTATACTTCCTGTTCCGGCAATCTGCGTGGTGGCGCTGGTTCTGTCATTTCGTCTGGATACAAAAGTCGGATTTTTGCTTCTGGCAGTGGTTGGAGTGGTTTTGATCCTTGCGTATTTCATCATGCGCAGTGCTTCGCCGCTTTTTCGCAGACTGCAAAAGCTGCTGGATAAGATGTCCGTGGTTCTTCTGGAAAATATCACAGGGGTTCGCGTGGTTCGCGCCTTTAACAGCGAGGAGAGAGAAAGGGCAAGAATGGGGAATGCCTTTTCGGATTACGCAGGAACTTCAATCAAGGCTAACCGGATGTTTGCCTGCCTTGACGGGCTTTCGTTCCTTGCCTTCAATATATTTGTCGTGGTAATCTATTTTATCAGTGGTGCGGAAATCAGCGTCGGGAATTTTCAAATAGGAGATATAACGGCGCTTATCGAATACGCGACAATGGTTTTGTTTTTCATTATGATGGCGCAGATAGAAATATTGACTTTGCCGAGGGCGCTGGAGTGCTGCGACCGTATCAGGGAGATATTGGAACATGAACCGGAAATCGTGGATTTAACGAAACGAGTGCCGGAGGATACAGAAAATACAGAAGATACAAAGGTAGCGCGCGACGAGGTGCTGACTTTCGAAGATGTTTCCTTTAGATTCCCGGATGCGGAGGAAGACACCTTGGCGAATCTTAACTTTACTTGCAGGCGAGGGGAAACGACTGCAATTATAGGAGGAACGGGCAGCGGCAAATCAACGGTAGCGTCGCTGATTTTAAGATTTTATGATGTGGCAGGAGGCAAGGTGAAGTTAAAGGGCGTAGATGTGCGCAAGATGCCTCAAAGCTACCTGAGGGAGCATATTTCCTATGTTCAGCAAAAGGCTTGGCTGTTTTCGGGAACCGTTGCAGAAAACCTGCGATACGCAAACAAGACTGCAAGCGATGAAGAACTCATGCACGCAGCGGAGGTTGCTCAGGCAGGAGATTTCATAGGCTCGCTGCCAAAAGGACTGGAATCCTCCGTGGCGCAAGGCGGCACAAACTTTTCCGGCGGACAAAGGCAGAGGCTATCCATCGCAAGGGCGCTGGTGAAAAAACCGGAGCTTTATATATTTGACGACAGCTTTTCCGCTTTGGACTTTAAGACAGATGCGGCGCTCAGGCGGGCTCTTGCGGAGGAAACAAAAGATGCGGCGGTTCTAATTATTGCCCAGCGGGTCAGCACAATCCGTCATGCCGCCCAGATTATCGTCCTGGACGAGGGGCATATGGTAGGCAGGGGAACCCACGAGGAACTCATGGAAAACTGTCCTGTGTACCGGGAAATTTATCGTTCGCAAACGAGGGAGGAAGCAAAATGAAAAAGCAAAACACGGCATTGAGGCTGCTGCGGGAGTTTCACGATCAGCGGCTTCGGCTTACTATAATTTTAGTGTCGATTATATTTTGTGTTGCGCTGGAGGTCTGGAATCCGATGTACAGCGCCATAGTAATCGACAGGCTTTGGGAAAGTATCCAAGGCTCCTGGGCAAGCGGAGCGTCGTTTCGCATCACATGGGATAATATGGGGAGCGAACTTTTGCAACTTGCGATACAATACTTTTTTATGTGGCTCTTTTATTTTCTCCAGTCCTATTTGATGGCAAGCGTTGCGGAGACGTTAGTACTGAGCCTGCGCAAGCAGGTGGCAGCAAAGTTAAAGAGGCTCCCTCTTAGCTTTTTCGACCGAAACAAAGCAGGGGAGATACTCAGCCGGCTGACAAGCGATCTGGACAAAATGTCCGAGGTTATGCAGACCGGACTTCTGAAACTGATAGTGGCTGTAGGGACAATAATAGGTTCGATTTTTATGATGCTTTATTACAGCGTTTCCATAACCTTGATTTTCCTGGGATTCATGCTATTAAGCGTATTTATCACCAAAATCGTTTCGGAAAAAAGTTTTCGCCTCGCCGGGGAGCGCATGGAATGTATCGCAAAACTTACGGGACTTTGCGAGGAATATTATAACGGACGGGACGTCATCAAAGCCTATAGCAACGAGGATGACAGTGTGAAAAATATTGAAGCTGCGGCGGAAAAGACGCGGCTTGCAAACCAAAGGGTGGATTTTCTTTCAAACTGTGTGAATCCGCTTATTAGGCTGCTGACGAGAATTGCGCTGGCGGCGATTGCCCTTATCGCAGGACGGGCTTTGGTTGGCGGCAGAATGACGGTAGGAGTTATGCAGGCGCTTTTCCAGTATATGAATCTTGCAGCGGAGCCTCTTGCGGAAGCGTCATATATGATAAATTCTTTGCAGGGAGCGCTTGCGGCTGCTAAGCGTACATTTGATTTGCTGGACGAGCCGGAGGAAATTCCGGAGCCTTTCGAGCCTGTGAATTTGGAAAGGGCAAATGGCGAAATATCCTTTGAAAAGGTCAGCTTTGGCTATTACCCGGACAGGATTTTGATGAAGGATATCAGCTTTATCGCTGCGCCGGGGCAAAAGATCGCGGTTGTGGGCAGCACAGGAGCGGGAAAGACGACCCTTGTCAATCTGCTGATGCGTTTCTATGAGATAAACGGCGGCAAAATCACTCTCGACGGGGTAGACACGGCGAAAATGAGCCGCAGCGGACTTCGCAGAAACTTCGGCATGGTTTTGCAGGACTCGTGGCTCTTTTCGGGAACCATTGCGGAAAACATCGCCTACGGAAAGCCGGAGGCGAGCAGGGAGGAGATCGAAGCCGCGGCAAAAGCAGCAAAAATCGACTATCTCATTCGCACAATGCCCCATGGCTACGATACGGTAATGAGTAACGAAGCGGCAAACCTTTCTGCAGGGCAGAAGCAGCTTCTTACCATTGCGAGGGTATTTCTGTGCAATTCGCCGATTCTGATTTTGGACGAGGCGACCTCCAGCGTTGATACCCGCACGGAAGCAGAAATAGGCAAGGCGATGAACCGGCTCATGCAGGGGCGCACCAGCTTTGTGATCGCCCACAGGCTTTCCACCATTCGGGACGCCGATACCATTTTGTTCATGGAACGCGGAAACATCATTGAGCAGGGAAGCCATGACGAGCTGCTGGCAAAGGGCGGAGCCTACGCCGCACTGTATAGCAGCCAGTTTGAGTAGACTTTGAGCAGGCGATCTTTAGACGGTACGGATGTCTTGACGATTAGCGCGCATTTGTGTATAATTGCCATGAAAG
>CAVKSD010000087.1:0-8059 GCA_963658905.1 Bacteroidaceae bacterium
GGATGAAGGGGTTATGCCGCAGACAAGAGAGCATTTTCAGATTCTTAACATGCTTGATATAAAAAAAGGCATTATTGTTTATACCAAAAAAGATATTGTCGATGATGAGGAATGGGTGGAACTTGTAAAAGAGGATGCGAGAGCAATGGTTCGAGGCTCATTCCTGGAAGGCGCTCCGGAGATAGAAGTTTCTGCATACACGGGAGAGAATATTGAAGCTTTGAAAGCAATGATTCTTTCGTGTATCGAAGACGGGAAGCTAAAAAACTATCAAGATGAGTTATTTCGCCTGCCGGTCGACAGAGTGTTTACCATAGCGGGGTTTGGAACGGTTGTAACAGGAACGTTGCTTGAGGGAACCGTCCGCACGGGCGATGAAGTACAAATTTATCCCGGCAGCCAGACCGCAAAAATACGAAATATTCAAGTTCATAACGCGCAGGCAGAGTGCGCTTATGCGGGGCAGCGTACTGCGTTGAATTTGGGTGGGGTAAAAAAAGAAGACATTGTACGGGGAGCGGTTCTTGCCAGAAAGGGAGCTATGAAACCGACGAAGATGCTGGATGTAAAGCTATGCATCTTTTCCGATTCCGAAAGAACGGTTTTGAATAACAGCAGGGTGCATTTTTACTGCGGTGCTGCAGAAACGCTTGCCAAAATTGTTTTGCTGGACCGCGATGCTGCGGAAAAGGGCGACGAGTGTTTGGCGCAGCTTCGTTTAGAAGAACCGATTGTCGCAAAATACGCAGACAGATTCATTATCAGGTTCTATTCGCCGCTTGTGTCAATCGGCGGCGGAAAAATTCTTGAGACCGATCCGGTTAAGCATAAAAGGTTCGATTCGCAAGTGTTGGAAAACCTTAACAAAAAAGACAAGGGAACCTTTAAGGAACTTTGTGAGATTTTGATTTACGAGCAAAGCCCGAAGCTTATGAATATTGAGACACTATCTCAAAGAGTAAATGCAAGCAAGGAACAAATATTACCTGTTTTGCACGAATTGGAAGAGGAAAACCGCATAAAGATAGCCGAGCAGGAAATCTTGCTGCACACTTCTTATTTGAATGAAGCTTCAAACTTATGTCTTGACTTGCTGCATGAATACCATGAAAAAAATCAAATGTCGCAGGGAATGCAGAAAGAGGAACTAAAATCCAGATTGCAGCACAAAATGAGGGCCGACAGCAGGAAGGCAATTGAGATTGTATTGAGTGAAATGCAGCAAAAAGAATTAATTAATTCGAGCCGGAATGTAATCGCGGCGGCTGATTTCCGGGTAAAATTGTCACCGGAGATGCAGGCACTCAAGCAAGATATTTTGCAGCAGTATCGTACGCAGAAATATGAAATGCCGACAATCGATGAGATTCTGGCAGATAAAAAAGACAAGGTGAATGCAAAGCACATAATTGAATCTATGGATGGAAATGAAATCATACGTTTAAACTATCAGTACTATATAGACAAAGATGCATTGTCCAATGCAAGGAAAGAAATGGAGCAGCACATCACGGAGAACGGTCACATTACTTTGGCGGAATTCAGAGACTTATTGGGAACATCAAGGAAATATGCAGTGACCATTCTCGAATATTTCGATGAACAAAAAATAACACGAAAGATTGATGATGTAAGAGTCATGGCGTAGAGGAGAAAAAATGGATTTTAAGCAAATAGAGGCATTTGTAAATGTAATTAAATACAAGAGTTTTTCAAAGGCGGCAGAGGCGACGTTTTTGACGCAGCCGACCATAAGCACACACATCAGTTCCCTTGAGAAAGAATTGGGGGTTACTTTGATAGACCGCATGGGAAAAGAATCACGTCCCACCAAACAGGGCCGGGCTTTTTACAATTATGCAATCAACCTTTTGCATACGCGGGAGCGTGCGATTGACGCAATGGAAAGCTCGCTGAAGGATATTTCAGGCGAAATAAACATTAAAACATCCAGTATTCCCGGAGAACATATTGTGCCGCAGCTGATTGCGGAATTCCACAAACTTTATCCAAAGGTATCGTTCTATGTGGAGCAGTCGGACAGCGAAAAAGTATGGAATGACATTCTGGATAACATGGGCGATATTGGATTTACAGGCAATTATCGCGGCAATGAGCTGAAGTGCGAGCTATTGCTAAAAGATTCTTTGGTGCTGATAACTCCTAAGAATGAAAAATTCAAGCGTTTAAGAGAAGAAGGAAATGTTATAGGGCTGAAGTCATTTTACCAAGAGGAATTTGTCTGGAGAGAAGAAGGCTCTGCTACCCGAAAGTCGTTTGAAGATTATTGCCAGAAAGTCGATCCGAATTGGAAAAGCAAGACATCTGCAATTGTGAATCATTTGGGAACAGTAAAGAAGTGCGTTTCATCTGGATTGGGTGTTTCGGTGATTTCCAGAATCGCCGCAGAAGAATCCGAAACGCAGAACTACCTTGTATTTGAGCTGGAAGAAATCGACTTAAAAAGAGAATTTTACTTCATATATAATAAAAATATTACATTAACACCCGCGGCTTTAAAATTTAAAGAATTTATACTTGACAAAAAATTTGCGAAATAAGCGACAAAAACCTGTCGCTTATTTTTTTGTTTTAACCGCGTGCATGGAATAAAGAGTTTAAAAAACGAGATAACATTGAAAAACAGAGGATTTCCGGAGTATCAATATTTTTAATAAATAGTGTATAAATGGCATGAAATTTGCTATATATTATACTTGTGAATGTTGAATGCACAAGTATTCTAAAAATTAGAAGAAAGGAGACGGTGAGATGGCAATTCTGGATGGTAAAAAAGCCATAATAATCGGCGACAGAGATGGAATTCCGGGACAGGCTATTGCAGAGTGTGCTAAATCAGCCGGAGCGGATGTTATTTTTTCATCTACAGAATGTTTCGTCTGAACGGCCGCAGGAGCTATGGACCTTGAAAATCAAAGGCGTGTAAAAGAGTTTGCTGAAGAGTACGGCGCTGACAATGTTGTTGTTCTGCTGGGCGCAGCAGAAGGCGAAGCAGCAGGGCTGGCGGCAGAAACAGTAACGCTCGGAGACCCGACTTATGCAGGTCCATTGGCAGGAGTTTCGTTGAAACTCGCGGTTTACCACATCTGTGAGCCTGAGATTAAGGCTGAAATTGATGAGGCTGTTTATGATGAACAGATTAGCATGATGGAAATGGTTCTTGATGTAGATGACATTTGTAATGAAATGCATGCAATCAGAGACCAATTATAATCATCGCAGGGAGGCGGCGGGTTCGCCGCCTTCTTTTCAAAAAAACATAGGGAGTAAAAACTTATGAAAAAGTACGATTTAATAATTATAGGCGCAGGTCCTGCAGGACTGGCAGCAGGACTTTATGCAGGAAGAGCGAGAATCAATACGCTCATAATCGAGAAACAGAAGAACGGGGGACAAATTGTAATTACGAATGAAATCGAAAACTACCCCGGATGCATGGAAGGAGAAACCGGACCTTCTTTGATTGACAGAATGACAGCGCAAACAGAAAAATTCGGGGTTGACCATGTTTTTGACACGGTAACCGATGTTGATCTGGACGGAAACATTAAGAAAATCAAGTGCATAGGTGAGGAATACGAGGCAAAGGCTGTTATTATCGCTGCCGGAGCACATCCTGTTCCGATCGGCTGTCCGGGTGAGAGAGAACTCACAGGCAAAGGCGTATCCTATTGTGCAACTTGTGATGCGGCATTCTTTGAGGATTTTGAAGTGTTTGTAGTCGGAGGAGGAGACTCCGCGGTAGAGGAAGCACTGTATTTAACTAAATTTGCAAGAAAAGTTACAATCATACATCGCAGAGATGAACTGAGAGCGGCAAAATCCATTCAGGAAAAAGCATTTGCCAACGAAAAAATTCATTTCCTGTGGGATACCGTTGTAGAGGAAATAAAGGGAGACGGCCTTGTGGAATCAATGGTTGTCAAGAATGTTAAGAACGGAACAACTTCAGAAATTAAGGCAGATGAGGAGGACGGCACTTTCGGCATCTTCGTATTTATCGGCTTTAAACCAAATTCCGAACTGTTCAAAGATAAGGTGACGATGAACGAAGCGGGATATATATTGACAGACGATGATATGAAAACAAACATTCCCGGCGTCTTTGCGGCAGGGGATATTCGAAAGAAAAGCCTGCGGCAGGTTGTTACGGCGACTGCAGATGGTGCAATTGCAGCTGTTCAGGCTGGAAAATATATAGAAGAACAATAGAAGATAATCAGGAGGTAGAGAAATGTTAGAAGTTGATAAAAACACTTTTGAAGAAGAAGTATTAAAAGCAGAGGGTTATGTGTTAGTGGATTTTTACGGAGACGGCTGTGTTCCTTGTGCGGCTCTTATGCCACATGTACATGCGATGGCAGATGTTTACGGAGATAAGATTAAGTTTGCCGCATTAAACACAACCAAGGCAAGAAGACTTGCAATCGGACAGAAAATCATGGGTCTTCCGGTAATCGCCGTTTACAAGGACGGAGAAAAAGTTGAGGAACTCGTGAAAGACGATGCAACAAAGGAAGCAGTAGAAGAAATGATTGAAAAGTATTATGCACTTGCATAATGCAAAATAAAGGAGCCAAAGATGAGCAACTATGCAGTAATAAAAGGTGCAAGCTACATTTTAGCGGCAGCACCGGATATGGTTTTACATAATGGTACAACGCAGACGACCGAGAAAATAGTAAATCCTGAGTCGGAATATTTAAAACTTCTGCCTCAGCATTTGAGAAGTTATGAAGATGTACTCAGTTATATTCCAAATCAGGTTTACATAGGAAATATGACAAACAGCGAACTTGCGAATGTGGAGTTCCCGTACTACGATAAAAAAGCTGCAGAGGCAGACAGATACGGAAAGTATGGCGAAATCATGCCGCAGGATGAGTTTATAGGTCTGATGCAGATTTGCGATGCGTTTGATCTTGTTAAGCTTGAGTCAGGCTTCGCGCAGGAAGTGAAGGCAAGACTCACCGCTCACGGAATGCTTAAGGAAGAGCAGATTTCGATTCTTGACAAAAATCAGGAAACGGAAGCTGACATCGAAAAACTTGTAAACGAAGAACACGCAGAGGCCATTTACCACAATTTCAAACTGGTCGGTGCAGTAAGACAGGCGCATGATGTTGATGTGAATCTGAGTTCGCATGTCATGCTGGAAAACATCGTATCAAAGGCAGGAAGCGTTTTAGCTATGCTCCATTTGATAAGAGTAACCGGAGTAAATCCTGAAGAAATTGATTATGTCATTGACTGCTGCGAGGAAGCGTGCGGAGACATGAACCAAAGAGGCGGCGGAAACTTTGCAAAGGCAGCCGCAGAAGTTGTCGGACTGACAAATGCGACGGGATCAGACACCAGAGGGTTCTGTGCAGGCCCTGCACATGCGTTACTAAATGCAGCCTCACTTGTTCAAGCGGGAACATTTAAGAATGTCATTGTTACAGCAGGAGGATGCACCGCAAAGCTTGGAATGAATGGCAAGGATCACGTAAAGAAAGGACTTCCGATTCTTGAGGACTGCCTGGGTGGTTTTGCTGTATTACTGAGCACAAACGATGGAGTAAATCCGGTTATCAGAACGGACATCGTCGGAAGACACACCGTCGGAACCGGCTCGTCACCGCAGAATGTAATAAGCTCACTGGTGACAGATCCGTTGGATAAGGCAGGAATTAAACTTACAGATGTTGATAAATTTGCACCGGAATTACAAAATCCTGATATTACAAAACCTGCCGGAGCAGGGGATGTTCCGGAAGCAAATTACAAGATGATTGCAGCCCTTGGAGTAAAACGAGGAGATTTGGAAAGAACGCAGATCGCAGATTTTGTATCCAAACACGGCTTAGTTGGATGGGCACCGACACAGGGTCATATTCCATCGGGCGTTCCGTATATCGGGGCTTGCAGAGAAGACATCCTAAGCGGAGAAGTCTCCCGCGCGATGATTATAGGAAAAGGAAGTCTTTTCCTTGGCAGAATGACGAATTTGTTCGACGGAATCTCTTTCTTGATTGAAAAGAATCCGGGAGTTGAGGACAAATCTGAAATCTCTGACGAAAGAATCAAGGAAATAATTGCAGAGGCTTTGCGTGATTTTGCAAAACAAGGAAAGAAAAAATGTCTGAAAAGATGGTAAGAGAAAAAATTGCAAACGCATTCTTAAATCTTGCAGATGCAATTGAAAGCGGAAGCTTCCGGGAAAAGCCTTTAATTGGCATAGCGGTTTCCGGAACGGAGCATGGGCTTGACAATATCCGTGAAGGCGTACGAATCGCAGAGAGCAGAGGGTTTCGCGCAGTGATTATTGATGGCGAAGACTCTCATAAGCGCATGGAAGAAGTGCTCGAGAACGGGGAAATACAGGGAGCTGTTACGATGCATTACCCTTTCCCGATTGGAGTATCTACAATCGGAAGAGTCGTGACTCCGGGACGCGGAAAAGAGATGTTTTTGGCTGCAACCACAGGAACTTCGGCAACGGAACGCGTAGAGGCGATGGTTCGGAATGCGGTTTACGGAATTATTGCAGCAAAAGCCTGCGGAATTTCAAAGCCGACGGTAGGAATTGCCAATATCGATGGGGCAAGACAGACCGAAAAAATACTTAAAAAACTGTCAGAGCAGGGATATGAAATCTGTTTCGCAGAATCATCACGCGCGGATGGCGGAGTGGTAATGAGAGGAAACGATCTTTTGGAAGGAACCGCAGATGTCATGGTAATGGATGCATTGACCGGAAACCTTATGATGAAGATCTTCTCTGCATATACAACCGGCGGGCAGTTTGAATCCCTTGGATTTGGATATGGTCCGGGCGTTGGTGAGAATTATCATAAAACGATTCTTATTGTATCACGAGCATCCGGTGCTCCGGTCATTGCAGGAGCAATCCAATATGCGGCTGAACTTCTTGACGGTAATTTCTATGCGGTATGCGATGAGGAATTCAAAAAAGCTCAGCAGGCCGGATTGGAAGACTTGCTGTGTGAACTGAAAAACGAGAAAAATGACAGCAAGGATAATAAAAAGGTCGCGATGCCGCCGAAAGAGACGGTTACACACGAAATCCATGGCATTGAAGTGGTTGACCTGGAAGATGCGGCAGCGGCTCTTTGGGATAAGGAAATTTATGCGGAGACCGGTATGGGATGCACCGGGCCTGTAATTTTAGTCAATGATAATAAAGCTTCACTCGCAAGACAAATTTTAACGGAAAACGGTTACATTGCTTAGGAAATGGACGGAAAAAATAAAGCAAGCATAGGATACGGGATTGGATATATAGGACAGGGAGCTTCGTATGGCTTCATATCTGTGTATTTTGTAATATATCTGACGAATTGTGCAGGCATAAACCCGGTTTACGCGAGTTTAATTATGTCGTTATCTTTGGTAATCGAAGTTGCAGCGGGAATGCTGTGGGGAAATCTTTCAGACCGATGCAGGCTTAAGATGGGAAGACGCAGGCCTTTTATACTGCTTGCGGCGATTACCATGCCGATTATTATGTTTCTTCTGTTTTGCAAAACAGAGGGAAATTCGCTCAGGATTATCTCGTATTACCTGTTCCTCAGCATATTATTCAGAGTCTTCTTTTCGTGCTTTGAAATCCCAAACGGGGCTTTCGGTGCTGAAATTTCAACCGATTATGATGGGCGTACACATTTGAGGACGATTTCGAGAGTCGGCTCCATTATCGGGAATTTTGCGGCTTATGTTGTGCCGCTGTGGATACTCGACTTCTTTGCCGGGGAGCAGGAAAAAGGATGGAATACAGTAGGGGGTCTTATCGGAGCGATTTGTCTGATTTCGTGGCTGACATCGTTTCTCATGTCTTCGGAAAAACCGCAGCACAACGCGAAATCGAGAGAGCGGAGCCTCTTCCGGAGTATATGGAAAAACTATTCAAGACTCTTGCAGCTGAAGGCAACGAGAATTCTCGTGATATATAAAGCAGCATTTGCGACTGCATTTGCCCTTTACAATGTTTCCTCCATGTACTACATGAAATACAGTCTGCACTTGAGCAACAGAT
>CAVKSD010000088.1:0-8048 GCA_963658905.1 Bacteroidaceae bacterium
GACAGAGCTGTAATCGTTTACGCAAACAGGGCAAAGGAAGCATATAGGGACGTTCCGGTAATAATCGGCGGATTGGAAGCCAGCCTCAGAAGATTCGGACATTATGACTACTGGAGCGACAAGGTAAGGCGATCGGTGCTGCTGGACTCGAAGGCAGACCTTTTGATTTACGGTATGGGAGAGCGGGCGGTGCTTGAAATAGCAGAAGCCCTTGACAGCGGCATAGCCGCAAGAGACATTACATGGGTTCGTGGAACCTGTTACAGGGCAAAGAACCTTGAACTTCCGGGAATGGAAGATGCCATAATGCTTCCGCCATTTGACGAGATCAGCGAAGATAAGAGAGCCTACGCAAAGAGTTTTGCCATTCAGTACAGAAATCAGGATTCCATTTCGGCGAAAACCATGGTGGAAAAGTACACGGACACGGTTTATGTAGTTCAGAATCCGCCTCAGCCACCACTGGAAAGAGAGGAGCTGGACGATTTATACGCGCTTCCCTTTGAGAATGAGTGGCATCCAAGCTATGACGATAAGGGGGGAATTCCCGCTTTCAAAGAAATCAAGTTCAGTATCGTAAGCTCACGGGGCTGTTTCGGAGGCTGCAGCTTCTGTGCCATCACCTATCATCAGGGCAGGCAGGTCAGAAGCCGCAGCAAGGAAGCCATAGTAAGAGAAGCAGAGAATCTCACACGAAAGAAGGACTTCAAAGGATATATCCACGATATCGGCGGGCCTACGGCGAATTTCCGCTTTCCTGCCTGTGACAAGCAGCTTGTTCGCGGCGTTTGCCCAAACAAGGACTGCCTGTATCCGAATGTCTGCCGCAACATGAAGGTAGACCACAGCGACTATTTGGAAGTTCTGCGGGCGGTGCGGGCAGTCGAGGGCGTGAAGAAAGTCTTTATACGCTCCGGAATCCGTTACGATTACCTCATGGCGGATCCCAAAGCCGATAAATTCATCGAGGAACTTTGCCAATATCATGTCAGCGGCACGCTAAAGGTGGCGCCCGAGCATGTTTCGGCAAGGACGCTTTATTATATGCGAAAGCCGAGCGTGGATGTATTCCTCGAATTTGACAAAAAGTATAAAGAAACCAACAAAAGACTGGGATTGAAACAATATCTCATTCCTTATTTGATATCTTCCCATCCGGGCTGCGGACTGAAAGAGGCGGCGGAGCTTGCGGTATTCCTGAAAAAATACGGCTTTATTCCGGATCAGGTTCAGGATTTCTATCCGACTCCGGGGACCCTTGCAACCTGCATATACTATACGGAGCTTGATCCATTCACAATGGAACCTGTCTATGTCGCAAAGGATATGGAGGAGAAAAAAATGCAGCGTGCGCTCATGCACTATCACAAAAAAGAAAATGAAGCTTTGGTGAAAAAAGCGCTGAGAAAGATCAACAGAGTTGACTTGATAGAGTATCTGATATATAATAACAAACGACCTAGTAATTGATACTAGGTTAAACTTTGAGATTATAATCGGAGCGGCATACCGGAGATAAGTCCGGAAAATATGCCCGTGAAAGGATATGAAAAATGCGAAGCAAAAAATGTTTTATCAATAGAGGCGAGAACCTGAAAGAAATGCTGAAGCTTACGGCGGAGGCTTTTCCGGGGAACAAAGCTTTTATGCGCAAGGAAAAAGGCAAAATCCGGGGAGTTTCTTTCTTTGAACTGCTTTCGGAAGTAAGGTGCATCGGAACAGGACTTTTTCGTCAGGGACTTAAGGGCGAGAGAATCGCAATAATCGGCGACAACAGTTATCCGTGGTTTTGCGCCTTTCTTTCCGTGATATGCGGAGGGGGAGTAGCGGTTCCTTTGGACAAGGGCTTTACGGCGTCGGAGCTCAGAAATTGCATCGAAAGAAGCCGCGCGAAGGCGCTGTTTTATGATGAGAAGCACGAAAGCGTCGTAAAAGAAGCCATCGGGGAAATGTATATCGAAGCAGGCGGAGAATTGCCGAAGCTATACAAAATGACAGGTGAGGGTGAAAAGCTCAGCGAGCTGAAAAAAGCCGGAGAAGAAGCTCTTATCGCAGGAGACAACGCCTTTTCCGATGTAGAGCTCAAGCCGGAGGATCTTGCGGTTATCCTGTTTACTTCCGGCACAACATCAATGTCAAAAGCTGTAATGCTCAGCCACGGGAACATAATGAGCAATATCAGGGATATGCAGTGCTACGAAAGATTTTATCCTTGGGACGTGAACATGGCGTTTCTGCCGCTGCACCACAGTTTCGGGCTAGTGGGAGTGCTGGTATTCATGGCATCCGGCGCTTGCAGCGTATTTTGCGACGGCCTCAAATATATCTCGAAAAATCTTGCCGAATACGGCGTAACCGTCTTTGTGGGCGTGCCTCTTTTGGTTGAAAATATGTACAAAAAGATTTGGCAGAAGATAAACAAAGAGGACATGACAAAAAAAGTGGAATTTGGACGCCGACTTACAAAACTTCCGGTGGCAGGAAGCCTTGGGGTTCGTAGAAAAATTTTCGGAAAGATAATCGAAGGGCTGGGCGGTCAGCTCAGACTGATTATATGCGGCGCGGCGCCGCTTTTGCCGGAAACTGCTGCGGGGCTTAATGACTTCGGAATCGTTACGATTCAGGGCTACGGGCTTACGGAAACTTCGCCGGTAGTTGCGGCGGAAAGACCCGAAGACCTTGCGGCAGGCTCGGTGGGAAAACCAATGCCGAGCGTGGAAGTTACCATAGAAAACAAGGACGAAAACGGAATCGGTGAAATCGTGGTAAAAGGGCCGAATGTGATGCTCGGATATCTGGACCAACCGGAGGAAACCGCTGCGGTCATCAAAGACGGGAGATTTTATACCGGCGACCTCGGCAAATTTGACGAAACCGGACACCTGTGGATCACGGGACGAAAGAAAAACGTCATAGTGATGAAGAACGGCAAGAACGTATTTCCGGAAGAAATGGAAAGTATCATCGAAAAGCTGCCATATACGGCGGAAACCATGATATTTACACGGGAAAAGCATAACGAGCTGGTGCTTTGGGTGAAAATCGTCTACAAGGCGGAATATCTGACAGAGACGGGAATGGACTTCGATGAGCTGGCGCAGCTTGTAAGGAGCGACATTGCGGCGATAAACGACAAACTGCCGAAATACAAACAGCTTCACCACTTTCTGCTCACCGACGAGCCGATGATAAAGACCACGACTCAAAAGGTAAAAAGAAATCAGGAAATTGAAAAAATAAACGAACAGTGGCAAGAGGAACTGGGTTACAACAGTACTATCTGAATATAGCCTTGGGGGAGCCGGCAAAAAGACAGACGACAGAGAGGACAGAACACATGAGCTTGATTGCAAGTTTCGCCAAAATCGCAGAAGAAAGCCGAACTGAATACGAAAAGATGAAAGAAGCGGTACTTGAACCCTCGTTGCTTGAGCCCTCGGAGTTTGAATCCACGTCGCTTGAACCCTCGGAACTGATTGGAGAACTTTGCAAAAGAGATAACATCCTTGCCTTTTGTGACAACGGGGCGTTTATGCGATATCTGAGGGACTCCGCGGGTATGCGGGGCAAGGTAAAGCTGATATATATCGACCCGCCGTTTTTCAGCAAGTCGAACTACAAAGCTACTTTATCTGTATCCGTAAAAGGCTCCGGCTCAGCCAAAGAAAAGAAAGTGCGCCAGCTTGCATACGAGGACATTTGGGAAAAGGGCATGGAGGACTATCTAAAGATGGTAGCGACCCGCCTGCTTTTCATAAAGGATTTGCTGGCGGAGGACGGAACGGTCTGGGTGCATCTTGACTGGCACAGCGTTCACTATGTAAAAATTCTTCTGGACGAGATTTTCGGTGACGATAATTTTATCAACGAGATAATTTGGCAGTACAAATCCGGCGGAAGCACCAAAAAACACTTCGCAAGAAAGCACGACAACATACTCGTGTATGGCAAATCACCTAAATACTATCTGAAACTCCCCAAGGAAAAGTCATATAACAGAGGACTGAAACCCTATAAATTCAAAGGCGTCGAGGAATTTTGCGACGATATCGGCTGGTACACCATGGTTAACATGAAAGATGTCTGGAACATCGACATGGTGGGAAGAACCTCAAGGGAACGCACAGGATATGCCACCCAAAAGCCCGAAGCGCTGCTTGAGAGAATTATTGAAGCCGCAAGCTGCGAGGGGGATATTATAGGAGATTTTTTCTGCGGAAGCGGAACTCTGGCAGCCGCTGCCTCAAAGATGGGACGGAAGTGGCTCTGCTGCGATAGCAGCCCCGTAGCCATAGCCTCCTGCCTAAAGCGTTTTTTAGGAGAGGAAATGGAATTTTCTTTTTTGACTGAAGAAGGACGCGCAGGGGAGATAGAAATTCGGGAAAGTGAGGATAATAAAAAGCAGATAAGGCTTTTTCCGGATAGAGAACAGAAAAGAAAATCAGAGAAAAAACCGGTAAAAAAATCCTACACAATCAACATATAGCTATTTACTTTTTCCAAAAAAGAATGTATACTAAAAGGGCTGCGAACGAAAAGCCGCAGCCCAAATAAATACGGCTCATTAGCTCAACGGATAGAGTAGCGCTCTCCGAAGGCGTTGATCGGGGTTCGATTCCCCGATGAGTCACCAGCAAAGCAGAAGGGACAGTGAGGGCTGTCCCTTCTGCTTTGCTCATACTTAACATCGGGGAATCGAACCCGGGAGGGCGTGAGCGTAAGCCAAAGCCTCCGGTGGAGGGTTTGGTAGCTCACGGTCCGAAGGCGACCGAGAGAGGAGCCGAGGAGGCAGTATGCGAGCGCAGCGAAGCAGACGGTCAATCCCCGATGAGTCACCACGTCGCAGCAAACTGCGCTACTATCAAAAAACGGCTCTGAAGCCGTTTTTTTCATGCGCGACCTTGCTGCTCCTTTTCCCCAAAAAGCTAACGCTTTCCGGGGGCCCCGTTACTATACGCTTATTGTATCGGCTGTCTATTTTCTGTTGCTCATACTATGCGAGGGGAATCGAACCCGGGAGGGCGTGAGCGTAAGCGAGGTCCTGCTAATTAAACAAATGTCCCGCATGAGCCGGAAGATGCGCCTCGAAGCAGACATGAGCATCCATCTTCGCCCCGATCATCCCGATAACCTTTCCCATGGTAAGCGCCGCAAACACGGTTCCGATCCCAAGCCCAGAAATATGCCCCAAAGCAAAGTAGGTCATAGCCGCGGTGGTTACAATGCAGATGGCGTCGAAACCAATTTTGATCTTTGAATAATCCACGGAAGTGATGAGTGTAAGCTCCCTCGGAAACAGGTCCGTTGGGGTAATCGGCAGCCCGCAGCGATTGCAAATAGCTATTCCGATGCAAATCAGCACATAACTCATGACAAAATATGATATGCGCCAGGCAAGCCCCTCCGGAAGAAGCCCGATCCAAAGATAATGCACATCAAGGAGCTTTCCGAACACAAAGCCCACCACAAAACTGAACATATATGACGGCACAAAACTGCGCCGCATTATCATAAGACTAAGCACCAGCACCCCCTGAAAAAGGTATGTCCAGGTTCCAAGCGTAAACATGGGAAAAACCTTTGAAAAGGCATAGGGTACGCTGGAAATGGCGGAAATGCCCGAGCCTGAGTATAGCATCAGTATTACGCCCAAAGTATTTATAACCAGAGCAAAGGCAAGAGCAAGCTCTCCGGGAATTACGGGATGATTTTCTGAATTTCTTTCAAGTTTCATAATTATGTACGTCCTTTCAGCTTTTTCACAACAAATTTTAGTGTACCACCAATAAACCCGAAAAACAAATTGATTATTTTGATAAAACTATAGTTTTTATCTATGTTTTGTCTATAAAATGCAACGAGAAAGTGATATAATGTTGTGAATGTTGTGATAAAAGCAGGAGGCGGAAACTATGAATTTGGAATATATCAGATATTTTGTGAAGTTGGCGGAACTCGAACACTATACAAAGGCGGCAGAGGAACTTTGCATCTCTCAGCCCAGTCTAAGCCACGCGATACGGCAGATAGAAAATGAACTGGGAGTACAGCTCTTTGAGCGAAAGGGCAGGCATACGCTCCTGACGCGGTTCGGGAAAGAATTTTTAGACACATCCCGAAGAACACTCTCTGCGCTGGACACGGGAATTTCTGCCCTGAAACGAAGCGCTGCAGGGGAGGGCGTCATAAGACTGGGATTTCTCAGGGGGCTTGGGGTAGATTTTGTGCCTCGCCTTGCAAGAGAATTTATAGCCCAAAATCTGGGAAAAGACATTCGCTTTACCTTTCACACCGAACGGACGGAGGCGCTGCTTGATAAACTTTCGGAAAGAGGCTTTGACCTTGTGTTTTGCTCTGCGCCTAAACCCGAACAGAACATGAGAGCAACGCCGGTGCTGTCCCAGAAGCTGGTGGTAATCGTACCAAAGGGACACCCGCTGGCAGAAAAAAAGAGTGTGAACCTTGCGGAAACCCTGAATTACCCACAGATATATTTTGCGGCAGGGTCGGGAATACGGGATGTGATAGACGGGCTGTTTTCGGCTACCGGCGGGCAACCAAAAATTATCTCCGAAACCGAAGAAGACCAAGTCATAGCCGGGCTTGTAGCCGCAGGCTTTGGAATTGCAGTTGTTCCGGAGATGGAGATACTTACAAATCTAGATGTAGCGGTGCTGGAAATCGAATATCCTCCATACAAGCGGGAATTTTTCATGGTAGAGAATACGGAAATGTATTTATCCCCCGCAGCCTCCGCCTTTCGCGATTTCGTGATTCAAAATTGCGGCAGCCTCTAAAGCGCAGCCAGCAGTGCCCGCACATCATCCTCTGTGGAGCCCCAGCCGATTACCAGCCTGATGACGGAATTTCTCTCGTCGTAAGGACACCATGTATAGAAGAAAAAGTCCTTTTCAAGCTCCGCAATTTTTTCGTTAGGCATGATGACGAAAACCTGGTTCGTCTGGTGCGGCAACCAGAGCTTATAGCCGGCTCCTGTTATGCCCTCTGCCAATTTTATGGCAAGCTCGTTTTCGTGACGACCGATTTGATAATAGAGGGAATCTTCGCCGCCCTCAAGCAGCGCCCGCATCTGCACGGAAATAAGCCTACCCTTTGCAAAGAGCGCGCAGGCGCGTTTGATCATATATTTGAAGTGATCGTTGATTGCGTCGTTCATGATTATGAGAGCCTCGCCAAACAATGCGCCAACCTTTGTGCCGCCGATGTAGAAAGCGTCTACCATATCGGCAATTTCTTCGAGACTGATGTCGTTTGTGGGCCATGTAAGAGCCGTTCCGAGCCGTGCACCGTCCATGTAAAACAAAAGCCCGTGCTTCTTGCAGCAATCGGAAAGCGCCTCAAACTCCGCCTTTGTATAAAGACCGCCGTTTTCCGTCGGGTGGGTAATGTAGACCATTTTCGGCATTACCGTATGCTCGTCCTCGTGGTGGAGCAAAACCTTTTCTATGTCCGCAGGTCTTAGCTTTCCGTCCTTTGTGGGAGCGGCAAACACCCGGTGACCCGTGGCTTCCACAGAGCCGGTTTCGTGAACATAAATATGCCCGGAATCCGCAGAAATCACACCCTCATATGGTCTGAGTGCCGCCGCGATGGTAACGGTGTTTGTAGGAGTTCCGCCGGTCATAAAATAGATGTTCGCATCGGGCTTTCCGATCATTTCGCGAATCATATCCGCAGTTTCCTCGGAAAATCTGTCGTCGCCGTAGCCGTCGGTGTGTTCGTTATTCGTCGCCATGAGCGCTTCCATGATCTTCGGATGTCCCCCAAGGCTGTAATCGCTTCTAAAATAAATCATTTTTTCCTCCGTAAATTCGTGATACATCGTGATATATACAGATATTATAGATTATAAGCCGCCAAAATGCAAGGCGCAAAGGGCGAGTAGCTTTGGATGATTGCTTTTGATTGCTTTTTGAAGTTAAGCATACATAATGCTCCATATATGTAAATACATAAGTGTTGACAAATATTGGGGGGGGGGGTATTATAAAAGTAACAATTGTGAAGTTTTTGTGATTGCAGTTTGA
>CAVKSD010000089.1:0-7901 GCA_963658905.1 Bacteroidaceae bacterium
GGACGATGCCGTTCTTAGAGGGAAAATCGATCCGCTTTCGGACGAAGACTTCGAAAAGTTGTATGGTATTATCACCATGCCGGGAACGGTTGTCGGCGTAGAGCCGGGCAAACAAATCGTTTTGACAAACGACTCCGGTGGTTACAAGATTAATGTAAAGAGTCAGCTTCCTGTACCAAAGGAGACGGAGGTTCTCATCTACGAGAGATGCTTGGGATGCGATTCCGTCGATGTTGGTAACACAGACTATAACTATAAGACGGCAAAGGGAGTTGCAAAGAGAGAAGCAGGCGCATTGAAGCAAGCTCTCAACACAAGCACGATGCCGTTATTCTACGGAGCTATGCCAAACCTTGGCTTCTATACGAAGCCGGACGGCCCTGTTGATAACTGGGCGATGCTCCTTCCGGAAGGAAAGATCAAAGAATCCCTTGCAGCACAGGAAGAGGCAGTTGAGCACGCAGTAAAAGACATCGTGTTCGTAGCAGAACAGGTTTATGACGTCGGCGCTGACGGTATCAACCTTGATACATCCGGAGCTGCAGGCGATGCGGACTTCCTTGTGGCACTAAAAGCAACCGAAGAAATCAAAAGAAAATTCCCGGATATGGGGGTTGAAATCGGTATGGCAGGAGAGTTCGTATTGGGAATGCACGGCAAACTCAAGTATGACGGCGTTCGTCTGGCAGGTCTTTATCCGCACAAGCAGGTTAAACTTGCAGAAAAGGCAGGTGCAAGCATCTTCGGTGCTGTTGTAAATACAAACTGCAACAAATCATTCCCATGGAATATCGCAAGAGTAATTACATTCATCAAAGCCTGCACAGACGTAGCAGAGATTCCGGTTCACGCAGATGTCGGCATGGGCGTATGCGGCATCCCTATGGTAGAAAATATGCCAAGCGACGTTGCCTCAAGAGCGGATAAAGCGCTCGTTGAAATCGGCAAAGTCGACGGGTTCTAGGTAGGCGTAGGTGACCCTCTTGGAGCTGAAGCAACTCACGCAATTTGCGCAGGTATGGGCGGTGTTCGTACTGCAGGCGACATGGTATTGCGTATGCAGCTTTCGCAAAAGATGAAAATCAACGAAGCAAAGGCATATGTTGCAGAAAAGCTCAATGTATCGGTGGAAGATTTATATGACATCGTTACAATGACAGATAAGAGAACCGATCTTGGACTTGGCCTTACACATGTTGAACCTTGCAAAGAGGAGAACAACGGTATGGCTGCGAAGTTCAGAATCGCAGAAGTTCTCGGAATCAAGATTAATTCCGTAGAAAGATTTAAAGAAAGAGCAGGAATTAAATAATCAGCGAGGAGCAGGTTATTTACCGCGAAATCTTAAAATCATGTGCGGAACAATAAGTGTATGATTGTAGCGGAATGCGTTCAGCGAGGAGCGGGGCGTAACCGATATGAAGTACACTTACAAACCAAGCATATAAAATTAAAGGGGGAAACGTTTTCTAATATGTTTCCCCTATATAATCTAAAAATCAAAAATATTTTAAAAAATATGTAATAAATAGTCGAATTTTAAAAGACATTTTACTTTTTTTATGGTAAAATGTTAAGGGAATGCAGATGAGCGTATCCAAAAAATTTCATGTGGGAGGATGTCTTGGAAAAGCAAGAGATTTTTGACAAGGCCGCAATGGCCATAGTTGATGCAGATGAAGAGAAAGCTCTTGAACTGATAGAGACAGCTCGCAAGGAAAAAATTGATTTGCTTGATTTGTTGCTAAACGGATTTGGAGCTGGAAACGGCGAGCTCGGAGAAAATTTTGATAAGGGAGTGATTTCGCTTCCTGAGTTGATTTATGCAGCTGAAGTAATGAAGAATGTCACGAACAGTATCTTGGATATTCTTCAGATTGGCGATGAAAAAAACGGCGATATTCCGTTCTTAAATAGGGGTACGGTTGTGCTTGCAACGGTTGCAGGTGATGTGCATGACATCGGCAAGGGGATCGTAGCCTCGACCCTAAAATCGGCAGGATTTCATGTGATAGACCTTGGAAATGAAGTTCCGGTTGAGAAAATACTGGAGCAAGCAAGAATTTACAATGCTGACATTATAGGTACCAGTGCCCTGTTGACTTCGACTATGTCTGAGCAGAAGAAACTTGAAAAATTACTTGCAGAGACCGGTGAAAAGGCCTCATATATAACTATGGTAGGCGGGGCTCCGTGTACACGAAGGTGGGCAAAAAAGATTGGCGCCGACGCGTACAGCGAGGATGCAATTGACGCAGTGCGGGTAGCGATTTCGCTTATAGAAGAGAAAGCGAAAAAAACGGAAAAGAGTGAGAACAAATGAGACAACGTTTATTTAGTTTCAACGAGCAAGATGCCTACAGAGAAGCCGAACAAAGATTTGTAAGGGCATGTGGTTTTGATTTGCAAAAAGAAAAACATAAGAAAATGATGAAAATGGGCGAAAAAGTTAGAGAGGATGGTGTTGATGGTATAAAAATCAGAGCTATACTCTCTTTTTGTGATTCGTCTGTTTTAAGAGACGGAGGAATTTGTGTAGGCGATGAGATGCTCACATTTCCATACCTTGAACGTATTCCGAAAGAAGCGGTGTGCGGCATTTATTTTTATGGCTTGACTGTTGGAGAATGTTACTTTTCAAGCGAAGAAAATATCATGGATTTTCTATACGCAGATATCTGGGGCACAAACTATGTGGATGCATCGATGTCACTTCTTCAGGGAAAAATCGAGGAGGACATGAAGGAGACCTTCCGCAACTGTGGTGATGTATATCTTTCCTGCGAATTCGGTCCGGGATACTTTGGTATGCCGGTTTCGGAATCAAAGAAAATCATGAAAATTATTGATGGCACTCAAATCGGAATAAAAATTAAGGAGAGCGGTCTGATCATACCACAAAAGAGTTGCATGGGATTTTATTTTGTGTATAACAGACCGGGCATTGAAGCCGAGGCAGAGTGCATGAAATGCAGAGGAAACTCAAAGGGCTGTGAATTTTGCAGGATCAGACAAAAAATGGAGGATAATCTGAAATGAAAGTGAAATTTTTGCCGCAGGGCGCAGAATACGAAGTTGTTGGTGAAGAAAGGACAATTTTGGAAATTGCGTCGGAATGCGGTGTGAATATAGATGGAAATTGCGCAGGTAAAGGCACATGCGGGAAGTGCAGAGTAAGACTTGTTTCGGGTGAATGTGCGCCCGTATGCGGTATGCATGCCTTGCATGAGCTTTCCGAGGCGGATAAAGCTGCGGGATGGGTACTTGCGTGTACAAATGTACTCAAAACCGATGCGGTTATCGAAGTGCCGGAAACGGATACCACCGCATCCAGAAAGAAAAAATTGATTCATTTGCCGGAGGGATTTTGCCCAGACAAAGGAGAAAAAAATGCAATCGGTGTTGCAGTTGACATAGGCACAACCACCGTCGTAACAAGCTTTTGGAATATTGAAACCGGAGAAATGATAGATGTTGACGCTATGACAAATCCTCAAGGTGCTTATGGCGCTGATGTAATATCAAGGATTTCTTTTGCAACCGAAAACGAGAATGGCCTTTCTACGCTTCACGAAAAGGTTATAGGCGCGATTAACTCGTCTGCTGAGAGCTTTTGCCGTAGGAACAATCGAAAAGCAGAAGATATAAAAAAATATGCTGTGGTAGGGAATACCACCATGAGCCATTTGTTCTTGAACATTGACCCCTCGTCTCTTGCAGTTGCACCATTTGCCCCTGCATTTGAGGGCGAGGTAAAGACAAGTAGCGAGAAAGTAGGTCTTATAGGAGCTTTGGATGCGGAGGTTATAGTTGTGCCGAATATAGCAGGGCATGTTGGCTCGGATATAACAGCAGGCATCATTACAACGGATTTGATGGACAGAGATAAAGGGCACTTGTTTATCGATATTGGCACGAACGGTGAAATTGTACTCTCGGCAAACGGAAGAATTACGGCATGTAGCACGGCAGCGGGACCCGCATTTGAGGGAAGCTCCATAAAATACGGTATGCGTGCAGCATCCGGAGCAATCGAAAGAGTTTCCATCACCGACGAGGGCGTGAAGATAAGTGTAATTGGCGATACAAAGCCTATCGGAATTTGTGGATCAGGGATAATAGATGCTGTGGGAGAACTGATAAGGACCGGAGTTGTTGATAAGTCCGGAAGACTCTTGGGCTGTGACAGACTCGCTAAGAAGGGTGTTTCTGAAAAAATACTAGCAAGAGTAGAAGAAAGCCAGGATTCAAACGGGAATGATTTTGTGCTGTTCAGAGGAGACACTCCGCAGGAAAATGTATACATAACGCAGAAGGATATTCGAGAGGTGCAACTTGCAAAAGCAGCGATTTCGGCAGGAATTTCAATAATGATGGAAGAAATTGGAATCGAAAAGGACGACATCGAAAAGGTAAGCATTGCAGGAGCATTCGGCAACTATATTCGGAATGAGAGCGCTGTGAACATGGGACTTTTGCCGCGAGTTGATATTGAGCGCATCAAGGCTATAGGAAATTCGGCAGGTGTCGGTGCGGCTATGGTTCTTTTGTCAGCAGAAAGCGAAAATGAGGCATTGAAAGTATCACACCAGGTGGAACATATTGACTTGGCAGAAAAGAAAAACTTCCAGGATGAGTATTTGAAAGGGATGAGGTTCTAATGACCAGACATGAAATTATCAGATTCCTGCAGAGCGAAGACGAGAACGAAATAGAAAATCTTTTTGCAAAGGCTAGGGAAACTCGCGAGGCAAATCAAGGGAATAAAATCTTTGCTTATGGCTTTGTGTATTTTACAACCTACTGCCGGAACAATTGCAATTTCTGCTATTACAGAAGATCGAATGACATACAAAGATATAGAAAGTCAAAGGATGAAGTTTTGGAGACCGCAAGAGCATTGATTGACTCCGGAGTGAATTTGATTGACCTTACGATGGGTGAAGACCCCAAATATCATGCAGAAGACTTTGAGACGGTTGCGGAGATTATAAGGACAATTAAGTCCGAATATAACACACCGATTATGATATCGCCGGGGGTTGTGAATAACAAAACAATAGATAAGTTTAAAGAAGCAGGAGCAGACTGGTATGCTGTTTACCAAGAAACTCACAATAAAGAGCTTTTTGGAAGGCTGCGCATAGGGCAAAGCTATGATGAACGGATGAATGCGAAGTTATATGCCCGCAAAGCCGGGATGCACATAGAAGAGGGTTTGCTGGCCGGAGTGGGAGAAAGCGCAGAAGATATTGCCGATTCCATTGAAATTATGGGTGAAATAGGAGCAAAACAAATGAGAGTAATGAGCTTTGTGCCGCAGGCGGGAAGCCCGATGGAGAATTTTGTCACACCGGATAGAACTCTTGAACTTAAGATCATTGCTCTTATGAGAATTATTTATCCTTACGCTTTGATTCCGGCATCTCTCGATGTGGATGGAATTGATGGCCTTGAAGATCGAATTAATGCCGGCGCAAATCTAATAACATCCATAATTCCGCCGAAATCCGGCTTTATGGGTGTTGCTCACAATACATTGGATGTAGATGAGGGCGGAAGAACCGTATCGGAGGCTGAATGCATTTTGAAGGGAATGGGACTTCGGGTAGCTACGAGAGATGAATACAAAGAATATATCGGAGAAATAGGAATATGAAAGTTGCAATCGTAGGAGGAAAGCTACAGGGAACAGAAGCTGTTTACCTTGCAAGACTTGCCGGAATTGAAACCATACTGATTGATAAAAATCCTGCAGTTCCTGCATCAGGATTTTGCGATGAATTTGTCTGCGGCGATATTGTTAAAGAAGACCCCGAAGTAATAGACGCAATGAAGCGTGCGGATTTTGTACTACCGGCCAATGAGAATACCGAAGTGCTTGAGGCAATCCGAAAAATAACGCAAAAAGAGGGTATGAAGACGGCTTTTGACTTTGATGCCTACGCCGTTTCAAGTTCGAAGATTTTGTCCGACAAATTGTTCGCAGAGAATGGAATACCGGCACCGATTTATTATCCGAAAGGAAAGCCGCCATATGTGGTCAAACCTTCCGGAGAGAGTGGCTCGGCAGGTGTAAGAGTTATGCAGACCTGTGAAGAGGTCGAATCCTTCTTTGCACAGTGCAGCGTTCCTCAGAATTGGATTGCACAGGAATATCTTGAAGGACCGTCATATTCCATTGAGGTAATAGGCAATGGGCGGGAGTATCGAACTTATACGATTACGCAGATCCATATGGACGATGTGTACGACTGCTGTATGGTAACGGCGCCTTGCGAAATTGGAGCGGACAAAGAGAAGCAATTTGCGGCAATAGGTGAAAAAATAGCGCGACTTTTGAATCTAAAGGGAATCATGGACGTGGAGGTTATAGATGATGGCAGTGGCCTTAAAGTTTTAGAGATAGATGCCAGGATTCCGAGTCAAACACCGATTGCTGTATACTATTCGTCGGGAAATAATCTATTGTCGGAAATTGCTGACATTGCTGTATATGGGGAATTCCGCAACGAAAAGAAATCGGAACGAAAATACAGTGTATACGAGCATTATCAGGTAAGAAACGGGAAAATGTATCGAGATGGCGAACACTGTATGGCAGAGGCACGACCTTTGAATGTGAGAAAAGATTTCTTAGGTGCAAAGTATGTCATCTCGGATTTTAGGTCACAAGAAGAGCCTTTCAGCGGAATTTTTATAAATTATGCAGACAGCGAAGTTGAAGTTGAAAGGAAGCGCAAAGAAGTAAAAGAATGTTTGCTCGAAATAGCGGATGAAATTTAGTTAAGAGGATGAATATGGAGATGTTTACAGTTACACAAAGGGAGCGACTTACAGAGTTGGACGCATCCGTGGAGATTTTGGAGCGCGAATTTGAAACTATAGAAGATAGAAATGCGGCATTCAAGGAAATAGAGGCCACTATGTCACGAGAGGGCAGAAAGCGCGTTAAGGAACTCGTGGAGGAACGTCATATTACCTTTACGGAGGAGGTATCGCGCAGGCTTCAGGATTGGCTAATCAAAGACGGATACACTAAGGTGAGCACGCCGACGATTATCACGCGACAAATGCTTGAAAAAATGACGATTGACGAGTTTCATCATCTTTCTGAGCAGGTGTTTTGGCTTGATAAAAAACGCTGTCTTAGACCAATGCTAGCGCCTAACCTCTATATTATGATGCGGGAACTTAAACGAATAACAAATCAACCTGTAAAAATATTTGAGATAGGCTCCTGCTTCCGGAAAGAATCCCAAGGTGCAAGACATATGAATGAGTTTACCATGCTGAACTGTGTGCAGCTTGCGGTTGTGGAGGACGGCAGACAAGTAGAGGCACTTCGGGAACTGGCTCGTTCGGCGATGGATGCACTGGGAGTTGAAGACTATCAATTGGTGGTTGAGGAATCAACGGTTTATGGAAGTACAGTAGACATTGAAATTGATGGAATCGAAGTTGCATCCGGATCATATGGACCTCATTTCTTGGATAAACAATGGGGTGTATTTGACACATGGATTGGAATAGGATTCGGTGTTGAAAGGCTTGCAATGGCGATGAGCAAGAGCAAGACAATCAAGCGGTTTGGCAGAAGTATTTCGTTCATCGACGGAGAACCTTTAAATTTATAATTCGAAGCAGAAGTAGTAAAGGAACAAAAATGACAAGACTAAAAAGCGAATGGGTTAGCCCTATGCTGCATGGCATGGCAGAATACAATAGAAACTTGAAAGAACGATCAGGAGTTGATCTGAGCGGTCTTGTTGCGGGAATTTTCGGTGTTGGTGATGAAAGGATGAACTGCCTGCGAAATGAAATAATTGTGGGAGTCGTCCCAATTACGCAGGGAGAAGGGGTTATCGGCAACTTTGCGGAGGCAGTCGCATCGATAATTG
>CAVKSD010000090.1:0-7713 GCA_963658905.1 Bacteroidaceae bacterium
GCGCAGGAAAAGCGCGATATTGCAAAGAACTTCAAAATCTCTGGTATTCCGCTGGATGTGATTGCAAAGAATACCGGTTTGACCATACATGAAATTGAAGCGCTTTGAAGACGCGCAAACGGCAAAGCATCGAAAAACATATATAAAAATCAAGAGCTGTCCCGCAGTTGATCAAATCAAGTCGATCGACCGGAGCGACCGCTCTTTTTTTGCTGTATTTTCGCACTTTTTTTTCAACCCAAACCGTGGTATACTGTTTTCGGCAAAAGAAGCAAATTCAACAAGTCATCAAACAAATCATCAAAGGAGGCAAAGGTTTTGGACAAATTTGAGAACAACGAAAAGCAATACTACAGCGACGGCGAGTTTTTCGCAAGTAAAGAAGCACGGGCAAGCAAATCCGGCGACACTGAACCGCAATATACCCACGCACAATACGCCGGTTCACCATATGCGGAGGCGCCTCGCCCAGCACCGAAAAAATCACTGCCCACATGGGCAAAAGCCCTCATTATCATAGCGGCGGTAATCGCAGGAATCGCAATTCTTGCCACAAGCTGCAGCAAAGCAGTGGACAGCGTAGCAAGCACCTTTACAGGCTCGGTTTTCAGCAGCGCGGACAGTTCCGTCACCACCAATTTCGGACACGATTATATAGGCGTTATAGACATCGCGGGAACCATCAGCGAGGACAGCAGCGATACGTATAACCACCAATACATATTGAACGCTATCGACGCAATGATTGCAGACGGCGAGAATAAGGGCATGATTCTACGCCTCGATACGCCGGGAGGCTCGGTTTTCGCTTCTGATGAGCTTTACTTTAAGATAAAGGAATATCAGGAAAAGACGAAACGCCCGGTTTATGCGTCCATGCAGTCCATGGCAGCATCCGGCGGATATTATGTTTCGGCGCCTTGTGACAAAATCTATGCAAATCGCAACTGCTGGACAGGCTCCATTGGCGTAACTCTCGGCACAATGTACGATGTCAGCGAGCTTCTTGACGCCTTGGGCATCAAGACAAGCATCATAACTTCCGGAGCAAACAAAGCCATGGGAAGTAGCGTGGAGGAAATGACAGGGGAGCAGAAGGAAATTTTCCAGTCCCTTGTGGACGAAGCCTATGAGCAGTTCGTGGAAATTGTGGCAGAGGGGCGCGACATGAAAGTTTCCAAGGTAAAAAAACTGGCGGACGGCAGAATTTATACCGCAAAGCAGGCTCTTGACAACGGTCTCATCGACAAAGTCGGAACCTTCGACGAGGCGGCGGAAGACATGAAAGCACAATACAAACTCACGGGCTGCACGCTGGAATACTTTGAAAGCCCGAAGACCACAGACTGGACGTCCCTTCTGGGCTCGGCGGCAGACGCAATTTCCGGAGCAGAATCGCTCCTAAGCTCAGGCGCTTTGAACGCCAACGCTATTCAGGGGCTTATCGACACGAACGGCAAATTTGAATTCAGCTACATCTGCCCGATTCAAAAATAAAAAACGCTTTCTAAAAAGCTTTCAAGCAAAAATACTTGACAGCCCTCCGAAACTGTGTTATAGTAGGCAAGGTGTCAAGCTGCGGACTTGACACACCACACAATTCAAACAACAAGATAGCCGAAAATCGAAACAAGAGGAGGCGGGACTCTTATGAAAATCGAAAGCATTGCAGAGAACAGCCTTCTGTACGATTTTTACGGACAGCTCCTAAGCAAGCGGCAGCAGGAGGTAATGGCACTGTATCACGAAGAAAATTTTTCCCTTTCGGAGATCGCCGAGGAGTTTGGAATTTCAAGGCAAGCGGTGCATGATACATTGAAAAAAGCCGAGCAGGCGCTGGGAGAATACGAAGCCAAACTTGGGCTGGTGCAGCGACTTATGCGGTCGAAGGAGGCAGTGTCCGACATAGACGAGAGAATTGACAGCTTGATATTTGATTTGACCGGAGGCGCAAAAGAGAATCGCCCCGAAGAAAACTGCTCCGGAGAAATGCTCGAAAAGGGCAAAAACGGCGATAAGAACAGAAATAACGAAATCGTCGCAAGGCTGACAGAAATCAAGACCATAATCAACGGTTTGGAATAGGCAAAATAACAGAAGAACATAAAAACATAGCAAGCACGAAACTGCGAATTTTGGCAGTTCGAGGAGATAAAATGGCATTTGAGAATTTATCCGAAAAACTGCAAGGAACATTTAAAAAGCTGAAAGGCAAGGGAGTTTTGACCGAGGCGGACATCAACGACGCAATGAGGGAAGTTAAGCTCGCCCTGCTGGAAGCCGACGTAAACTTCAAAGTCGTAAAAGAGTTCGTTGCGGATGTAAAAGAAAAAGCGCTAGGTCAGGGCGTGCTGGAAAGCCTCACGCCGGGTCAGCAGGTAATAAAAATCGTAAACGACACGCTGATTGACCTTATGGGGGGAACCAACAGCAAGTTGACATTTTCCCCAAGCGGCTTCACAGTCATCTTGATGGTGGGTCTGCAAGGTACAGGAAAAACCACCACCTGCGGCAAGCTGGCGGCGTATCTGAAGAAAAACGGCAAGAAACCGATGCTGGCTGCCTGCGACATTTATAGACCCGCAGCAATCGACCAGCTTGAGGTCGTAGGCAAATCCGTAGATGTTCCGGTATTCACAGACCGCGGAAACAAAGTAGCGGAAGACATCGCCCTCAAAGCGCGAAAGGAAGCCGAAAGACGAGGCTTAGACGTGCTGATCGTGGATACGGCAGGGCGGCTTCAGATAGACAGCGAGCTGATGGATGAGCTTGTGAGAGTAAAAAAGGCAGTAAAGCCTCACGAGATTTTGCTGGTGGTGGACGCCCTCACAGGTCAGGACGCAGTGAACGCCGCAGAGGGCTTTAACGAAGCCCTTGGAATCGACGGAATCATCATGACAAAGATGGACGGCGACTCACGAGGCGGGGCGGCTCTTTCCGCAAAAAAAGTAACCGGAAAACCGGTAAAGTTTATCGGCGTAGGGGAAAAAACCGATGCGCTGGAACCTTTCCACCCGGAGAGAATGGCAAGCCGAATCCTCGGAATGGGGGATATGCTTTCTCTGATAGAAAAGGCACAGGAAACCTTTGACGAGGAAAAAGCGGCAAAGTTGGAAAAGAAACTCAAGAAAAATGAGTTTACCTTGGAAGATTTCCTGGACCAGATGGGGCAGATAACCCAGATGGGCGGCCTGGGCAAGATGCTGGGAATGCTTCCGGGACTTGGGGCGAACAAGGTCAGCGAGGAGGACATAGAAAAAGGCGAGCAGGAGTTCAAGCAAATGGAGGCGATTATTTACTCCATGACCATCGAAGAACGCCGCAACCCGTCGCTTCTTAATGCAAGCCGGAGAAAGCGAATCGCAGCAGGTTCGGGTCAGCCGGTGAGCAAAATAAATAACTTGATCAAAAAGTACGAGGATACTAAAAAGTTGATGAAACAATTCAGCAATCCGGGCTTTATGAAAAAAAATAAAAGATTAAAAGGACTATTTTAAGGAGGAACAGAAAATGGTAAAAATCAGATTAAAGAGAATGGGCGCACACAAGCAGCCTTTTTACAGAGTAATTGTAGCGGATTCAAGAGCGCCGAGAGATGGTAAGTTCATCGAAGAAATCGGTTACTACAACCCGATGACAGAGCCAAAGGAAATCAAAATCGACGCAGAAAAAGCTAAGAAGTGGTTAGGAAACGGCGCACAGCCAACAGAAACTGTAAAAACTTTATTTAAAAAATCAGGAATTATTGAATAATAAGGAAGCGGTGAAAGCTAATGACTAAATTGGTTGAAGCGATTGCAAAGTCACTTGTTGATAACCCTGAGGAGGTCGTTGTGACCGCAAGCGAAGATCGCCGCGGAACGGTAATCGAGCTTAGAGTCGCTCCCGACGACATGGGGAAGGTGATCGGTAAGCAAGGAAGAATTGCTAAGGCTTTGCGTACCGTTGTTAAGGCTGCTGCCATAAAAAACAATAAAAAAGTGACGGTGGAAATCGTAAAAGAGTAACGATTTATTGCAAAAATTCGGGCACATACTTTAGACAAGATTCAGATGTTTAGGTATGTGCCTGTTGTATAAGCACAGAAAATGCAAAAACGCAGAAAGCGGAGAAAACACAATAGCACATGGAAAAAATTAAAATTGGAAAAATCGTAAACGCTGTGGCACTTCGGGGCGAAGTCAAGGTCTACCACTACTCGGACTACAAAGAAAGATTCGAGGAGCTG
This sequence comes from Bacteroidaceae bacterium, assembly GCA_963658905.1. Classification (GTDB taxonomy): domain Bacteria; phylum Bacillota; class Clostridia; order Peptostreptococcales; family Anaerovoracaceae; genus CAG-238. The sequence goes on from CAVKSD010000090.1 coordinate 4,229, forward strand.
GACAGCGTTTTGCTAGAGCACAAGGGAAAATACGAAGAATACGGCATCGAGGGGGTAAGATACCAAAAGGAAATGGTAATCCTCAAACTCAAAGGCGTCAGCGACAGGAACGCGGCGGAGGCCCTCAAGGAGCGAGACATATATATAACGGAGGCAGACCTTCGGGAACTGCCGGAGGATACATTTTATATCAGAGATTTAATCGGCTGCAAGGCGCTCAGCGCAGACGACGGCAGCGAAATCGGCGAGATAACCGACGTGCTGCAAAATTCAGCTCAGGATATTTATCAAATTCGCCTTGAAAACGGCAAGGAAACCCTGATTCCGGTGGTGGCAGAGTTCGTAAAGGAAGTTGACATAGAGCATAAAACCGTTAAAATCCGCCTCATTCCGGGCTTTATAGACGAGGACGCAAGATGAAAATAAATATTTTGACTCTTTTTCCGGAAATGTTCACGGCTGTGACGGAAAGCAGCATACTGGGCAGAGCAGGTGAAAAGGGAATACTTGACATAAATTTGATAAACATACGGGATTTCAGCAAGGACAAACACAACAAGGCGGATGACTATCCCTTTGGCGGCGGCGTGGGAATGGTGATGCTCCCGCAGCCCGCTTTCGACGCCCTGAGGTCACTTAAGACCGGCATATCCGCAGGAGATTCCGCAAGGGAAACCGCCTCGAAATCCGCACCGAAAGCCAAGATGATATATATGTCTCCAAGGGGTAAGATTCTCGACCGAGAGAAAATCGAGGAACTTGCAGGTCTGGAGGAAATGACCATACTCTGCGGACACTACGAGGGCGTGGATCAGCGAATTATAGACGAGTGGGACATGGAAGAAATATCCATAGGTGACTACATTCTAACAGGCGGAGAGCTTGCGGCGATGGTGCTTGTGGACAGCGTTTCCAGATTCATTCCGGATGTTCTGGGAACGAAGGAGTCCGCCACGGAGGAATCCGTATACTCAGGGCTTTTGGAATACGACCAGTATACCAAACCTCGGGAATACGAGGGCCTCACGGTGCCTGAGGTCTTGGTAAGCGGAAACCACAAGTTAATTCATCTCTGGCAATACGAAAATTCTCTCAGGCTCACAAAGGAACGCAGACCCGACCTTTTCGCAGCCTATGTCGAAAAGGCGGAAAAATTGGGGGATTTGACAAAAGAAGAGAAAAAAATATTGGCGGAGGTTATATTGTATTGAACAGAGGGTTGTGGTAAAATAAAAAGATGAATACCGAAAAAACAAAGAAAAATTCAAAGGCAAAAATATATGTTTTGGGCTTTCTTTTGCTGTTCGCGGCGCTGTACGTTTACATATATATAGTCCCGCAGGTTTCGGATATTTTCGTCGATACATATGTGGCGGAGTACGGAACCCTTGAATCAGCAGTCTCCGCAGATTGCCTGTTTGTCAGGGACGAGCAGGTTTACACCGCATCCGGCGCAGGCACGGTCAAAAGAGTTATTTCACAGGGAAATCTTGTGCGAAAGGGCGCAAAGGTGGTTAACCTTTCCGGAAAGGGTTGCTATACCGAAGAACGTGGAGTGATCAGCTATTTTTACGACGGAATGGAACAATCCCTGAGTCCGGAGAATCTGGAAAGCATCACAATAGCAAGCCTCGAAAAGGCTCAGGCATCGGACTTTGAGATCCGAAAATGCAAGTCCAAGAGCGCCGACAGCGGGGACAAACTTTTTAAGGTAGTTGACAACAAGGAATGGTATCTGATTGCTTGGCTTGAGGATGAGGACGCGGAGGGAATCGCAGAGGGCGGAAACGTCAGCGTGGATTTTAACGACGGGGCCACCCTCAAAATGAAAGTAAAATCCATCGCCACCGAGGGGGACAAGCAAAAAGTTGTCCTTTCCTGCAACCGCTATTACGAGTTCTTTGATAAATACAGAACAAAAGATTGTCGGATCATCAAATACAGCCGAACGGGGATTCTCCTTGAATCATCCAGCATCGTCGAAGAAGACGGTCAAAAAGGCGTCTACGTAAAGGATAAATTCGGAAATTACAACTTTACTTCGGTGAGCATTTTAGGCTCGGAGGGCGATACCACGGCGGTGGAAAAAAACTACTATTATGACGAGAACGGTCAGACTGTTGCAACCGTAAAAAACTACGATGAGATATTAAAGAGTAAAGGCGAGGGGAAGTGATACCATGTCAATAAGAGAGAACATAGAGCATATTAGAGGACTCAAAAATCAGGCGGCGGAGCGTTCCGGACGCAGTGGCGAAGATGTGCTGCTTGTAGCCGTAACCAAGCTCCACGACGCAGATGAGATAAACGAGGCTATCGACTGCGGAATTACGGACATCGGTGAAAACAAGGTTCAGGAAATAATGAACAAGTACGACAGTGTAAAACCCGTAAGATGGCACCTTATCGGACATCTTCAGACAAACAAGGTAAAATATATCATTGACAAGGTTTGCATGATTCACTCGGTGGATTCTTTGAAACTGGCAGAAGAAATCGACAAACGGGCGGCGCAGCACGGAATCACCATGGACATACTGATTCAGGTAAACTCCGCCATGGAAGAAAGCAAATTCGGCATCACCACCGGGGAAACGGGGCAGATGATAGAGAGCATACTGGAAAATTGCCCGAACATCAGAATCAGAGGGCTTATGTGCATTGCCCCTTTCGAGGAAAATCCGGAGGACGCGAGGGAATATTTTGCGGCAGTGAAGAAACTTTACGACGAATACGGAAAAATTGACAATCCGAGAATAGACTTCAAATATCTTTCCATGGGAATGTCAAACGACTTTGAGGTGGCGATTGAAGAAGGCTCCACGCTGATCAGAGTAGGTACGTCGATATTTGGGGTCAGAGATTATTCAAAAAAAATGGGAGGAAATTAATATGGGGTTTTCAGAAACGTTAAAAAAGCTGGTAGGAATCGACGAGGTTGATGACGAAAACCTTACCGAAGAAGAAATTCAGATGGCAAAGGAGCAGGTTATAAAAGAAGAAACCATACGCAAGCCGGTTACGGGCTCGTTCCAGCCTAAGTCACAGATGCAGATGCCGGCAGGAGACATCCCGAAAGCGATTCCGATGGAAAAGAGGGTTTCCATGGCGGGAACAAACACCTTTACACTGGTTGTCATCGAGCCAAAGAGCTTCGACGAGTGCCCGAAACTTGTGGACAGTCTCAAAGGCAGACGCCCAGTGGTTATAAATCTTGAAAGAATCGAAACGGAAACCGCAAAGAAGATTTTTGATTTCCTCAGCGGAGCAACCTACGCCCTGAACGGAAACGTGCAGAAAGTCGCCAACAATATATTCATCTTCGCCCCTGAAAAGGTTGATATTACAACGAATCAAGAAGAAAGAAGCGGATTCGACTTCGGAACGAACAAAAGCCCATGGACGGGAAGATAATGGGACGAAAAGATAAGGAGTGCGCCAGTTCGGCGCTTGAAATATAAGTGGGTGAAACTCCCACTCTGGTA
>CAVKSD010000091.1:0-7589 GCA_963658905.1 Bacteroidaceae bacterium
GGCCTTTCACAATGGATAAATTTGAGAAAGGAAGGTCGAGATTGTCTACTCGACGGAAACAGCATGATTACACCCTCGGATATTGAAAACAAACAGTTTTCCAGCGCAAAAAAAGGATATAACAAGGACGAGGTTGACGAATTTTTAGACCTCATCATCCTTGATATGGAAAAACTTATCAGAGAAAACAGGCAGCTAAAGGAAGAACTGAGCAAGGCTCACGTTCAGGTGGACAAGCACATGAGCAGCGAAACCAGCGTGTACGAAACCCTCGAAGCGGCAAAATCCCTCATGAGCGACATTGCCGCCAGCGCGGAAAGAAGAGCCGAGATTCTTCTCAAAAATGCGGAAATGGAAGCAGACCTCATAACCAAAGAGGCAAAAGAATCCATTTCAAGGCTCACAGAAGAAGCCGGACGCATGAAAACAAAGGTTGAAATGCTTAGAGGAAGATACAAGAACCTTTTGGAAACCGAGCTGGAACGCATTGACTTTATAGGAAACGACCTCTTTGTTGACTTTGAAAAGGAGTTTCTTCCGGCTTCCATGACGGAGGTTGACGGCAAAGAAAAAGCCGAAAAACCGGAAACCGCAACAGAGAAAAATAAAGACCAGGGCAGCAGTGGGGCAGAAGAAAATAGGTCGGAGGACATCAAGAAAACCATGGTGAATATCAGATGAGGAAATTCAGATATCTGATTATAGTCGCGATTATTTTGGCAGACCAACTGACGAAACTTGCGGTCAGAAGCAATATGCAGGTGGGAGAGTCCATCCCTGTAATCAAGGGCTTTTTCTCCATCACACACATATCCAATTCCGGCGGCGCCATGAGTATGTTCGAGGGAAGCACATTTCTTTTGATTGCGGTGCCTGTCCTTGCCATGGCGGCGGCGCTCTGGTACATAGAAAAGCATCCAAAGGCTCACTTTACACTGGCTTTGGCGATTGAGCTTATCGTCGGAGGCGGCGTTGGAAATCTCATAGACAGGGTATGGCAGGGTTATGTGACGGATTTTCTGGATTTTACATCTTTGCCACTTTGGGACTGGATATTCAATGTTGCGGATATCGCGGTTTGCGTCGGATGCTTTCTCATTATCCTGTATATGTTTGCCTTTGACAAAACTTCGGAGGAGAAAAATGGAGCAGCCGAATAGTTATACATTTTTAATAGACGAAGAAAACCAAAGCACTCGAATCGATTCAGTGCTTTCTTTGCTACTTCCGGAAACCTCCCGGAGCTTTATTCAGAAGCTAATCGAGGGCGGAAGTCTCAGGCTGAACGGCGACGTGATGACCTCAAAGAAATACAAGGTCTGCGCAGGAGACAGGGTGGAAATCCTGATTCCCCCTCCGGAAAAGCTTTCGGTGGAGCCGGAAAATATACCACTGGACATCGTGTATGAGGATAGCGACGTGTTGGTGGTAAACAAGCCAAAGGGCATGGTGGTGCATCCGGCGGCAGGCAACTATACCGGAACCCTTGTAAATGCGGTGATGTACCACTGCGGCGACAGGCTTTCTTCCATAAATGGCGTAATCAGACCCGGCATCGTACACCGAATCGACAAGGACACCAGCGGGCTGCTTATGATTGCAAAGAACGATGCAGCTCACGAGTCCCTCTCAAAGCAGCTGGCAGAGCATAGCATTACCAGACGCTACAAGGCGCTTGTGTATAACAATTTTCCACAGGACAGCGGCACGGTGAACGCGCCACTTGGACGTGACCCGAGGAACAGACTGAAACGGGCTGTGACAGAGCAAAATTCAAAGCGGGCGGTGACCCACTGGAGGGTGGTAGAACGCTTCGGAAATTACACACTCATAGAGGCGGAATTAGAAACGGGCAGAACGCACCAAATCAGGGTGCATATGGCATATATCAAACATCCGCTGGTGGGAGACAGGGTATACGGCCCCGCAAAACAGAGCCTCGCTCAAGACGGACAGATGCTCCACGCGGAGGTTCTTGGCTTTGTTCATCCGAAAACCGGCGAGTACATGGAGTTTCGTCAGCCATTGCCGGCGGAATTTCAAGATTTAATAGAGAGGTTACGAAATGGAAAATAAGAAAAAAACTTTTAAACCCGGCGCTGTGCTTAGCCCTGTGCCCGCGGTCATGGTTTCCTGCGGCAGCGGGGACGAAAAAAACATTATCACCATCGCATGGACGGGAATCGTAAATTCCGAGCCGCCTATGACATATATTTCGGTGAGAAAGTCCAGGCACTCCCATAACATCATCAAAGAAAGCGGCGAGTTTGTCGTCAATCTGGTAAACGAGCCCCTGACCTTTGCGGCGGACTACTGCGGCGTCAAGTCCGGGCGCGATGTGGACAAGTTCAAGGAGATGAAGCTGACGGCGATTCCGGGAGAATCCACGAGTTGCCCCATGATTGCCGAGGCTCCCGTGAATCTGGAATGTAAGGTTAAGGATATCTATGAATACCCCTCGCACGATATGTTTGTGGCAGAAATCGTAAATATGCACGTAAGCCAAGAGCTCGTTGACGAAAAGGGAAAAATCGACTTCGCCGGAGCAAAACTGGTAGCCTATGTGCATGGGGAATATTTCGGAGTAAAGAAATCACCGCTGGGACGCTTCGGCTATTCCGTCATGAAGCCCAAGACCCGCAAACGTATAAACAAGCAGAGCCATATTGAGCGTGTGAATAATAACAAGGCAAAGCGTGCAAAAAATAAATAACGCCGGAACTGATCCGGATTTGAAAGCCTCGCCGTGACGATTGCTCCGGGAGGCTTGTTTTTTAGTCGGCGGTGGCGGCAGTGCAGCGCGAGCAAAACAGATTCAAAGGAAAGAGCCGCGTTTGCCTTTTGACAAGCGCGGCTCTCGGAATAGCTGCATTTTACATTATGAAGGGATCTTCGACCTCGAAAAGGTCTGCAAAAGGGGATTTTCGTTCAAACTTCTCCAAATTGATTTACACCTCAGTCGCCGGACTTAATGTAATCAATGCAGCCTTCGCATACGTAGCCTTTGTGAAAGGCGACAACATGACTTTCATTCCCGCATAGTGAACAGTTACATATGTTTCGCATATCTATACCTCCTTATTTTTGATTCATTAAGCCTTCTCTAAGATGCAGTTATATAATAATACAATCTGCGCAAAAAATAAATCAAAAAAAAGAAATATTGTAAAAAAGAGTCGTTTTATGTAATAATTCGTACTTTTTCCGTTTTAACGCAACAGAACGAGTCAAAATTTGATGAAAAAATAGCAAAAAAATGACGAAAAAACGGAGAAAAAATATTGCCTTTGTATATTAAATATAATAGAATACACTTGTATGTAAAAACATGCACAAAACTAAATAAGGAAGGGGTAATTTATGGAGAAAAAGGATTCTGCGACAAGACCCGTTGTTCAGGTGCGAAACCTGAGCAAGGTTTATGTAATGGGTCAGGAACACGTGATTGCCTTGAAAAACATCAATCTTGCCATAAACAAAGGAGAGATTTGCTGCATTTTCGGCACATCCGGTTCCGGCAAAAGTACACTGCTGAACCAGCTTGCAGGTCTTGAAAAACCGACCAGGGGAGACGTTTTGATCAACGGGCGGTCGATTTCTCGTATGAGCGAGAACGAACTTGCCGCCTTTAGACAGGAACATATCGGTTTTGTCTTTCAGTCTTATAACTTGCTGAAAGAATTGACCTGCGTGGAGAATGTGGCAATGCCGCTGATGTTTCACGGCGTTCCAAAGGATGTTCGCGAGCTGGAAGCAAAGAAAATGCTTCACAGGGTCGGACTTTTGCACAGACTGAATCATTTTCCGGGGCAGATGTCCGGCGGACAGCAACAGAGGGCAGGAATCGCCAGAGCGTTTATCAGCAGACCCGAGATTGTCTTTGCTGACGAGCCGACCGGAAACCTTGATTCAAAGACGACCAAAGAGGTCATGGAAATGATCAGGGATTTCGCAAGGAAATTTCACCAGACCATCGTGCTGGTGTCCCACGATCCTGAGATGACCACCTATGCCGACCGCATAGTAACGCTCATCGACGGGCAGATCGTAAGCGACGTGAGAATGAACCACGATGACGAATCGGAAAAGAGCAAATAGTAAGAATGGGGAAAATATTATGAAAAAGTTAATTAAAAAATGTTTGATATTTAGCATGGCGCTGGCGATGATATTGACATCCATGAGCGCGTTTGCGTTTGCGGAAGGGACTGGAGCTTCAGACTCAGATGCTCCGGAATATGTAGTAACGGGATATAGCATTACTAAATTGAATAATGCCGAGATAAAGTCAGGAACATTAGTTACTATAAACAAGGGTGACAAAGTGAATATTTCGGTAGATATAAAACTGAATTCTACTACAGAGCAGCCTAAACTGGACGAGGTTTTACGCTTGGATGACAGTTTTAGCGGTGGAAATGCCGAAAGAGTATGGGTAAACGGGACTAATAAGTACACAATTAACATTACCGACCTCATATACAAAGGAACGGGACAGAACCTGAAATTTATGGTTGAAAAGAAAAATGGGTATGACACTTTAACTGTTACGGTTACCGAGGCAAAGGAATACACCGAGCCTACCGACGACAGCAGCGACAGCACCTACACACCGGATGCCATCCCGGCTCCAAAGGCTATATTTAGCAGGAACGACCTGACAAACGACATCAAGGCTGGGGAAACTGCGACCCTTACCATCACCGTAAAAAATGCGGGCAAGGCGAACATGACCAACCCGATTCTCACCTTGACGCCATCTGACGCTCTCACAATTGTAGGCGGAGCAACTTCATTTGAGATGGCTACCATCAATACGGGAAAGACAGGCTCGGTTACGGTGCAGGTCAAGGCTCTCAGCAAGATAGAAAGCGCAAGCCAGTATGTGGACGCAGAACTTGACTACGACTATTATGACCGCATAAGCACAAAGAGTTCCAGCACAAAGGGTAGAATCACCGTGCCTGCAAAGGTTACCACGGCTACGGACACAACAACCGACGAGACAGGAAATCCGGTGCCGAACATCATCGTAACAAAGTTTAGCTACGGCGGAGAATCCGTTGCGGCAGGGAGCAGCTTTACTTTCTCCTTTAAATTCAAGAATACCAGCAGCGAGCTTGCAATCGACAACGTGGTAGTTACCGTGGACAGCGGAGAAAACCTCATGATCAATGGAAGCACCAACTCATTCTTCTTCGACAAGATAAAGGCAGGAAACTCAAAGACCGTGAGCGTTCCTATGAAGGCGATGAAGACTTTGACAGGAAATTCCCAGGCGGTTTCCATAAACTTCAAATACGAATATGTTGACCAGAAAAAGAGATCACAGGCTACTTCGGATGTGAAACTTTCCGTGCCTGTTTATCAGCCGGACAAATTTGAAATTTCACAGCCGGTACTTCCGGACTACATAGCCGAGGGAGACGAAGTGAGCGTGACCCTGAACTATGCAAACAAGAGCAAAACGGAAATTTCCAATGTGGAAGCCAGCCTTGAGGGAAATGTTACCTCCTCCAACTCCTTGCAGAACATCGGAAATCTCGAAGCCGGAAAGAGCGGAACCATCGTATTTGCTGTAACCGCAGGGGCGGCGGGCGACAACGAGTTTGATATAAAGATCAGCTACGAGGACGGAAACGGAGATTCGAAAGAGAGAATTTTCCCAGTGACCATGTCCGTTCAGGCTATGGAGCCTTATGTTCCGGACGATAATATCGACGACGGCGGAGATACGGGCGAAGAAACCGGAGGATTCAACTGGTGGATTCTTGTCGCTATCGCAGTCGTTCTTGCCATTGCGGCTACAATAATTCTCAAAAAGAGAAAGAAGGCCAAAGCGGCAAAGAAAGAGCAGGAGCTTTGGGACAGCTGGGATAATGAGCTTGGCGGCGGCGATGACAACAATGCCGGCAGCAATGACGAAGGGGAAAAATAATGAGATTTTCAGATATTTGGAGAATGTGCGCAGATAATCTGAAAAGAAGGAAAGGGCGTACATTTTTGACGGTTCTGGGCGTTTTTATCGGGTGCTGTTCCATTATCGTAATGGTTTCCATCGGTATCGGCATGAGCGAGATGCAGGACCAAATGATTTCAAACATGGGGGACTTGACCATCGTAGAGGTTTACCAAGGAAACTCGCAGGACGGGCAGACCACAAAGCTGGACGACAACGCAGTTGACAGCTTTTCGGAGATTGCCGGAGTGCAGGCGGTATATCCAAAGTACGAAAACTATGAGTACACTTTTAAGCTGTATGCCGGAGTAAATAACAGGTACAGTGCGGAATATGCTACCATTATGGGAGTAAACACCGATGCCATCGAGGACATGGGCATCGAGATTATGGAAGGCAAAACCGCCGGAAAGGGCAAAGATGAAGGCGTTTGCGGACAATACTTCGAGTATTCTTTCAAGGATACGCTTATGCCCGACGGCAGCAATACGGTTGACTACTGGTCATATATGTACGACGACCAGGGCAACCAAATCGAAAATCCGGACTTGCCGGATCCGTATTTCGATGCCCTGTCAACTCCTGTGATTATACAGGCGGTAGCAAACGACGCAAATCAGACTTCATATGAGAGAGAAATCAAGATTACCGGAAGAACCAAACAGGATACCGCAAAGGGATGGGAAACTTCCCAGGGGCTTATGATCAGCGTAGATACCTTTAAGGACATCGTTTCAAAGCTTACCGGAGTTCCGATGGGAAAGACCGAATATACAAGCATAAGCGTAAAGGCTACGGATATTGACAGCGTAGAAGACGTTGAAGCAGCCATCAAGGCAATGGGATACAGCACTTCTTCCATGGCAAGCATCCGTGAGGAGATGCAAAAGAGCGCAAGACAGACCCAGATGATGCTTGGCGGACTTGGGGCAATCTCCCTTTTTGTTGCGGCAATCGGCATTACAAACACCATGATAATGTCCATTTCCGAGCGTACAAAGGAGATCGGCATCATGAAATCCCTGGGCTGCTATATCAGAGACATCCGGGCGTTGTTCCTTATGGAAGCCGGCGCTATCGGGCTTATGGGCGGAATTTTCGGTAGCATTATCAGCCTGCTGATTTCGTGGGTAATAAACATAGTATCCTTTGGCGGGGGATTTACGAAAGAAGCATTCAAGATGGCTATGTTCGGCGGCGAGGACGTTACCCGGGTTTCGGTGGTACCGCTGTGGCTGATTCTCTTTGCGATATGCTTCTCAATACTCATAGGATTGATATCCGGATACTACCCGGCAAACAAGGCTGTAAAGATACCGGCACTGGAAGCAATCAAAAGCGAATAAAGTTGATATAAACATAGAATAAAAACGACACGACAAATTGACGACAAAAACGACAAAACGGGCAGTTATTGCCCGTTTTTGCTTGTTAATTGGTTAAAAATCAAGTATACTATAGGTATCGAATCAAAACTCGGCGAAAGGAGCAGGCAGATGAGCGATACGGGAAAGAAAAAGAAAATTTCCATAGGCGTGGAGGATTTTAAGGAAATCATCGACAAAAACGGATATTTTGTGGATAAAACATTGCTGATACGGGATTTGATTGAAAGCAACCTAAAAGTTAC
>CAVKSD010000092.1:0-7579 GCA_963658905.1 Bacteroidaceae bacterium
ACTCTTTGGCAAGTTCAGGGGATTCTGTGCAATAAAATCCCCGCCCGTAATCATTGGTAAGCTTTCCCATGCCATATAGCGGCGTTTCCACAATTTGCTGCGAGCCGTGATAAAGTATCATTTCTGCCTCCTGTAAGTCTTTAAAAATCTTCGCGCCTGTATTATATCATTAAAATGATATAGAGTCAAGTGTCCACTTTATGTCCGTTTTTCGCCGAATTTTCGACAAAACTTTGTTAAAAATGTGTTTTAGAGCGCTAAGAACAGAAATTTCTTAGTGCTTTTTGTGTTTTGTTGTAGTATAATATATTTCGTATGATTTTATATAAAATTTAGAAAGGAAGGTCTCACACAATGAGTCAAAAGCATTTACAAAGCATCCATGTGAGCCATTATAAGCACACTGCCGGGTGTGCAACGGAAATAATGCCTACACCGGATGTTGTAAAGATTTCTATGTCTCAGCATATCGGAGCGCCTTGTAAACCGCTGGTTGCAAAGGGCGACTATGTAAAAGTCGGCCAGAAAATCGGCGATACGGACGCTTTCGTAAGTGCGCCTATCCACTCCGGCGTATCCGGCACGGTTACCGCCATCGAGGAGCAGAGAAATGCAGCAGGCGGATTTGAAACGCTGGTTGTAATCGAAACAGACAAGAAACAAGAATTATCAGAGGAAGTAAAAGTTCCCGCAGAGCCAAAGGATTTAGCAGAATTTGTTAAGGCAGTAAGAGAATCCGGACTGGTTGGCCTTGGCGGAGCTTCTTTCCCGACCCACATCAAATTTAACCCGAAGAACATCGACGATGTTCACGCGCTTATCGTAAACGCGGCTGAATGCGAACCTTTCATCACATCTGACCACAGATTGATGCTGGAAAATCCGGACGAGCTTCTGGACGGATGCCTGCTCATCATGAAGTACATCGGACTCGACAAGGGCTACATCGCAATCGAAGAAAACAAACCGGACGCCATCGAACTTCTCAACAAGAAGATTGCAGAGCGGGGAATCACGAATATCGAAACCTTCAAGCTTCAGGCCAGATATCCAAAGGGAGCAGAACGTGTGTTGGTATACGAAATCACCGGAAAGACAATGGACGCAGGCGTTTTGCCGGCTGACATGGGCGTTATCCTTGACAACGTTACTACCGTAGCTTTCGTAGGTCAATACTTCAAAACGGGAAGACCTCTCACAACCAAGAGAGTAACCGTTGACGGTGACGCAGTTGCTCAGCCGAAGAACGTTATCGCGCCTATCGGAACCTCCGTGCGCGACGTAATCGAATTTTGCGGCGGCTACAAGGCTGAACCGAAGAAAATCCTCATGGGCGGTCCTATGATGGGTAGAGCAATCTATTCAGACGCCGTTCCTATGGTAAAGAACAACAACGCAATCCTTGCATTCTCCGGCGCTCAGAGCCTCGTAAAGGAAGAAACCGCTTGCATCAACTGCGGCAGATGCCATCAGGCTTGCCCGTTCAAGCTTATTCCGACAGCTCTTGCGAAGGCTTACGAAATGAGAGATGCACAGGCACTCAAAGACCTCAGGGTAATGCAGTGCATGAACTGCGGTTCCTGCTCCTACATCTGCCCGGCTCACAGACCTTTGGGATTCATTAACACTTTGGGTAAAACGGTACTGAAGGAGGCAGGAATCTAATGGATAAGAAATATCATGACAATTTAATCGTATCCGCGTCTCCTCATATTGTGACCGCGCTTGATACACAAAAGACCATGCTGATGGTTCTTCTGGCACTTGTGCCATCGCTTTTGGTTAGTACATACGTTTTCGGTTTCAGGGTAATCATCCTCACCGCAGTTTGCATCGCTTCTTCGATGTTCTTCGAGTGGGGCTGGAACAAGCTCATGAAGAGAAAACAGACGGTTTGCGACCTCAGTGCTGCCCTTACGGGAACATTGATTGCATTCAACGTTCCGTCGGGACTTCCGTACTGGATTGCAATCGTAGGCTGCTTCGTAGCTATCATCATCGTTAAGCAGCTTTTCGGCGGCATCGGCAAGAACGTTGTAAACCCTGCCATCACCGCAAGAATCGTTTTGTTCATCTCATTCGCAACGGAAATGACCACATGGCCGCTGCCGAGAATGAACCAGACGACAGATGCCGTTACCGGAGCTACACCGCTTGGAATCCTCGCAGAGGGCGGCGGAGAGCTTCCGACCAATATGGAACTATTCCTGGGTTATGTAGGCGGCTCCATGGGTGAAGTAAGTGCAATTGCGCTTATCGTAGGCGGACTTTTCCTTGTATGGAAAAAGATCATCAGCCCGATCATCCCGTGCTGCTTCATCGGTACCGTATTCGTATTTTCGCTCATCTATTACGGAGCAACAGGACAGGGAGATGCTTTCCAGATGGCAATTTTCCACATCCTCGCAGGCGGCGTAATGCTGGGCGCAATCTTCATGGCTACAGACTATGTAACTTCTCCGTTATTACCTGCAGGGAAAGTTGTATTCGGTATCGGCTGCGGCATCATCACGATGCTCATCAGACTTTTCGGACAGTATCCGGAGGGCGTATCCTTCTCGATCCTGCTGATGAACTGCCTGACGCCGCTTATCGACAGCTTCTTCCAGAAGAGAATGTATGGAGGTGCTAAGAAAAATGAAAAGTAATACATTTAAGGAATATATCCAGCCGAGCGTTGTTCTGGTGGCAATCTGCCTCGTAATCACCTTTGCGCTGGCCTATGTAAACTCCATCACCGCGCCGATCATCGCAGATAACACTGCAAAATCCGCGGACGCTGCAAGAGCAGAGCTTCTTCCGGCGGCGACTTCTTTTGAAAAATACGAGGGCGACCTTTATGTTCAGGAAGCCGACAAGGTATATGTAGAAGACTGCTATATCGCAGAGGGCGTTGGCATGGTAGTTACCGTAAAATCCTCGTCCTTCGGCGGCTTGCTCACAGAAATGATCGGTATCGACGCCAGCGGCGCAATTACCGGCGTAAAGGTAACCGCGCATAGCGACACAAAGGGTCTTGGTACAAAAGCTCACGAAACTTCTTACCTCGATCCGAATTATACAGGCAAAACAGAACTTGCACACGCTGATAACATCAAGGGCGACTCGTCCGTAAGCTTCATCAGCGGCGCTACGATTTCTTCCAACGGCGTTTACCAGGGAGTTTGCGCAGCGCTCACGCAGTTTGAACAGGTGGGAGGTGCTAACTAATGAACGAAAAAGCAAATAGATTAGCAGTCCTTACTAAGGGCATAATTAAAGAAAACCCGAACCTTGTATTGCTTCTGGGAACTTGTCCGACTCTTGCGACAACCTCCTCGGCATTCAACGGTATGGGTATGGGTATCGCCGCAACAGCAGTACTTATTTGCTCCAACATCGCAATTTCGCTGCTGGCAAAGGTTATCCCGGACAAAGTAAGAATCCCGTGCTACATCGTACTTATCGCTGGATTCGTAACACTCGTACAGTTCATCGTACAGGCTTTCGCAGAACCGCTTTACAATTCGCTGGGCGTGTTCCTGCCTCTTATCGTAGTTAACTGTATCATCCTCGGAAGAGCCGAAATGTTCGCAAACAAGAACGGCGTTCTGGATTCCGCACTCGACGGCATCGGAATGGGTATTGGATTTACGCTTTCCCTTACCTGCATCGGCGCAGTAAGAGAAATCATCGGCAACGGAACTATTTTCTCCGGTTTCTTCCTTGGCTCAGAAGAATTGGTAGCAAAGCTTACCGTAGCAATCCCGTTTGTTTCGGAACATCCGATGCTCATCATCGCGCTGGCTCCGGGCGGATTCTTCGTTTATGCTTGCGCTATCGCAGTTGTAAACAAAATCCTTGCTTCCAAGGGCAAGACCCCGAGAGACTTCGGTTGCCAGGGCTGCGCGCTTGCAAGCATGTGTAATCAGGAAAAATGTCTTGAGGAATTAGACGGAATCAAGATCGAAAAGAAAGGAGTTGAGGCATAATGGCACAGTGGGTTAGCATTTTAATCGCTATGATTTTGGTAAACAACTATGTACTGGCTCAATTCCTTGGTATCTGTCCGTTCCTGGGCGTATCCAAGAAATTAGACTCAGCTATAGGCATGGGCGTTGCGGTTATCTTCGTAATGGTACTGGCAACCGCTGCAACATGGCCTATCATGCAGATTTTGAACGATTGGAACATAGCATATTTGCAGACAATCGTATTCATCCTCATCATCGCCGCACTGGTACAGTTCGTAGAAATGGTACTCAAGAAATTCATCCCGTCCCTGCACAAGGCTCTGGGCGTATATCTTCCGCTTATCACTACAAACTGCGCGGTACTGGGCGTATGTATCAACAACATCGACGCAGGATACAACTACCCGCTGGCTTTGGTAAACTCCTTCGGCGCAGGCGTTGGTTTCCTCCTTGCTATGGTTATCTTCTCAGGTATGAGAAGCAAGCTTGAGGGCAACAACGACATTCCGGCACCGTTCCAGGGAGTGCCTATCACTATGACTACGGCCGCATTCCTTTCCCTTGCATTCATGGGATTCGGCGGTTTGGTATAAGAAGGAGGCGAAGAAGATGAATGAAATTATGACACCGGTATTGCTGGTAGTGGCAATGGGACTGGTTTTCGCTATAATTCTTACTATTGCGGCAAAGGTATTCTTCGTACCTGTTGACGAAACGGTTACAAACCTCAGAGAACAGCTTCCGGGCGCAAACTGCGGCGGATGCGGATTCGCAGGCTGCGACGACTACGCTGCGGCACTTGCGGCAGACCCTGAGGGCGTAGGCCCTAACAAATGCCCGGTTGGCGGAGCTGATTGCGCTGCGGCGCTGGCTGCGATTCTGGGCATGGAAGCAGGCTCTGCTGAACCGCAGGTTGCTACCGTAATGTGTAACGGAAATTCCCAGGCGGTAAAATCCCTCATGGAATATCAGGGACTTACCACTTGTTCGGCGGCTTCCACTCTTTATGGCGGAATGAACCAGTGCAAATATGGCTGCCTAGGATTGGGCGACTGCACAAGAGCTTGTAACTTCGACGCAATCAAGATTTGCGACGGCGTTGCGGTTGTGGCAAGAGAACTCTGCACAGGCTGCGGAGCCTGCGCAAGCGCTTGTCCGAAGCACGTTATCAGAATTGCTCCGGCAAAGAACAAAGTTGTTGTTCAGTGCCACTCCGAAGACAAGGGCGCTGCAACTCGCAAGGCTTGCTCAAACGGATGTATTGCTTGCGGCAAGTGCGTGAAGGTATGTAAGTTTGAGGCTATCACAGTTGAGAACAACCATGCTTTCATCGATCCGGAAAAGTGCAAGAACTGCGGACTTTGCGCGAAAGAATGTCCTACAGGGGCTATCAATAACATGAGAGCCAAGAGAAAACCTGCACAGGCGGCTCCTGCTCCGGCAGCAGAAGCTCCGGCTGCAAAAGAAGCATAGGATTGACCTTTCTAAAATGAAATAAACAGCCCCGCCCGGATGAACCGGCGGGGCTTTTTAGAGCAGCTCCCTTGTTTTTCGCACGAGATAAAGGGGAATGTTGGTAATCTCTCCGTCCTTGCGGTAGCTTCGGCGGGAAAAACGCAGCGCGTGCTTTGGATGCTGCTCCGAGACATATTGTTTGAAAGAGGTAGCGGATTTATCCTCGCCGCCCTTAACTTCCACGGGAATAATTTCCATCCCGCTTTGCAGGAGAAAATCTATTTCGCGATTTTTGACGGAATAATAGCGTGGCTCGACTCCAAACTGTCCGCGAAGCTGCTGCAAAACATAGTTTTCGGTAAGCGGCCCTTTGAATTGATAGTCAGATTTCAGAAGTATCGCACTGTTATCGATTCCCGCCATGTGTTTGAGAAGCCCGGTGTCAAAGAGAAAGAGCTTAAACTGCTCAGGTTTATCGAAGGCAGGAAGCGGATGCTCAGCCTTAGAAACATTGCATACGCGGTTTAGCATACCCGCGGAAACAAGCCATTCGATTGCGTCCTCAAAATCACGCGCTCTGCCGCCCTCACGGACAGCGCCATATATAAATTTTTCGTTGGACTTTGCAAGCTGCGAAACAATGCTGCGGAATATCATAAGGATACGACGGCTGTTCACCTTGCCGTTGTGCTTGGAAAAGTCGTTTTCGTAAATATCGATCAATTCTCTCTGAATTTGAGAGACTCTCGCGGGATCCTTGTGGTTGTTCCACGAGGCAACGCACTCAGGCATACCGCCGATTATGAGATAATTGTCATATGATTCCAACAGACGATTGTGGAAAATATCTTCGATTTGCTGCCCCGTTTGTATACTATCGTAGTAAGAGTATAGGCCAGAATCAGTCGCTTGTAGAAATTCATCAAAGGTCAGAGGACAGATATCAAGGAGATTGACCATTCCGACAGGATAGGATTTCGGCTTTGCCAGAAGTGTGCCAAGCAAACTGCCTGCGGAAGCAACATGATACTCATTTGCATCTTCTTTGAAATATTTGAGCGCGTTCAACGCCTCTGGGCATTCTTGGATTTCATCAAAAATAATCAAGGTTTCTTCCGGCAGAATTTTCTCGCCGCTTATCATAGAAAGAAGCTCAACGATGCGGTGGGGATTTTTGTTTGCTTCAAAGATGGACTTCAAATCCTCAGCCTCGTCAAAGTTGAAATAGACAAAGCTGCTATAGAAGCTTCGCCCAAATTCTTTCATCAGCCATGTTTTGCCGACCTGCCTTGCGCCTCTCAAAACAAGGGGCTTTCGCTCCTCATCGGCTTTCCATTTTATCATATCAAAGATAGCAGTGCGCTTCATACAAACAACCGTCCTTTCAATAGATAACTATAGTTTAACACATTTTTCTGAGTTTTAAAAGAGAGTTTCGCACGTTTTTCTGAGATTTTAGAGTGTATATTGCACGTTTTTCCAAACTTTAAGAAGACGATTCGCACGTTTTTTCGGATTGTATATAAATTTGCACAAAATGAGATAAGAAAACTCCGCTCGGTAAGTAGTTGCACAGAAATAAAAAATAAAACTCTGTTCGGGATAAGAATCGGAGGAGACTTTGAAATTGCGCTCATAAGTTTTTATCTAGGGAGCGTTTCGCGGCGACAATAATTTCTTCGATTATGAGAAGCTGCTGCAAGGTGCAGCTGTCCAAGGTCATCAATATGTTTTCCGAGGAAATATGCTTTGATGAGGCGGGGCGTTCAAAAAGCAGATCGTCGGCGCGACACCCAAGAGCCTTGGCAAGCTTTGCAAAAACTGCAAGGCTGAGTTTCGTGTTTCCCGTCTCGATGTGGCTCATGTGGGTCGCGGAAATCCCCACTTTTTCCGCAAGTTCCTCCTGCGAAAGTTCGAGAGCCTTCCTGTTTTTTCTGATTCTTTGACCGATTTCGTAATAATTCATGTTCATGTTCATGTTACCGTTCATGCGCCACCACCCATATGCTTAATTTATACTTGAATTGTATAGGCAATAGAGGTATAATTGTATAAACTACACAAGCGATTTTCGTGCATGTAGTTAAAAATTTAAGGGATATTTACGAAAGGAAGATGAAAATGAAAAAACTTTTTGCTATTTTAATGAGCGTGCTGATGATTGCGTGCTT
>CAVKSD010000093.1:0-7489 GCA_963658905.1 Bacteroidaceae bacterium
AGCACTCCCTGTGCCGCCCAGGATGTAAGGCAGCCGTGGCTTGGAATTTCAACGCCCAGGTCGGATTTCAGCTCCTTGTATATGTTAACAAGTGAGGGCGGGATTTTTACTCCCCGGTTCACCGAAAAGCAAAGCCCGTGAGCCTGCCCCTCCTGATGATAAGGGTCCTGCCCCAAAATCACAACCTTTGTTTCTTTGTAAGGACAGGCGGACAGAGCGTTGAAAATATCGGATTTCGGCGGGTAAACGCGGTGGTTTTCGTATTCGTCCTCCACAAATTCCTGTAGCTTTATATAATATTCTTTCGTAAATTCCTCTGCCAGTATTTCATCCCAGTCGTTTCCGATTTTCATCTTGCAAAGCCCTCCCGTATGTTTTGATTCTATCAGAAAACTTCCCCGATATCAATTTAATCTTTATTTTTCTCCGCTCTTTTCGCATTTTTTTCATGGATTTTGCGGCTTTTCCTGTCTTTTTGCCGAAATTCATGTATAATGTATGTATTATGAAAAGTCACGCAATTATTCCGGTGTTCATTTCCCACCGCGGCTGTCCCAACGACTGCGTATTTTGCAATCAAAAGCGAATTACCGCCAGAAGCGGCGACGTTACGGTAGAGGATGCGAGGCGAACCATCGAAGAACACCTTTCCACAATTGAAAACATGAATCTCGAAACCGTGGAGCTTGCCTTTTTCGGCGGTTCTTTCACGGGGATTCCACTTGAAGAGCAGAGCGCATTTCTTGCCCTCGCAAGGGAATATAAGGCTGCGGGGAAAATAGACAAAATCCACCTTTCCACCCGCCCGGACTATATCAATCCCGAGATCCTAGACAATCTTGCGCGATATGGAGCGGATGTAATCGAGCTTGGTGTTCAGTCCTTTGACGAGGAGGTTCTCAGGCTGTCTGGCAGAGGTCACAACGCTGACGTGGTATACAAAAGCTCGGCGCTCATCAAGGAATACGGCTTCACCCTCGGCATACAGCTAATGGCGGGGCTTCCCGGCGATACCCTCGAGAAGTGCATATTTTCGGCTCGCGAAACTGTTAAGCTCGCCCCTGAGATCTCGCGGATTTACCCGACGGTCGTTATCAAAGACACTGCACTGCATGACATGATGCTTGCAGGGCTTTACACGCCCCTCTCCGAGGAAGAAGCTATCAATCGTTCAAAGGCGATGTACGAAATTCTCGACGACGCGGGGATAAATATCATCCGCGTGGGGTTGAAATCCAGCGACATCATGGCTTCGGAAACGGCATTCCACCCGGCTTTTCGTCAGCTCGTGGAGGGACGAATCGCTCGTGAAAGGTTAGAGGCGCAGCTTGAAAGGCTGCTCGACGCTACCGCCCCCGCAAGTTCCTCAAAAAATACATCGGAAATCGCAGGTTCAATGACGGAAGTCCTTTTCATTTCAAACGAAAGATGCTATAATAATCTTTCGGGTCACAAGGCTTGCAATCGAAAGTACTTTGCGGAAAAGTACCCGCAAATCCGCTTTCGCTTCGGCAAGGACGCCGGTCTAAAAGATAGCGAATACTTGGTAAGGCTTTGCTCTCGCGGAGCCTGTGCCGGTCAAAAATAAGATTTAAGGAGACAACAAATGAAAGCAGTTATAACAGTAATCGGCAAGGATATGGTTGGAATCCTCGCGCGCGTTTCCACCACCTGCGCAGACAAAAATGCCAATGTGCTAGAGGTTACCCAGTCAATCCTGGACGGATATTTTTGCATGGTAATGGTCATCGACATCAGCAAAATGGCCTGCGAAATCGACGCGCTGCAAAAAAGCCTCGGCGAAGCGGTTCCGGACATGGTAGTTCATGTAATGCACGAGGATATTTTTAACTCGATGCACAGAATTTAATTTAGGGACGGAGGCTATACAATAATGGTAAATTTCAACGATATCATGGAAACTATAACCATGATTCAGGAGGAAAATCTCGATATACGAACGATTACAATGGGCATTTCGCTCCTTGACTGTGCGGACAGCGATATCGACCGTTCCTGCGAAAAAATATATAACAAGATTTACTCGAATGCCAAGGATTTGGTATCTACAGGAGAATTTATCGAGAAAAAATACGGGATTCCCATCGTAAATAAGCGAATCAGCGTTACCCCTATCGCGATGCTGGTTGCTGCAAGCGGCGGTGACCCGGTAAAATATGCAAAGACTCTCGACCGCGCGGCAAAAGATGTAGGTGTAAACTTCATCGGAGGCTATAGCGCTCTTGTCCAAAAGGGCTTCAGCGCAGGAGACAGAGAGCTCATCGAGTCTATTCCCCGCGCCCTTTCCGAGACTGAATTTGTCTGCTCATCCGTAAACATCGGCTCCACGAAAGCCGGAATCAATATGGATGCGGTTCGCATCATGGGCGGAGTAATCAAGGAAGCCGCAAATCTCACAAAGGACCGCCAGTGTATCGGCGCAGCAAAGTTAGTGGTATTTTGCAATGCGCCGGAGGACAATCCTTTCATGGCGGGTGCTTTCCACGGCGTAGGCGAGCCTGATGTGGTGCTGAACGTGGGAGTTTCAGGTCCCGGAGTCGTGCGCTCTGCTCTTTCCAAGCTCCCTGACGATGCGCCTCTTAACGAGGTTGCGGAGCTGATCAAAAAGACCGCATTCAAGATCACCCGTATGGGTCAGCTGGTGGGAACTGAGGCTTCCCGTATGCTGGGAGTTCCTTTCGGCATCATCGACCTTTCCCTTGCTCCGACTCCTGCGGTCGGCGATTCAGTGGCATATATACTGGAAGAAATCGGCCTTGAGCAGTGCGGAACTCACGGTACCACTGCGGCTCTTGCAATGCTCAACGACGCGGTGAAAAAAGGCGGAGTTATGGCTTCGTCTTCTGTGGGCGGGCTGTCCGGTGCTTTCATTCCGGTTACCGAGGACGCAGGCATGATAGCGGCGGCAAGAAGTGGCTGCCTTTCCATCGAAAAGCTGGAGGCAATGACGGCGGTTTGCTCCGTGGGACTTGACATGATCGTGGTTCCGGGAGAAACGGAAACGGAAACTTTGGCTGCTATAATCGCAGACGAAGCGGCAATCGGCATGGTAAACTCAAAGACCACCGCAGTTCGTCTCATCCCTGCAATCGGCCTTGACGAAGGCGAGGAACTGGACTTCGGCGGGCTTCTGGGTCGCGGACCTGTGATGAAGCTGCACACAGAATCCTCCGCAAAGATGATTCACCGTGGCGGCAGAATCCCAGCTCCTATGCAGAGCCTCAAGAACTAATGAAGTTATAGGATAGCTAAGGTGTTTTCAGAATAATACCTAAATTTCAAATAGCTGAATTTCAAAAGAATAAATAAAAGCACAGGGATTGCAGATGCAATGTCATTAAGTTAAGCTGGCATTGATTGCAAATGGCGTCCTTGTGCTTTTTCGTCGCGGCAGCCTATCGGCTGCTTTTCTTGTGCAAATGAATTTTTCGTGTTTTTTCTGAAGATTTGCAGGCTTGTTTGTCGCAGCAGTGACGCGGGTCTAAAATATAAATGTTGTATTGCGTAAGTGTATTGACCCTTGAAATATCAAGCTTTACAATAAATCTTAATTTATTATATTTTATATGAAAGGACGCACGCAATGATTGAAGTGAAAAATTTGTGCAAGGACTATGGAGCGCGCAGAGCCGTCAGCGACCTCTCCTTTACCATAGAGCCCGGGCACGTCTACGGGTTTCTGGGGCCTAACGGCGCGGGGAAATCCACCACGATGAACATCCTGACAGGATGCCTTGCTGCCACAAGCGGGCATGTTTCCATCGACGGCTTCGACATTTTCGAGGACGCAAAGGAAGCCAAAAGCCGCATCGGCTATCTGCCGGAGCAGCCGCCTCTATATCTTGACATGACGGTAATTGAATATCTGAAATTCGTCGCCGCGGCGAAGAATGTCGCAAAGGAAAAGCGGGAGGAGCATCTAGCGGCAATTATCGCCCTGACCCAGCTTGAGGATGTTTCTGGCAGGCTCATCAAGCACCTTTCCAAGGGCTATATGCAGCGTGTGGGGCTCGCCCAGGCTCTCGCAGGGGATCCCGAAATCATCATTTTGGACGAACCTACCGTTGGACTTGATCCGAGGCAGATTATCGAAATTCGCCAGCTCATCAAGGAGCTTGGCAAGGAGCATACCGTAATTCTCAGCAGCCACATTCTGTCGGAAGTCCGCTCGGTTTGTGACAGACTTCTGGTTATCGCAAAGGGAAAGCTCGTGGCAGACGACACGCCGGAAGCGCTGGAAGAAAAGTATGCGCCTATGAGCTTTGAGGAAATTTTCCTGGAGCTTACTGGAGAAATCGCCAGCGTGGATCAGATTCCGCTCTCGGAACCAACCCAGCTTGCGGCTGTGAGCGTGGAAACACAGACAGAAGCAGCACCGGAAGCAGGCTCTGAGCCGGAAACGACAGACACGGAGCCTGCGCCTGCGCCTGAAACGTCACCAAAGGTCGAGACTGAACCGGAAGCTTCGGACTCTGAATCTGAACCGGAAGCGTCACCTGCGCAGGCTACCGAGGTGCAAGACAGAAAGGAGGCAGCAGAAGATGAAAGCGATCTTTCTCAGGGAATTTAAGTCCTATTTTACTTCCATAACGGGCTACGCCTTTGCGGCTTTTCTGCTGCTGATTATCGGAATTTACACCATGAGCGTGTGCCTTGTGGGCTACTATCCAAACTACGAATATGTGCTTGGAAACACTGCATTTATCTTTCTCCTGATTGCGCCTATCGTAACCATGAAAACCTTTGCAGAGGAAAGAAAGCAAAAGACAGATAGGCTACTCTACGCCCTGCCTATCGGGATGCCGAAAATCGTCGCAGGAAAATACCTTGCTCTGCTGGCTGTTTTCGCGGTTCCGCTGATTCCGGCAAGCCTTTATCCGCTGATTTTGAAGCTATATGGCAGCGTTTCGCTTAGGGTAAGCTTTACAGCGATGCTTGGATTTATTTTGCTGGGTGGCTCGCTCCTTGCCCTGGGAATGTTCATTTCTTCCCTTACGGAGAGTCAGCCTTTGGCGGCGGGGATTTCGTTTCTCGTAATGCTTATCAATTTTCTGAGCAGCAGCCTTGCCACATATCTGCCTCTTGGGAGCGACCTCATTGCAAGCCTCAGCCTCTTTGACAGGCTGGACAATTTCGTCTACGGAATACTGAACCTAAGCGACGTGGTATTTTATCTGTCGGCAATTGCGCTCTTCGTTTTCCTGACGATCCAAAGTCTTGAAAAAAGGAGGTGGAGCTAATGGCAAAGCTAAATTTGAAAGAAAAAATCAAAAATACGGCGGCTCAGAAAAAATTTCGCATAGGAACTTACACCGTGGGAACCACGGCTGTGATTCTTGCAATACTTGTGGTTATCAACATGGCTGTTTCGGCTCTGCCGCTAAAATATACCAGCTTCGATATGACCGGTGATGACCTCTATTCCATAAGTGAACAGACGGAGCAGATTCTGACGAATCTTGAGGAACCGGTAAAAGCCTACTGGATCGTGCAAGATGGCAGCGAGGACGACACGGTTTCGCATCTTCTTGAAAGCTACGCAGACCTTAGCAAAAATTTCAGCTATGAAAAGGTTGATCCCGTTGAAAATCCAAGCTTTGCGGGGCAGTATACCTCCGGCGAAATTTATAACAACAGCCTCGTGGTGGTCAGCTCGGATGAGAGCAAGTCCCGCTTTATAAGCTATTATGACATTTTTAGCTATTCCTATGACGAGAATTATAACGAAACGGTGGAATACGGCGGGGAAAGCGCCCTTACCTCTGCGGTAAACTATGTTTCTACGGATGCGCAAAGCCGGGTATATTACCTGACGGGGCACGGCGAGGATACGATTCCGACCAGCCTGGCGACGAGCATGGAAAACGAAAATCTCCTGCTTTCGGAGCTGAATCTTCTTTCTGAGGACAGCGTTCCTGAGGATTGCGAGTCGCTGATTATATACAGCCCCGCACGGGACATTTCCGCAAAGGAGATAAAAAAGATTGACGCATACCTTGCCGGCGGCGGAAATCTCATGCTTTTCACCGACTGTGATGCCGAGAACCTCGAAAACCTGGAGGGCATGATGGCAGAATACGGAATCGAGGCTGTGGAGGGCATGGTTGTGGAGGATGACAATAGCTATTTCATGGGCAACTACCCGAATTACCTGCTGCCTGAGATTGAGAGCCACGAAATCACCGACCCGATTGCGGAGGGCGGCTACTATATACTCATTCCGGTAGCACAGGGGCTTGAGATCAATTCTGCCTCCGATGTTGAAACCACTGCGCTTCTTTCCACCACAAGCAGCGCTTATTCAAAGCTTGATGGCATAAGCGCTACGAAAGCCGAGAAGGAAGACGGCGATATAGATGCAGGCGAGGGCGGCTTTGCTCTTGCGGCGGCGGCTGAATCCTCTGCTGATGGTAGCAAGGTAGTCTGGTTCGGAAGCAGCACCATCGCCGAAGACAGCATTGACACGGCAGTTTCCGGTGCAAATACGGATCTTATCCTTAACTCCATAGGCTGGATGTGCGAAATCGAGGATTCCGTTTCCATTCGCGCAAAGACCGTAACCAGCGAATACCTGTCTCTGACATCTGCACAGACGAGCCGCTGGACGAGCGTTGTGGTTGGAATCATTCCGATCGGATTTATCGCGGCCGGAATCTATGTTTGGGCGAGAAGGAGGAAAATCCATGGATAAAGCTAAAAGAAAACTCAGCCGGCCGGTAAAGTTTACGATTCTCACCGGCTGCCTGCTCCTTGCTGTAGGCGGCTACGCGCTGGCGGTAAAGGTCTCCACGGATGCGGAGGAAGCAGAAAGCAGCGAGACGGTAAGCTTTGTTTCGGTATCATCTGATGATGTTTCAAAGCTCACCTGGAGCTACGATGAGACAGAATACATACTGGAAAAGGACGATGATGGCAACTGGACCTGGACCGGCAACAAGGATTTTGCCCTTGAACAGGATACGGTAAACGAAATGGCTTATGCCATCTCAAATATCGCCGCGAGCCGGAAACTCACGGGGGTGACGGACTACTCACAGTACGGGCTTGACGAGCCGGACAGCCGGATTTCGTTTAAAACGGCGGATGGCGAAACCGTTGAAATCTTGACTGGAGATTTGAACGAGGTCACCGGAGAATACTACGCCCGCCGCGCAGACGATTATTCTGTGTATCTTGTGACCGGCGAATATCTGGACTACTTTGAGTGTAGCGCAGAGGAACTTGCCGCAGCGGTGGATGATGAGGAGGACATGGAAGAAGATACTGCCGCAGATTCCTCGGCGGACGCAGGCGACGAAGTAGCAGAATAGATCATTCAAAAGCCGAGGGTTACGATTGTAGCCCTCGGTTTTCATGTATTGGAGAATCTTTAAAAATGCTTTTGTCGAATTTTGTCGAAATTTTCTTGCCTATGAATCCCATTATATCCCTTGCTTTTTGTCCCTTGTTATGTTATCCTTGTTTTACA
>CAVKSD010000094.1:0-7448 GCA_963658905.1 Bacteroidaceae bacterium
TTGCTCCCCCGGTCACAATCGCAACTTTATTCTCTAATCTTCCCATGAAAAACTCTCCTTTCATTTCTTTTATTTCTATATTTTATTTTTTTTCATGTGCTTTGTTATAACTTTCAGCCATTGGCCCCACTACCATGTCGCCCAGCTCACAAATGAAGCCGAACAAATCCCTGAAGTCGTATGTTTCCAATCCCAATCCCGCAATTTCCGTATAGATATGCTGAGGTCTATACTGTTCCTGCATTTCGGCGTCGATGCTTGGGCGATCGTCAACTTTCAGGTTAATATGGTGCAATCCCTGCCCGTGTTCTTTCAGCCAATCGGAATATGGGTCGCCGCCCTCTTTGTTGAGAGGTTCAATATATTCCAGGTCGATTCCGCCGAAGCTGAGCCTTGCGGTCTTTATATAAAACTCACATGGCTTTCCGTTGTAATAATTCTGTATTTCCGTTCCCTCTTGAGCGCGGAGCTTCGTGTTCTTAAATACGATGGACGATTCCTCTATCTCAAAGTATTTTTTCAGGTTCTCAACGGTCTTTTCCACATCTTCCACGATGCAACCCACCTGAAATACAAGTTCCGGTTTAACTTTTTTCATATTTATGTTTGCCTCTTTTCTTTTGCGCTCTGCAATCGCTTTGTCATAGCTTTATCTAAGCTGCATCTGAAGTTGTTTTGCGGTCATGCCCTTGATGTAATGGTCAACGTCGATTTTCTCTGCGATTCTCTTCGCAAAGTTCTCGTCCAAAGCTTCGCCCTGCAAAGCAACCTCCAAATCCGAAATTTCACCGTTTCCGAAGAAATCTCCGTGGATTTTTATCTCCTGCAAAATTCCCTCTCGCACGGTTGCGTAAATCTCAACCGTTCCGAAATCATATCGCTGAGTCTTTTCGTAATTGTAATTGCCGGATTTTCCGTAATTCCATTCCCATTTGCGATATTTTTCATCGGCAAGCTTTTCGATTTGCTCTATCTCCGCCTCGGAAAGCAGGTATTCACTTGCGCCGCCCTGCAAAACCTCCTCAGCCAATATTTTTTTAAAGACATCGACAGTAATTTCATTCGGACTACAGGCATTGATCGTAGTCACACGAGCTGCCACGGATTTTGCGCTCTTTGATTCGAACTTTGCTTCCTTTGGGCGCAGCGCTTCCGACACATTTGTCAGGTTGCTATCCACGAGGATGCAGCCATGATGCATGATTCTGCCACGCTTCACATACTGGGAATTTCCGGAAATCTTTTTCCCGTCGATGGTAATATCGTTTCTGCCGGTAAATTCCGCGTGTATGCCCAACTTTGCAAGCGCTCTAATAACCGGCTGTATAAACTGGGAAAACTGCAATCCATGGTCTTTTTCGCTTACTATAAACGTAAAATTCAGATTGCCCCTGTCGTGGTATACCGCGCCGCCGCCGGAAAGTCTGCGTGCCACACGAATGTGATTTTCGTCCACAAATGCCTGGTTGATTTCCTGCGCCGTGTTTTGGTACTTGCCTACCACAATGGTATTGTCGTTTTGCCAGAGCATGAAATATTCTTCGCTTTGGTCGAGCTTTTCAAAAACATATTCCTCAAGGGCGAGGTTAAAATACGGATTCCGGCTCTTTGATTCAAGGTAAATCATGCACCACCTCCGTTTTTACTCCTGATAGTCCGCAAATGCTGCTTTCAGCGTTTCAACGTCTTTTCTTGCCGCCGAAATGTAGTCGTCGCCGTTTACATTCAAATTAGGACGAGTATAGAAAGTTTCTGAAATAATCCAGCCTTCGTAGCCTATGTCCTTGATTGCCTGTACGGATTCATTGAAATATGTGCCGCCCTGTCCAAGCAAAACGATAGGCGCGGTTTCTTTTGTTATGAATCCCTCAGAATCCGGCTGGGATTCCTTCATGTGGAAGTGGTCGATTCTGTCCTTGCCCAAGGCTCTGATCATGTCAGGCGGGTAACCCGTTCCGTACATTACAGGATTATGGGTGTCAAAGCAAAGCTTCAGCTTGCCGTCAAATTCATCCAAAAACTTGAAATGTTCTTCCATCGTGATGTCTGTTTCCATCGCAATCTGCACGCCGTATTCCTCCGCAACTTCCACCGCATATTTGTACATCTCATAAACGTGTCTGTGCTGAGCCGCGCCGTACATACGCATACCCTCAATCATAACGGTAGGAATCTTCATTTCCGAAGCGGCGATGATGCCATTGCGGATGCTTTCCATGCCCTCTTTTCCGTCTGCCGTCTTGAGGCTGCTTCTGATGAAACCCTGACGAACCAATGTGTACAAATGGATTGATTGAAGCGTGATATCGTATTTTGCCGCGTTTTCCAGATAGCTGTCCTGAACCCATTTGTTGTTAAGCGGATAAGCGTATTGCGAGCCGCCGCCATCGGCAAGCTGCATCCCGCTGTAACCGGCTTCGTGTGCCATCTTGATTGCCATCGGTCCCCAGTACGGAAAGCTGAACTCGCAGACTCCGAATTTAATCTTTGCCATGATCTTTCTCTCCTTCTTTCTGTTGTTCCAGTTTTATAATTTTATTGTATCTAAAGGCGGAATGAAAGTACAATTCATATTTTTTGGGTTGAGGTATTCCTTGCGGTTATTTAAAAGTTAACAATACAGTTTTCCTGCCCTTGTCGGTATCAATAATGGTTAGTGCAATAAGTATTTGCTTTTGTTGAGATAAAAAACGAGTGCCACTGCACCACCGCCTGTGACACTCATTTTTTGAATTTTTTGGGGGATAGATTGTTACGGGTTTCTTATCGATTCAATCTCTTGCTATTTTGCCGATTAAATACTCGTCGGTTCCTTCGATTTCCAAAAGATAAATCGTGTGCGTCTCCTCAATACCCGTTCTCAGGATAGGGTAGCGTTTCCCCTCAATCTCTACGCTTTTCGGAAAGGTGTCAAATTTAGGCTCTCCGAAAATCATTGTTCTGTCGCGATATGCGAACTGGCATACAATTTTCATCTCAAACATTGTCATATCCTCCATTTCTTTCTTTTTTTCATTTTACCACACAGCCTGTCCCGGTGCAAATTACAAAACTTTACTTATTGTTAAAATAAGTCACATTGTCCGGAGCCGCAAAAAGACCGTACATTCCTTTGCACCACATTTTGCAACGGTATCGTATTAATATCGAATCGGTCCAAAATTCAACTATTCGCGCTCCATGTCTTTTCCTATATATAAGCCAACTTCCACTTTTCCAGTATTTTAGTAATCTTGCATTCTTCACTTTTACGTACTCTATATATTTGTCATAGTCCTACAACAGGCTTAAACCAAGCTATGTCATCTTTATCTGTACCTTCGACTACTATGTCATGGACAATCCCGTGCAAGTTAGAAAGATTTTATTTTATATGGTTCTCTTTGAAATTGGGGAGTCTGATATATTGCTTATCCGAATTCGTAGCAGTAAACGCCCCTGCTTTGTTTTAATACCACCCGTTTCTGAATTTTGGTTCATATCCATCGTCGCCACCATCTCCGTCACAGGATACTACCTCAAACCCGTTTTCGCTGCACCATTTGGGCAAATCGTAGTTCATATTGATTCCGAAATCCTCTACCACCGGCTGATAGTAATCATCCGCTGTGCAGTATTCTTCAAACTGGTCGTCAAGATATTCACTGAGACGCCCTGCAAAAAGCTCTTGGATTATTTCTTTTTCCAAAAAAGGATTCTTTTTCAATAGGGCGGTCAGTTCTTTGTCTGCCGCTATCATTTCGGTAGGTGATAAAACGATCTCTGCTTTATAATAGCAATCGATTGTCCCATTGCCTTCATCCCAGATTGAAAAGCCATTCCATGTGCACGTAAAATTTTCTTTCAGAAACTGCCTCAAACCTTCAAACTTTCTCTCTTCCCATTCCTTTTCGTTTTTCTTCGAATAAAGCGAAAGAAATATTGTTGCAAGCCTATCAGACATCTTCTTGTTGAAACTGCATTCTTCTTGTATCAATCCCGAAAATAGTACCGGATCAGCATCCGGAGCAAAGGCGCGTTCAGGTAACCCGCTTACCAAGAAATGCAAAACCGCATCTACCGTTTTCTTATCCGCATCGACCGAGTCAAGCAATTCTCTGTAAACCTCAAACGGTTCTTCCGTCAGATATGATGGTCCTTTTTTATCAACGATATCTTTGAGTCTGTTTTCAATGTTTTCAACGCTTTTCGTCATTTTCCTTATCCTCTTTCGTAAGCTTTCTTATCTAAGTTACTGCTTTCTTTATATAATAATATATTTTTCCGTGCTTTTATTGCCATTCTGATTCCCTGTAACCTATCGTTTTTTCGTCGCTTCCTCATATCTATCCGGTAGCAAAACTTCATCATCCGCTTCCAAAATGCCGGATGGAGCAGACCAAATGGAATGGGTGTGCCGCATGGATAGCATCTGTAGCCGTGCGGAGGAAGTGGTAACCGATATTATTTATTAGTATATTACTTCTTGCCACTGTTTTCAATATCCGCGCCATTTTGTCTCGGAAAATCTTTTTCAAGCAAGGTCAAAGGCGTGTTTAATGACAGCTGCATGGAAACATTGGAGGATAAAATTTTACGAATTTGAACGGCAGGCGCGGCTTGAATATGCTCTGGCACTGGCATTGACAATCTCAAAAACGAGAATATAATCTAAACAGATAATGTTTAAGGAGTAGTAAAAAATGGAAATGGCAGAAGCAGTAATGAATCCGGTGCGGCAGAGAATCTTTCAATACCTGTTGGTGCATGACACAGGAACTGTATGTAAATGCTAAAATAAAGAGGCACAAAAATTATCAAATAAAAATGTACAGTTGACAGAGTATAATACTGGTATTACATTCCGGAGGTATTGCCAGTGTTAATCAACATTCAGACACCAGTAAACTTAAACATTAACCATTTGACAGATTTAAGAAAGTTAAAAGCATTTATGGATGATAACAACCTAAAACCAAACAAATCAGAGATTGCCCGAAGACTCGGTGTGGACAGAAGAACGGTCGGGAAGTATCTTGACGGATTTGAGAAGAGCCCTACGTTTCTGCTTGTTGGGCATATCCTCGATTTCGGATTGTTTCGACCTTGCTTACAGCGATTTGCAATTGGTTTTCCTTTACCTTTTGGGCTTCGGTTTGTTCTGCAACCTTACCCACCATTTAGCCTTGTATCCGGTTTCTGTTCGTAGGCTCGTCGGCTTTGCTACTCCACTTCCTCCCCCATGGCATTGCTGCTTCCGGCTTGTGGCTGACTACACTTGGCGGTAACTACCCGTGACGGGACTTTCACCCGTTAGAACTGTGCCATGCCCGGCACACAGAAAAAAAGCCCGGAGCGTTTTGCTACGAGCTTTGTCTGTTCGTCATTTTATTGAACTGTCAATTATCCGAACTATGAGCGGTGTCGTCAATTCGTCGTCAGTAACAGGGCTTTCAGCTTTTTGCTTCCGCAAGCTATATCATGCAATATATGCAGGGTTTCTCATGCCTAAATATTTGTCGATATCCCGATTGATATGCTGGTAGCCTGTTGTATGAAGAACGTCGTAGAACTCATTTAGATAATCGAATACCCCATAGCGTTCGAATAGTTCTGCGGTCTGTTTGCCTGTCAATGATTTATATACCTTGTAATTTTCAAGGCAAAAAACCGTAAACTCAGTTTTTTTACTCATAAGTCTCGCCTCCATATATGCTCTTGTGCAATTCTACACATCCGGAAATTCAATATTTCCCGTTCTTTCTTCCTGCATAAAAAGCGAATACAGCATTTCCGTGCTATATTGCCACAGCTTCGTTTCTTCCCTTTCCAAAATAGAATACAGTTTAGATTTATAAAGCTTTGATAGTGCCTTATCCTCAGAAATTCCTTCTTTCTGAGCAATCTTCTCAACAAGGTCAGCACTGATAAAAGGTATAATCGCAAGAAATTGTTCCTGTCCCATGCGCTACACCTCCGCTGTAATTTTCTTTGATTCAATGAATTTGATGAAAGAAAGCGCCCTCTCTGTGTGGAAAGTCCATTGATCTTGCAGCACTTCCGTCTTTAATCTTTTCAATGTCTCCTCAGCCTCCAAAACACCGGTTTCGAAAAGTCTAATAGTGCGGTACACATTGTCATCTGCCACAGGTCCAATATGCATATCATATTCATTAAGGCACTGTTCGTCCATCATGCCACGGCGATTTCCGACAACAAACTGAAGCCATTCCATATCTGCTTGAGAAAACCTATAGATTGCAGATTCTTTCTGTGCCGCATCATATTCAAACTCGTACACAGAAACATATCCTATATCTTTGCCCTCTCTTCTCATTTTGATTCTTGCCCAACGCTCTGCTTGATATTCAGATGTAGTCGTATAAAATCCTCTACCAAAGTCCAAGAATGTTTCTCCTGTGCGAATCTCCGGTTTTGCTACCGGCACTGTGCTTCCATGACAAATAATCATGTATACTCCTCCATTGAAATTAGTACTGTACTAAGAGTCTCGTTCTTTGATTTAAGTATAGCAGATAAAATCTGTATTATCAAGTAAGCTTCTTCTCTTTACACGAAAACCCACCGGTTTCCCGATGAGTCTTCGCGTTTAATAAGCAATTATTTCGAACGATAGTCAGTTTGCATCATATAGCGCCGCACTACAACCAAACTGTTTTACTTCTCATCTAAAATGTTCAGCATTTGGCGCGCGGTAACGATGAATGTTTCAAGCGGAAAATGCTTTAAATTTCCGGTCACAAGGTACGCATTATCTTCTCGCTTTTCGATAACAACCTCATAGAAAGGTACATCTTTCATATCCGGAAGTATAACATCTGTGCCTGACGGCGTAACAAAAATTCCGAATTTCTCAACTGCCGACAAAAGGGTATCTATCAACTGTGGTTCAAATTTAAACTTTTTACGGTGAAGCACCTCGCGATATTCCTTCATAATGTAATCGCTATAAACAGGTGTGATTTCGCCGCTAATCATTCTTGCAACGAGCTGTACTGTAGCAGCTTCCGGATTGTTGGAAATCAGCGCAGAAACAATTACATTAGTGTCAATGACCACATAATACTTCACTTTGCTTCCTCCTCGCCGTATCTTGCCCTGCGTATTTCCTCGTCAATTTCACTTGCTGCCATGCCTTGCGGGAAGTTCTTTACAGCTTGGTTCCTAAGTTCCATAAACGCCTGCATTGCATTTTCTCTGGTAATATTTTGCTCCGAAGCAGCAATCTCAAAAGGGATTTTGCGTTGCTTTACAACCGCCCTCGCAAAGACATTGATTGCGGTAGACGCATTCATGCCGAAATCGGCGCACAACCCGTCAAATTGTCTTTTTAGTGCTTCGTCCATCCGAACGCTAAAAGTTGCCTGTGCCATATTCACACCTCCTTTTTATATCCTTTTTATATGATACTATTTTATGTGCAATTTGTCAATAGCATGCACCTCGTG
>CAVKSD010000095.1:0-7416 GCA_963658905.1 Bacteroidaceae bacterium
CATGATAAAGGCACAGCAGGCATCGAACGTGGAAGAACTGCTCATGCTTGCAAAAAAAAATAATATTGCGTTGACCGAGGAACAGGCAAGAGAATACTTCGCCAAATTGCAGCCACCGGTGGGCGAGCTTTCAGACGACGAGCTTGACAGTGTAGCCGGCGGATCCAATCAGTGCAGGGACCCACAACCTCTGCCATTTCAGACACCGGATGATGAACTTGATATTGAAGTGCTGAGCCGGGAGCCTGAGGCTCACCCATCTGCGGTAGTGAGATTGTAACTGATTCGTAACAATTACGCGCCGCATAGGGAGAAAACCTTATGCGGCGAAAAACCTAAAAAAATCGGAGCTTAAATGTATTGCATATTGAATAAAAGAATAGCCCTGCGTTCATGGGTGCGTTCTCCTTACGCTTTTTATCTAAAAGGAAGCAGGTACGCGCAGCGGCTCAAAAAAGAAGAATATGAGCTGCTGAAGCTATGCGACGGCGAGCATGACATAGAAGAGTCAGACCTTTTGAAAAATCTCGTCAGGTCGGGATTTGCGATACCCTGCCAAAAGGGAGAATACGCCCTTGACGACTGGCAGGACAAGACATACGATAACCGCTATTTCCCTGCCATGAACTGGATGATTACGGGAAAATGCAACTATAACTGCCTGCACTGCTTTAACGCATCAGACAACGCTCCGCTTCAGAGCGAATGGTCCCTTGAGGAGGCAAACAGACTGCTCAATCAGGCCAGAGACTGCGGTATAAACGGCTTTACGATAACCGGCGGCGAGCCTATGCTTCATAAAAATTTCTTTGAGATCATCGAGGGCATCTATAATCGCGATATGCATGTGGATGAGCTCAATACAAACGGACACTTCATAACTCAGGCATCTCTTGATAGAATGAAAAGCATCGGCTGCGTGCCGCTTATGAAAATCTCATTTGACGGTATAGGCTGGCATGATTGGCTGAGAAACCGAAAAGGCGCAGAAGAGGACGCATTGCGAGCAATGAGACTGTGCATTGAAAACGGATTTCCTGTTAAGGCGCAGACAAATGTTCACCGAAAAAATGTCGGTGCTATGCTTGACACAGTCCGGATGCTCGACAAAATGGGCGTAATGGAAACCCGCGTGATAAGAACAACTGAAGCACCGCGCTGGGAACAGAACGCAAACGGTTCGACACTGACCTTCAAAGAGTATTGGGATGCAATGCTTGAGCTTTGGCGCGAATATTCCCACGAAGAACATGAGATGGAGATAGATGCATGGCAGGTAGGCACGCT
Organism: Bacteroidaceae bacterium; assembly: GCA_963658905.1. Lineage (GTDB taxonomy): Bacteria > Bacillota > Clostridia > Peptostreptococcales > Anaerovoracaceae > CAG-238. Next base: position 1,288 of record CAVKSD010000095.1, read on the forward strand.
GATCCCGAAAACCAGATGCTTCTTGCTGGCGGCGGTGGGATATTCGAAAGGCAAGTATTCTGAAAACATACCGGTATGCAAAGGAAACCGGGGAATGATAGCTGTAGCGGCAAACGGAAATGTTTTCCCATGTCATCAGATGTCGGGTTACTATGAGCAGCACGGTGACATTTTGGGGAATCTCAAAACAGGTAGCCTGAAAGAACTTCTTTCCGGCGGAAGATACATAGACGAGGTCTGCACGACGGTGGGCACTCTGAGAAAAGTAAATACCAAATGCGGCAAATGCAAATATTTTGAATATTGCTGCGGCGGGTGCCGAGCGATCGCACTTGCCCTTTCGGGTGACAAGATGGCAGCCGATCCGTCGAAATGCTTCTTCTACGAGAACGGATATTATGAGAAAATCGTAAACATGCTTAGCGGATGGGAAAATCTGTCGGTTATTGAAGAATAAGATGCTTTGGGCTTACTTTTGAGGTGCTGTTCTTGATAAACAGTAGCCTTTATGGTATTATAGGAAAGATTAGTATAAATTTAGAGAGCGAGGTATACAAGCGGTGAAAAATGAACTGTTTCGCGAGAACGCCATAAAAAAGGTTTCATCTCCCGAACAACTGAACGAATATATCAGGGTGACAAACCCCGGAATTTGGGTAACGCTTATTGCAATCATCATTCTTCTTATCGGAGTCTGTGTATGGGGCGCTTTGGGTAAAATCGAAACGACCATCGATGCCGTTGCCATATCAGACGGAAGCAAGGTTCTTTGCTATATGACAGGCTCGGAGGATATCTCCTCCGTCGAAGTCGGTCAGGAAGTGAAAATCGGCGAGAATGCTTGTCTTATCGACGCTGTTTCTACGGAGGCTGTTCAAGTAAAGGACTGCGATGCTCTTGCGGGCAGCGAACGAGCAAAATATCTCGGCGGAGTTTCTGATAAGGACTGGGTTTACGAAATCTCGGCCAAACCGCAAGACGAGTCGGTTGCCGCCGGTACGTACAGCGCAAAAATAGTTATCGAAAGCATCTCACCTATGTCTTTTGTTCTTAATTGAGGTGCGACATGGAAAAATCAAAGCAAATAAAGAAGCCGCTTCAGCGCGGCGTTGCAAAAGTCCCCGTTGTTATGCAGATGGAAGCCCTCGAATGCGGTGCTGCCTGCCTTACAATGGTGCTTGCATACTACGAAAAATGGGTTCCTTTGGAGCAGATCAGATCGGACTGCGGCGTCTCCCGCGACGGCTCCAAGGCAAAAAATATCCTTCGCACGGCAAGGTCTTACGGACTTGTCGCCAAGGGATATCGTTTTGAACCGGAGGCGCTGAAAAAAGAGGGCAAATTCCCATGTATAATTCACTGGAATTTCAACCACTTTGTGGTGCTTGACGGATTCCGCGGAAACAAAGCTGTTCTGAACGATCCGGCAAAGGGTACATATGCCGTTTCTATGGAGACTTTCGACAGCTCATTTTCCGGCATTTGTTTGATGTTTGAACCAAGCGAGGAATTTGAGCCGGGCGGAAAGAAAAAATCAGTGTTGAAATTTGCGGCAAACAGGCTAAAGGGTGCAGGCGCGCAGGTTGCCTTTACCATGCTTACGGGCGTAATCGCTTCCCTTTTCGGAATAATCTCTCCGGCATTCGATCGTATCTTTATGGACCGGTTGCTGACGGGGCAGAATCCCGAATGGCTCATGCCGTTTATAATAGGCATATCGGCATTTACCTTTATCCGTATAGCTTGCGAGTGGCTTCGTACTGTATATTCGCTAAAAATAAATGGCAAGTTCGCCGCTGTGGGAAACGCGACCTACTTTTGGCATGTTCTGCATTTGCCTATGACGTTCTTCTCACAGAGAATGGCAGGCGACATAACGAGCAGACAGGAATCCAACGCTTCCATTGCAAATACTCTTGTGAACACCTTTGCTCCGCTTCTTTTGGATACCGCAATGATGGTATTCTATCTTGTGGTAATGATTAGATACAGCTGGTTCTTGACACTCATCGGCGTTGTGTCGATTTTTGTTAACCTACTCGTATCGAGATTCATATCGGCAAAGCGCGTGAATATAACCAGAGTCCAGATGCGTGACCGCGGGCTTCTTTCCGGCGCAACCGTAGCCGGCATTGAAATGATAGAAACCATAAAAGCAAGCGGCGCAGAAAAAGGATTCTTCCAGAGATGGGCGGGCTATCAGGCAAATGTAAATGCCGCAGAAGAAAAATATCAAAAGATAAACCAATATCTTGGAATTATTCCATCCATCGTTTCCTTGCTCTGCAATTCGGCAGTTTTGATGTTCGGCGTATATTTTGCCATGACCGGCAATTTTACCGTTGGTATGATAACTGCATTTCAGGGCTTTCTCGGTTCATTTACCGCTCCTGCCCTCAATCTTATCGGCGCAGGACAGACGATTCAGGAAATGCGCAGCGAGATGGAGCGTATAGAAGACGTTATGGCATATCCCGAGGACAGCATTTACAGTGCCGGAGAAGAAGGCGACCAAAGCGACGCCAAGCTTTCGGGAAATGTCATCATGAAGAATGTTACATTCGGATATTCCAAGTTGGAAGCACCGCTGATCGAGGATTTCAATCTGGAGTTGGCACCGGGAAAGAGCGTGGCTTTTGTCGGTTCTTCCGGATGCGGCAAGTCAACACTTTCAAAGCTTATTTCGGGACTATATCAGCCATGGAGCGGAGAGATACTGTTCGACGGAAAGACCGCGCAGGAAATCGGGCGCAATGTGTTTACCGGTTCCCTTGCGGTTGTGGATCAGGATATCATTCTGTTCGCAGATACCATCTCAAACAATATAAAGATGTGGGATAACTCCATCGAAGACTTTGAGGTTATCCTCGCCGCCCGTGATGCTCAGATTCACGATGATATTATGAGTCGTGAGGGAGGATATCAGGGCAAGCTTATTGAAGGCGGCCGGGACTTATCCGGCGGCCAGCGTCAGCGTCTGGAAATCGCAAGAGTTCTTGCGCAGGATCCTACCATAATCATCATGGACGAAGCGACAAGCGCGCTCGATGCGAAGACCGAATATGACGTCGTAAAATCAATAAGGGATCGCGGAATTACTACTATCGTTGTGGCGCACCGTCTTTCGACCATACGTGATTGTGACGAAATAATCGTCCTTGAGCACGGCAAGGTTGTTGAACGTGGAACTCACGATGAGCTTTATGCAAAAGGCGGTCTTTATACGAAGCTCGTAACAAGCGATTAGGGAGGTGCATCATGAGTTTATTTGGAGAACAACTAAAGGAAAGAAAATTAAATGATGATGCCGTCATTTCCGATGCGCTTGAACAAATTAGCGGCTCGGTTACGGGCAAACGGATATCCGCCTCGGTTTCGGACGAGCGCCTGCGTTCCCTGGATGCCATAAATCAGATACTGGGCTTTTTCGGGAAGCGCCCGTGCGAGATGCCGGAAAAAATTACCGATCTTGAAGGACAGCTTGACTATGCGTTGCGTCCTTACGGAATAATGTACAGGACGGTAGAGCTTGACAAGGATTGGTACAAGGATGCAATCGGCGTCATGCTTGCAAAGAAAAAGGAGGGCGGGGTTGCTACGCTTCTTCCCGGAACAATCGGCGGCTATTACTTCTATGACACCGACGGCAAAAAGAAAAAGCTGAACAAAACGACCTGGGAGCTCTTTGAAAGTGAAGCGACTACCTTTTACAATCCGCTTCCGAACAAAAAGCTGAATATTGCCTCGCTTATGAGTTACGCTTTCAGTGCGTTCAGCCTCTCTGACGACATCCTTGTGGTAGCCTCGACGCTCATAGTCTCACTTATCGGACTGATCACTCCGAAGCTGAATCAGATTCTATTTTCAACCGTAATCGAATCAAGTAGCATAAGGCTGCTCGTGTCAATTGCGATATTTACGATCTGCGTTTCGATCAGCACAACGCTTTTCGGCGTGGTAAAATCACTGCTCAGTGCGCGGGTAACGACAAAGGTATCGATGGCAGTGCAGTCTGCGACAATGATGAGAGTGCTGTCGCTGCCGACGAGCTTTTTCAAGGATTATAGCGCAGGTGAACTTACCGGCAGGTCGATGTATATCGGCTCGCTTTGCCAGATGATAATGGGCACGACGCTTGTGACAGGTCTTACATCGATTTTTTCGCTTATTTATATCGCACAGATTTTTGCATTTGCACCGACGCTGGTTGCTCCGGCACTGCTCATTATACTTGCGACAGTTCTTCTGTCTTTGCTCACCACATTCGTTCAGATGGGCGTATCAAAGCGTCAGATGGAGATTGGCACAAAGGATTCGGGACTCAGCTATTCTCTGGTAGCAGGTATCCAGAAGATCAAACTGTCCGGAGCAGAAAAGCGGGCGTTTTCCAAGTGGGGAAATCTTTTTGCAAAGGGTGCGCAGCTTACTTACAATCCGCCGGCAATACTCAAGCTAAACAGCGTGCTTTCGCTGACTATCTCCTCTGTGGGAACGATAGTAATGTATTATATGTCGGTCAAAAGCGGAGTCTCCGTTGCCGATTATTATGCGTTTAATACCGCATACGGAATGGTTTCCGGCGCATTTTTGTCCCTTGCCGGGGTTGCAACGATCTTTGCACAGATCAAACCTGTTATTGAGATGGCAAAGCCGATTATGGAAGCTACTCCTGAGGCAGCAGAGGTGCTGGCTCCTGTGGATAAGGTTTCGGGCAACATCGAAATCAACGGTGTTTCATTTAGATACAAAGAAAACGAACCGGCAATTTTCAGCAATCTCTCGCTGAAGATCAAGGCAGGTCAATATGTGGCGATCGTCGGAAGGACCGGCTGCGGAAAGTCAACGCTCATCCGTCTTCTTCTGGGATTTGAAAAGCCTCAGAAAGGCGCCATTTACTACGACGGCAAGGATATTTCGAGCCTCGATTTGCAATCGCTGCGCAAAAAGCTCGGCGTCGTGACTCAGGACGGAAAGCTCTTCCAAGGCGATATATATTCCAATATTGTCATATCCGCTCCGCAGCTTACGCTGGATGAGGCATGGGAGGCGGCGGAAGTTTCGGGAATCGCCGACGATATAAGAGCAATGCCGATGGGTATGCATACCATGATCTCTGAGGGAACCGGCGGCATCTCCGGCGGACAGAAGCAAAGAATTATGATAGCCCGTGCCATTGCGCCGAAACCAAAGGTACTTATTTTCGACGAGGCGACCAGTGCCCTCGACAATATTACGCAGAAGAAGGTTTCCGACGCGCTGGCTGAGCTTAAATGCACAAGAATTGTCGTTGCGCACCGTCTTTCCACAATAAAGCAGTGCGACCGTATTATCGTTCTTGACGGAGGAAAAATTATCGAGGACGGAAAGTACGATGAGCTTATTGAGGCGAAGGGATTCTTTGCCGAGCTTGTAAAGCGCCAGAGGGTTTCGACAGGCGACTAACCCGTGCAATATAAATTTTCGTATAAATAAAAATCGCATAGAAAATCGGAGGTAACAAATATGACAATCGAACAAAATGCCGAAGGCAAAACACTGGAAGTCAAAGTATCGGGAAGATTGGATACGACAACTGCACCTCAGCTTGAGGCGGCACTCAAGGAATCTATCGAGGGCAGCGAGCTTTTGGCTCTCAATTTTGAAGATCTTGAATATCTGTCGTCCGCGGGACTTCGCGTTATCCTTGCCGCACAGAAGACGATGGCAAAGCAGGGACAAATGGTTGTAAGACACGTCAACGAAACAATCATGGACATTTTTGAAGTGACCGGTTTTGTGGACATACTGACTATCGAGGAGTAAGATGCCGGGGCATTGCCATGGATACAAGAGCCGCGCGAGATACGTCTCAAAATTTAAGGAAAAAATGAAAATATTCATGAAAACGGATGGCGAGTGCCGTCCGTTTTTGCACATCTAAAATAAATCCAGAACTTCCTGTAATTTTAGAGCTTTGCGAATCGTATTGACACGAATGGGCGGAGGGGGTATTATAAATTTAAGACAAAATATCCAAATATCCGGTGGCAAGGGGATTTGCCAGGTTATATGTACGGATAATGCAGGGCACACCGGAGCAGATTTTTGAACACCCAAGGCGTGAGCGCACGCGGCAGTTCATACGCCGCC
>CAVKSD010000096.1:0-7375 GCA_963658905.1 Bacteroidaceae bacterium
CATGAAAGCCGCCCCCATGCGCGAAGCGCAGGGGCGCGGCTTTTCAGTCATCTTTTTTACTGTGTCACATACGCCACCAAAGCGATTTTTTCCTTGTGAGCTTTGCTGATTTTTTCTTCAGCTTCCGCAATCGCATTGAGATCAATGCCCTCAAGGGTTGCAAGTGTTGGTTCCATTTTTCATCACCTCATTGATATCATCCGCAATTTCCGGTAAAATATAAGAGGAAAACGGAGGGAATGATGAAATATTTTCTTTACTATTTGATTGCAATCAACATCATTACATTTTTAGCTTTCGGAATCGATAAGCGCAAAGCAGAGAAAGGCGCGTGGCGAATCAAAGAGTCAACGCTCATCGCCCTCGCAGCAATTGGCGGTTCCATCGGCGCGCTTTTGGGAATAAAGGTTTTTAGGCACAAAACGAAACACAAAAAGTTCACTGTCGGCGTACCGATAATTTTCATTTTGCAGGTAGCACTGACAGTGTGGCAGATTTTTTTCCGGTAGAACGGCGTAAACCTGCCATAAAACCGCATATAAGCAAATTTAGGTAGCTAAACAAGCTAAACAGATCGCTAAGCGTTGACTGGATTGTCGACCATGAAACGGACAAGCAGCGCCTTTACAAGCTCGTTTATTTCCATAGGATCTGTCAGCTGAGCTTTCAACCTGCGAAGGGGAAGCTCGACGGTGAAACTGCGGTCGGTATCGAAAGCGCAGCTATATGGCATTTCGTGGGTGGCAAAAGACCGAAAGGCGAGCCCCTCGCCGCAGTATGTTCCGCTTACCGAAAGCCCGCCTGAGGTGACTTTGATTGACTTTACATGAAGATTCCCCCAGCCGCACTCGCCCTTGACAGGAAACCCCAACTTGTTCATCGCCCTATGTATATCAGTCTGCAAAATCACGGGCAAAATTTTATAAAGCTGAAGCAGGTCGTCATGGTTGTGAAGAAGAATTTTTTCACGCAGAGCGGCTTTTCTGTTTTCGTCCGGGCATTTCTCAAACTCCTTGTAGAGCATAACGCTGTCGCCGCCGGAAATTTCGTCATCGCGTGAGGGCGTAAGACCCATGTAGCGTTCGACGTTTTTCTGCTTGAGGCTGCCTATGGCTTCCCGAAGCCCGCTGTAATGGCGCAGAAACAAAAGCAGGTCGATATTGAAGGGATGAATCTGGTAGTCGCAAAGTCCAAGCTTTGACGCCCGCTCCTTGACATAGGGAATATCGAAATATCTGCCGTTATATGTGAGTATGCAGTCGAACTGCGAAAGCTCATCTTCAAGGGCTTTTAGCAAAAGACGTTCCTCATCGGGTCTGCTGGTTTCCGCAAAAAGCTGGCGAAGGCTGCAATCGCCGTCAGGCGAAACGCCCATGACTCCCGCAAGAACCATGGGGTTATATTTCGGATAAAGCCCAAGAGTTTCGATGTCGAATACCCCAAGGCGCATATCGCCAAGATACTTATTCAAAATATTGGAATTAAAATATTCTGTTTTATGTGTATAATCATATATTTGCATTTAAAATTCTCCTCTTTCTATACCCGCCATAGCCGCGAATCACGCGTTATAACAAAATAGACTGCAGGGGAGCAGTCTACTTTGTTCAAAAGGGGTATTTTGGATTTGAGATTATGAGGTTATCAGGGGGGATAACCACGCTCTTATTATAGTCATAAAAATGGAAAATTGCAAGTGTTTCTGTGAAAAAAATGTGAAAAAACTTGCTTTTTTGCGGAAGTTGTCAGAATTTGTCGATAAATTTTTGCAAAAATGCAATAAAAACAAGGTATAATCGGGAAAAGAGCCGTAAAGGCAATGTGTATTACATCAATAAAAGATTTTTCACAGGAGGAAAAGCAATGGAAATTTTAAAAGTATCAGCCAAATCAAATCCGAATTCGGTAGCAGGAGCGCTGGCAGGTGTTTTGAGAGAAAAGGGAGGCGCAGAGGTGCAGGCAATCGGAGCCGGGGCACTTAATCAGGCGATCAAATCCGTGGCGATTGCCAGAGGATTTGTAGCTCCGGGGGGAATTGACCTCGTGTGCGTGCCGGCGTTTACCGACATCCAAATCGAGGGAGAAGAAAGAACCGCCATAAAACTTATCGTCGAGCCTCGGTAATTTCATAATTCGATAAAACGGGAGTCCGCGGAGGGTGAACATACTCTCCCTAACGTGGGCTCTTTTCTTTTGAGGCGTGATGTGATAATATTAGCAAAGAAAACGAAAAATCTAAGGAGACGGAACATGACATTTGAAGAAAAAACAATCAAAAGCGAAAGAATATACGAAGGCGCCATAATAAACCTGAGACGGGACGAGGTTACGGTGCAGAACGGAACTTCAAAGCGTGAAATCATTGAACATAACGGCGGCGCGGTTTTGGCAGCACTTACAGACGGGGGAAAGCTGGTAACGGTCAGGCAGTACCGCAAAGCCGCAGGCAGAGTGATGCTAGAAGTTCCTGCAGGAAAAATCGACCCCGGCGAATCACCGGCGGCGGCGGCAAAGCGTGAGCTAAAAGAGGAAACCGGCTACGCCGCAGAAAACATAAAATTCCTCATGCAATTTTACCCCTCCGTCGGATATTCCGAAGAAATTCTGTACCTCTACTTCTGCACGGAACTTACCCCCGGCGAGACGAATTTTGACGAAAACGAAGCCATCGACATAGAAGAATATGATGTAGACAGGCTCTACAAGATGGCGATGGACGGGGACATACAGGACGCAAAATCCATCATCGCGATTATGACCGTAAGGAACCTCATTGAAGAGGGAAAGCTTGAAGCAGGAACGCCTATAAAAGACAGGAAATAAAAATCAAAAGGCTTCCGGCCAAGTAAAAAAGAGAATATTTTCGTATATCGGCTCGCAAGGCTTTTCTTGCGCTGCGCAGGGCAGTTGAGTTCTTTCGTCGCGAAAAAATATAGACCACCGTCTCAAACCCGGTTTGCAGAGAAATAATTCCGAGAAAACAGAAAACCGGAAGCCGAATCAAGTGAGTCGGCATCAGTGAAGTAAGAACATACGCCGCGCCATCAAGCCCGAAAGCCTCAAAAATCGCGGCGGCGGAAAAGCCCACGGACACTCCGCAGCTGAAGATATATAAGGGAATAAGAGGAAGCAGAAAAGGCAAAAAAGCCGAAGCATATCCGATTCCCAGCGCTGGGAGAAAGGAGAAGAATGCCGAAAAAAGGCTACTCGATAAAAGACTTGAATTTTCAACGTCGTTTTCTTCGTAACGGCCGAAAAAGGTATTCAGGGCATCAAAAGAACCGGATTTTTCGCTGCCAGCCATGCTTGTTTCAAAAAACGAGCCGGCGCAAATTCCCACCGCAATGATAAACAGAAATATTCCAAAAATCTTGTAATTTATCCTCATAATCAGCGACCTCACAAACAATATATGACGCGAGGATACTTTGATACGCAAAAAGGTTGACATAATTCGACAAAACACGCATTTTTTCGTTGAAATTTGGTTTGATAAGTATTATACTTGATGTGATTCATTTACTTGGCAAGGAGACGCAGACAAATGAACTATCAGGATTACGCAGAATATCTTTCAGACGAAAAGAATATGTCCGAAAACACGAAAAAAGCATATATCAGAGATATTCGCAATTTCGAGGTCTTCGTAAAGGGCAGAGGCACGGAAAATCTTGAAGAAGTGGCAAATACCCAGCTTTTGGCATACCTTATGGAACTCAGACGCCAAAACATGTCAAAGGCGACTTTGAACAGGAAACTTGCGTCTCTGCGGGCATTTTATCACTATCTGCAAAAAATCGGCAGAATCGAAGAAAATCCCGCCGAGGGAATCAAATCTCCGCGGGTGGAGAAAAAGGAGATCGAATATATAAGCGTTGAGGACATTGACAGGCTTATGAAACTGCCGGACAATACCATGAAAGGCATTCGGGACAGAGCGATTCTTGAGCTGCTCTACGCCACCGGAATCCGCGCAGGCGAGCTGATTGAAATGAAAGAGGAAGACTTAAATCTCCGCATGGGTTTTGTCAAATGCTCACCCCAAAGCGGCAAGGCAAGGATAATCCCCATGGGCAAGCTTTGCCGAAGCGCGCTGGAAGATTACTTTCTCACATCAAGACCGGCGTTGCTGAAAAATAACCAAACGGACATTCTCTTTGTAAATTACGCAGGAAAACCCATAACTCGTCAGGGGCTTTGGAAGGTGCTCAAAGAGTACGGCGAGGCGGCGGAACTTCCGATAAGTCTGACCCCTCAGGTAATCCGCAATTCCTTTGCGGTACACATGCTCCAAAACGGCGCAGACGTCAAATCCCTGCAAGAGCTTATGGGACACGAGGATATTTCCGCAACACAGGCATATCTTGCGGTGGTAAAAAACAGAATCAAGGATGTGTATGACAGGGCGCATCCAAGAGCATAGTCCGAGAGCATAGGATAAATATAGCAAAAAATATATAAAACAGAAAATACAGGAGGAAAAGCCATGCTGCTTGCACTTGACATCGGAAATTCCAGCATAGATATAGGAGTTTTTTCGAAAGACGGCAGCCTCAAACTGAGGAGCAAAATTTCAGCAGACAGAGCCAAGAGCGCAGACGAATATGCGGTGCTGCTAAAGGGAATCTTTGAACTTAATTCCTTTAGCCTCGAAAGCATAGACGGCAGCATTGTGGCGTCGGTGGTGCCACCGCTTACCCTAGCGGTTGCCTCCGCCATAGACAGGCTTTTTGGAATAAAATCGCTTGAAGTAGGGCCGGGTATCAAGACAGGCCTTAATATCAAGATAGACAGTCAGACGGAGCTTGGCGCGGATATCGTAGCGAATGCGGTTTCGGCGCTGTCAAAAGGCGAGTCTTCGCTTTTAATCATAGATTTCGGGACGGCAACAACATTGACCGTCATAGACAAAAATAGCGCACTTGCAGGAGTTATCATCGCGCCGGGAGTCAGAGTGTCCCTGGACGCGCTCTCAATGCAGGCATCTGAGCTTCCGGACGTTTCCATCGCAATGCCGAAAAGGCTCATCGGAAAAAACAGCCGTGAGTCAATGAATTCGGGCGTTCTGAACGGACATGCCCTGATGATCGACGGATTCTGCGCAAAGATACAAAAGGAGTTACAAACAGGCGATTTGCGCGTTATCGCAACAGGCGGGCTTGCGGACATAATCCTGCCGCTTTGCGAAACACCAATACAGTATGAACCGGATTTGACCCTTGAGGGGCTAAAAATCCTGTATCATAAAAATAAATTAAAGTAAGCGTTGCACCCGCGAGCAGCGGGGCGACAGCGGAAAGGAAAAACAAATGAAAAACATCAATACGCGGACGCAAAAGATGGTACAGATGGCCATACTTGTAGCGGTTATGCTGATCTTCGCGTACACACCTCTGGGGTACCTCAAGGCAGGTCCCATCGAAATTACCTTTATGATCCTTCCGATTGCCATCGGAGCGATTATCTTAGGACCTGCAGCGGGAGCGATCCTGGGCGGAATCTTCGGAGTAACAAGTTTTATCCAGTGCTTCGGAGCCTCGGCTTTCGGGGTGCTGCTTCTTGGCATCAACCCGGTAGCAACTCTGATAACCTGCATAGTTCCAAGGATCCTGTGCGGTTGGCTTTCGGGGCTTTTGTTCAAGGCGATGAAAAAAAGCGGCAAGATGAAGACCGCGCCGTATTTTGTCGCATCCCTTGCGACAGCGCTTCTTAACACGCTGTTCTTTATGCTTTGCATTATCCTGCTCTTTTGGAGTAACAGCACATTTATCTCCACCATGGCAGGTTGGAATCTGCCGACGGATGCGGTTTGGCCGTTCCTGGTAGCTTTCATAGGCGTAAACGGCTGCGTGGAGGCTGCGGTGAATTTTATCGCGGCAGGCACGGTATCGAAGGTGCTTTCAAAAACCGTAAGACTGTAGATAAGTAAAAATCGAAAATCGAGAATCAAGGAGCATATCAGGCAGTATGCTCCTTTTTGATGGAGAAAATTAGGCAAATCTATGATAAAAATAAAAATCTGCCGAAAAATATTGCGATTCTTAAAATCTACCGATGCAAACCTGAATAGGGAACTCCTCAAAAGGTTTGAGATTTATATGTACGGGAATTGCGATAATTACTGCCCCCTCTTGCATTCTGCCCGAATCTATAATACAATTAGCATATGAGAACGAGGCGAATTGACCTTAAGATATGTGAACGAAAATACGGCAGGGCGCAAAGGTGAGGCGGCATGGCAAAGAACGGATGCGAAAAAATTAAAAATATACGGGAACTGGAATTTGCTATTTTTTGCATAGAAAATGTTGCCGGGCGGCTTGGCGAAAGCGGCGAAAAAGTTTTCTATGCTCTTACGGTAACAAGCAATATTCTATATGACTACATCATTCCTTGCTACGAGACTTTGCATACACAGGATAAGGAGTACATTGTCGATGATATTCTGGGAGTTATGGAGGAAAGAGGTGTGCGGGTATGATAATATATCACGGTTCGTACTTAGAGATAGAGTCTCCGGACATTGTTCACTCCAGGCCGCGGGTCGATTTTGGGAGAGGCTTCTATGCAACGCCGCTTCGCGAGCAAGCGAAAAACTGGTGCGGAAAGTTTCTACGCCAAGGAAAAGCGGGAATTATAAGCAGATACGAATTTTCACAGGAAAATCTTGCGCAATTTCAAGTGCTTCACTTCGAGAAATACTCGGAAGAATGGCTTGATTTTATTGTAGCCTGTCGCAGCGGAAAGGATATGAGCGAGTTTGATTTCGTGTCAGGCGGCGTGGCAAACGATAAGGTGTTTAATACGATTGAACTTTATTTTGACGGTTTGATTGAAAAGAAAGAAGCGTTGAAACGACTGCGGTATGAACAGCCGAATTTGCAGTACTGCTTTCGCTCGCAGGCATTGATCGATAAAAGTTTGAAATTCGTGGGGAGTGAAAAAATATGAATGCGAATCCGATTCTATTGCAGAAAAAATATGCGCGGGTGGTGGCGAATTTTGCGAAGCGGGCAGAACTGACCCTTGCAGAAGCACTGAATTTTTTCTATGCTTCTTGCACCTACGATTTGATGAGCCACGGGATTTCCGATATGCACTGCATGAGCGACGATTACCTTGCAGAGGAACTTTGCGGGGAGTTTCGGGAATTTGCGCTTGGTGGAGGTATGTCATAAATCAATCACACAATTAAATTATCTCACAAGAAATTTTGGATACAAGAATCAAGGAGCATATCAGGCAGTATGCTCCTTTTTAATGGAGAAAATTCGGCGAATCTATGAGAAAAACAAAAATCTGCCGAAAAAAATATTGAGATTTTTAAAAATCTGCCGTATAATTAAGTCAAGTGTGAAAATAATATAAAAAAAAC
>CAVKSD010000097.1:0-7370 GCA_963658905.1 Bacteroidaceae bacterium
CCGGAAAGAAAGCACAGCAACAGATTTTTCCCGGAAATTTTCGCAAGCTGCTGCCGCTTGCCCTCATCCGCAAGCACCGGAATCGCAAAGAACGGCACCGCTATGAGGAGTCGCCAGAAGCCGATTACCGTGGGAGGCGCCGAGATCAGCACCCCAAAGTTTCCTGATGTGGCTCCGCAGAGGACCGCTACGATTACCAGTATTTTCGCATATCTATCGATAAAACCTTTTTTCTCGCCGATATTCTCGCCGGTTTTCTCGCTGATTTGATTTTTCTCGCTCATTTCGTCTCCTCAAACAGTTTCTTCAAATTTTCCTCGTAAGGCGGCTTTACAATGCCCTTTTCGGTGATGACCGCCGTGATATATTTGTGGTCTGTCACATCAAATGACGGGTTGTAGGTCTTGATTCCCGCGGGAGCCATGTCCTTTGCGTACCACATTTTGTATATTTCCTCGCCGTCTCTAAGCTCGATTTTGATGTCCTGCCCGGTCTTTGTGTCCATGTCGATAGTGGAGGTAGGAACATACATATAGAACGGGATTCCGTATTCCTTTGCGAGAATGGCAACCCCGCTTGTTCCGATCTTGTTTGCGCCGTCGCCGTTTGCCGCCATGCGGTCGCAGCCCACTACCACTGCGTCTATCCAGCCGTTTTTCATCACGATGGATGCCATATTGTCGCAGATAAGGGTCACGTCAACGCCGGCTTTTGTAAGCTCCCATGAGGTAAGCCTTGCACCTTGAAGAAGCGGCCTTGTCTCGTCTGCGAAAACCTTGAAATCATAGCCCTGCTCCTGCCCCAGATAAATCGGGGAAAGGCAGGTTCCGTATTTTGCCGTTGCAAGGGTTCCCGCGTTGCAATGAGTGAGGATTCCCATGCCAGGTTTGAGCAGGCTAAGCCCGTATTCGCCCATCTTGCGGCAGGCTTGCTCGTCTTCTCTTTTGATTTTGTTAGCCTCGTCTAAAAGGAGCAGCTTTGCGTCGTCCACCTGATCCCCGGCGCAGTGATCGCACGAGCACATGAAACCGCAGGCTGCATTGTCGAAAGCCTTGATATATCTGTCGAGCATATCCTCGCAGCGTTTCAGCGCCCATGAAAGGTTCACCGCCGTAGGTCTTGCGCTGTTTATATAATCGCTTGTTTTTCTCACATATTCGCGAAATTCCTTGACCTTGGTTCCCGGAAAATCACGGGTCGAAACATAAAGCCCGTATGCAGCGGCAACTCCGATGGCAGGAGCGCCTCTTACTTTCAGCTTAAAAATCGCATCCCAGACATCTTCCTTTGTCTCAAGTTCCATGTAAACCTCTTCTCCCGGCAAACGGGTCTGGTCTAGAATCAATAGCTTGTCATCCTCAAATTTTACCGAGGCAATATCAAAATCCTTCATTTTATCTGTCCTCTTATTCTCACTTTCGCGCAAAAATACGCACCGAAAAATTATTAACAATATATTTTACCACAGTTTTCGGGGAAAATGAAGTTATTTATCCGGTCTTTATCTGTGATTGCTTACAAGAAGGCTTGCGAATATCAGAGCGCAGCCAAGTCCCATCTGCACGGTGATGATTTCGTGATAAAAAAGCACGGAAAATAAAAGTCCGAATACGGATTCCAGGCTGAGAAGAAGCGCCGCATGGGACTCCGAGGTGTATCTTTGGGCGAAATTTTGCAGCCCAAATGCCACCGCAGTGTTGAGAACGCCCAGATAGAGCATCCCAAGCGCCGAGCGAGTGCTGACGCCGCTGTCCGGCAGTCCGGTAAACAGCACCGTCACTCCTGCAAAGATCGCTGTCCCAAGCACCTGATAAAATGTCAGGGGGATAATCTCGTGATCCTGAGAGACTTTTCCGATCAAAACGATTTCCACAGAAAAGGCGATAGAAAATCCGAGAGTTATAAAGTCACCGATTTGTATTTCTTGACTCCCTCTCAGGCTGAGAAGCGCAACCCCTGCCAGCGCAAGCACCGAAGCTATATAGTCGAAGCGGGTAATTTTTTTTCGCAGGAGAAGCCGCGCGATAAATGGCGTGAAAAGCACATATGTCGCCGCCAGAAATGACTGCTTCGCTGTGGTGGTATATTGCAAGGCGAAAAGCTGGATGAACAGGGCGACAAACTGGATGAAGCCCAAGGTAAAGCCCCATCTCATGCAGGAAGCTGCGGAATTTTTTATCTGCCTCGAAAACAGCAATCCTATAACCAGAGCCGCAAGACCAAAGCGGATGAACAGAATCCACTGGGGAGTCGCGCTTTCTAGCGCCACCTTTCCTGCGATAAAGCCGCCGCCCCAGATAATAGCTACGATAAGCAGCAGAGTGTCAGCCTTTTGCGGAGTAATTTTGGGTTGATTTTCCGATGAAATTTGCGGCATATTCTTTTGCATTGACTTCTTTTGACCGATCTTATTTTGTGAATTTTTCATTATCTCCGCCTCCGAGTTCCCTGTGCTTACTTTGGAATATAGAACTGAATATATCACTAAAATCGTGGAAAATCAATATCTATTGTTGTCTGAACAAAAGTCCGGACAAAAATTCCTGTGGGGTTCTTGCTTTTGAGAGCTTGACAAAGTGTAAAAGAGGGCTTATAGTGTATATACACGATAAGTAAAATTTATGACATCCCAGAGAAATTGCAGAATTGTCATGGGCAAAAGGAGGCCGGATATGCTTGAACCTGAAATGAATAGTAGCATCTGTCATTGTGTGAATATGCGCAGAGCATCTCACGCTTTGACCGAATATTATGACGATGCGCTGAGGCCCTATGACCTTTCTCTTAATCAGTATTCGCTGCTGAAGCATTTGCAGTGGATAGAGCCTTGCAGCGTTTCAGATCTTGCAAAGGTGATACGTTTGGATCGGACTACTCTCGTGCGGAATTTGCAGCACCTCATCGCAGCGGGTCTTGTTTGCGACGAAAAGGAAGAAGGAAAGCGCGCAAGAAAGCTTAGCTGCACACCAAAGGGCAATCAGCTGTTATCGGAAGCCATTGCCGGCTGGAGGGCATCACAGCATGACTTGGAAGAGTGTATCGGCAAAGAAGAAATGAAGCAGTTAACTGAAACATTGCTAAAAATTGAAAAAATGAATGCAAAGAGGCGGGAGAGGTGAAATGAAAATGAGTTTGTCGCAGGAAATAAAGCAATACGGTCTTGATATCGGGTTTTGCAAGGTCGGTATTACGGATGCCGGAGAGATCCCTTTTTTTCATGAGGTTATGACTAATCGGGAGGATTATTATTCCCCTTGGCTGAATAACAGAACCTTTCCGTCTGATCCCAAGGTAGAAATGCCGGAGTGCAAGTCTATCATCGTTGCAGCATATGACTATGCAAATGTAAACTTTCCGGAGGAGCTTACGGCCCTTGCAGGCAGAGCCTATCTTGCGCGCTGCTATGTGCCCCGGAGCGATTCCATCCACGGAGCAAGATTGCAGCTCTTTGAGGATTTTCTGAAAGAAAAAGGTATGCAGGCATGTCAGATCAAATATAATCTGCCTCTGCGTCAGTTCGCGCGAAAAGCCGGTGTCACAAGCTTCGGCAAGAACAATTTTGCCTATGTGGACGGTGTGGGTTCCTTTGTAATTCTCTATGGCTTTCTGGTAGACCGAGAACTGGAATATGATGAGCCGCAGCCCATGAGTAAATGCCCGCCGGGCTGCACTCGGTGTATTGACGCTTGCCCGACAAAAGCCATGTTAGAGCCATTCTTTGTCGATCCCATGCGCTGCATCGGATATAATAACTGGATGAGGCGCGGGAAAAGCGGGACAAATTTTGATCCGGTCATACCGGAAGAACTTAGACCGATGATCGGCACCCGGCTGCACGGCTGCGATGTCTGCCAGGAGGTTTGCCCTCGGAACAAGAAGAAACTGAATGCCGATTTCCCGCAGGATGCCTTTTTGGAATTGCTGAAGGAACACCTGAATCTAAAGGACATGCTGCTTATGGACGAAGACTATTATAGGACATGGGTCTACCCCATCATGTATAATTACATCCCCGATAAGCGCTATCTGCAAAGGAATGCCGCCATTGCGATCGGAAATACAAAGGATCCTTCCTACATCCCGGCATTGCGGGAAGCCATGGAATTGCCGGACGAAATGATCCGTTTACATGCGCAATGGGCGTTAGCGCAGATAAGTTCCGCGCTAAATGAAGCGCCGTCCAAGGGATCGCCCTCCGATGAGGGTTCAAAGGCGGGTTCTGCGGATGTATCGGAGAATGGTTCGGAATGGTTCGGACATTGATAAACAGCATCTTGGGGCTTGACATGGCTGCGAGAATAGCAGATAATTGTGTCAGAGGGCAGCCGATTTGCTTTGCAATTTCTAGGCTTGCGTGAGGGAGGTCATTATGAAATTTTATATTGCGGATGCGTTTACGGATGAGCTTTTCGGGGGCAATCCCGCGGGAGTTGTGATTTTGCCGGAGGGTGCGGATTTTCCTGATGAGAAAGTCATGGTAAAAACCGCGGCGGAGCTTCGATATTCCGAAACCGCTTTTATCAGGAAAATAAACGAGAAAGAGTTCCAAATACGCTATTTTACGCCGGCGGCGGAGGTTGACCTTTGCGGTCATGCCACCATCGCATCTTTTAAGGCTCTGCTTTGCGGGGGCTATATCGCGGACAACGCCACATATATAAATCACACCCTGGCGGGAGATCTCAATATAGACGTAAAGGACGGATTCGTGCTGATGGATATGGCAACTCCTGCGTGCCTGGCGGAAATCAGCGAAAAGCCTGCTCTTGATGAGCTTTATGGGATCATGGGTTTAAGCTACGATGAGCAGCTTGCAAAGGGGCTCTCTATGATTCCCCAGATGGTTTCCACGGGGCTTCCGGATATCATGATGCCGGTTGCGGATGAGGAAGAGCTAGGGAAAATCTCTCCTGACTTCGGGGCGCTGACCGAGCTTTCGAAGCGCTATGATGTGGTTGGGGTTCACGCATTTACTTGCAACGGCAAGGACGGACTGATTCATGCCCGTAACTTTGCACCGCTGTATGATATCGACGAGGAAGCTGCCACCGGAACCTCAAACGGCGCTCTGACCTACTACGGCTATCTCAACGGCTTCGTGAAAAACGGGGACAGCCTGAAAATTATTCAGGGTGAAAAAATGCAGCGGCCTTCTGCGATTCTCACAAGCCTTGAGGTCGAATGTTCCGCAGACGGCTGCGAAGAAAGAAGCGCTGCCCAGAGGCCTTGCTATATCAAGGTCGGTGGCAACGCCGTAATGCTCGCCGAGGGCGAAATCAATCTTTGATAATTATGTTTTCTATGGCTTTTAGTGGGCGGTTGCGCCCTACAGTCTGCTTGCCGAGGCGTTCTCTGATGCTCGCCTCGGCGTTTTTTATTTCTGCATAAAATTCTCTTGCGGACATTCGCGCCGCGCCGTCTCCCAGCGCCGCCATCTGAACGGGTCTATCCGATGTAATGACGGTGATCCGGCGCTTTCTTCCAAGCTCAAATACGGCTTTTTCTATAAATCTGTCCGCCGTCTGAGCTTCTTTTGTATAGACCACCTGCATCTGGCCGGAATCGTCGCTGAGCTTCGTATAGGAGGTTTTTGTTCCCGGATTTCCGGCGAGCCTGTATCCGTCGAAAATAAGTGCTATGTCTATATTCCTATAGCCCATGTAATTTCCCAGCAGGTCGATGAGTGCCTCCCGCGCCGAGTCGATATTGACCTTTGCGAGCTGCGACAGTTCTTCCCATGCGAATATCACATTGTAGCCGTCGATAATAAAAAGCGGTTTCTCTTGCGCGGCGGGATCTTTTTCCCGGCGGGCGGCTGCATTCTGCTGATTCCCGCTGCTTGCGCTGCGCGCTTCTTGGCGGGCAGCCGGCTGCGCTCCTGCGCCGGCTGCGGCGGGCCTATCCACCCCGTGTGAGAGACTTGCCCGCCGCAGCGCCTCGTCACGCTTGCTCTTTCCGTATGTTCTCAGGAAAATCGCCTCAAGTTCGTCATTTCCTGCGGTAATTTCGGAAGATTTCGCACGTTCTCTGCTTGGGGAGCACCCTTGAGCGAAGGCGTCCTGCTTGGTTTCTCCGGCAGCCTCCCCGGTGCCTGATGCTATGCGCCGCGCCGCCGCTTCCGCCTCCAAATGTGCTACGGAAGCCACCTCGTCCCAGTTTATGTATACTGCGCTGCCATGCTCACAAAATACGGAGCCTGTAGGGTTTTCGAGGTCTGCATCGGCATCGTAGCCGATTTCTGCTATTATCTCGTCTTGATCTTCGCATGGCATATATCCGCTTATGACTGCGGAGAAAACTCCCTTGCCCTTGGTATATGCCGCCACTTCTTTGGCGTAATCTCTAAGGGTTCGCACCGGGCCGGTTCCCGTAATGAGTCCCGCTTCCGAAAGAGCCGCCTTTGCACCCAGCCGCGAAAGGTCGGTCAGGGCGCGCCCTGCGGCTTCCTGCGGAAGCCGCAGGCGAAAAGCGTACACAGGCTCCAGCAGGACGCTTTTCGCCATCCGAAGCCCCTGGCGGAGGGCTCTGTAAGTCGCCTGACGGAAGTCTCCGCCCTCCGTGTGCTTCGGATGGGCGCGCCCCGCGGCGATGGAAATCCGCATGTCCGTGATTTCCGAGCCGGTGAGAACGCCCCTGTGCGCCTTTTCAGAAAGGTGGGTCATAACGAGCCTCTGCCAGTTCTTTGCAAACTTGTCCTCGCTTACAAGGCTTCCGAACACGAGGCCGCTGCCCGCAGGCAGCGGCTCAAGCAATAGCTGTACCTCCGCGTAGTGCCTCAGAGGCTCGTAATGACCTATTCCTATTACCGGCTCTGCTATGGTTTCCTTATATATGATTCCGCCGCTTCCAAAAGACACATCCATATCAAAGCGCCTTGATATGACCTGTTTGAGTATCTCCAGCTCCAGCTCTCCCATGACCTGAACGCTGATGCTCCTTCGCTCCTCGTTCCAAAGCACCTTGAGGCTCGGTTCTTCCTCCGCAAGCTGCCTGAGCTTTGCAAGTGCCGTAACAGGATCCTGCGTCGCCGGAAGAATCACCTCGCAGGCGAGCGCCGGCGCAAGCACGGGCTCCGCCCGGCTGCCCTCGCAGCCCAGTCCCTGGCCTGCGTAGGAGCCGGCAGGTCCCAAAACTGCGCAGACCATGCCGCAGCCGGCGCTCTGCACCGATTGAAAGTTCTCCCCGTTATACAGCCTGATCTGCTCGATTTTTCCGCAACCCTCGATGATCATCTTGTTTCGCACCGTGCCCCCCGTGACTTTCAGATGCGTGAGCCTGTTACCCTGCTTGTCACGACCGATTTTATATACCCTAGCGCGCCGCGCCGTCTCCCAGCGCCGCCATCTGAACGGGTCTATCCGATGTAATGA
>CAVKSD010000098.1:0-7308 GCA_963658905.1 Bacteroidaceae bacterium
GGCTCTGAAAATAGCAGGCAAAAGGTTGAATCCTTGTGGTTTCGCAAAGGTTTTGCGCCTGCGTGGTTCACGTTATTCGCATTGTTTTCTTTGTTTGTACTCATATGCTTTCCTCCAAATACTATTATTTTAGTCTCATTTTTGGTCAAATGAAAATATTTGTAATGTAACTATATAACATATTTGAGTAAATTGCAAGTACTTTTTGCTATTTTATGCCAAAAATATTTTTAGTAAAATTTTACGCGGGCAAAAACAAAAAAAGGCAAAGCGTGCGGAACGGAGTGCATGAATGCAGCAGTGCGCCGTTACTAACACTGCGGCGTGTATGAAATCTAAAACAGAGAGCCGAAGCCCTCTGTTCAGATAGATTTTCAAATTGTGACGGAACAATCGTCTGTGGTTAGGCGGCAAGGCGGTGAGGAACAGAGTGTACATGGAGTACATGAGTACCGCAGAACGCTGAAGCCAACACCGCCACAGGCGATTTTAACAAGCATTTAGCGGTCTTTTTGAAGCTCCGCATAACGCTTAATCTTCATGGTGCTGGTTTTCTCAAAGGCGTCTTCTTTAATCTCCAGTTTTTTTATACACTTATAATTTGACAGCTTGCGATTTACCAGTTTGATTTTGCTCCAGATGATTTTGTAGATTTCCTCGTCGGTAAAAGGCTCGTCAGGATTCTTGCGGGAGCTGCCGTAGATTTCCTTGATGACGTCCAAATTCGGAATTACCCGCGCCGTGATTATAAGCTCTTTTTCTCCTGAGACTTCCTTGCCGTAAACCATGCACTCCGAAATTTCCGGAACGTCTGCTAAAATCGTCTCGATTTCCTCCGGGTAGATGTTTTTGCCATTCTGGGTGACAATAACGTTCTTGCTGCGGCCTGTTATGTACAGGAATCCGTCCTCGTCCATACAACCGATGTCGCCGGAATTAAACCAGCCCTCCTGCATAACCTCCGCCGTTGCTTCCGGATCGTCAAAATATCCCAGCATTACGGTTTCGCCCTTGATGAGAATCTCGCCCTCGCCCCGTTCGTTAGGGTTTGAAATGCGAATCTCGTCGCCATGCACAGCCTTGCCCGCAGAACCTACTCTCGCGTCAAAATCCGGCGTAAGAGCTGCTATCGGAGCCGTCTCCGTCAGTCCGTAGCCTTGCAGGAACGTGATCCCGATGTCCTCGAACCATTTTCCGATTTTCGGGTCAAGTGGCGCCGCCGCAGAGACGATAATCCTGAGATTTCCTCCAAGCCCCGCATATATGTCCTTAAAAGCCTTGCGCTTCACGTCAATTCCCACGTTGCGAAGCCCGTTTGTCAGCCGAATCACGGATTTTACCACCGAGGTTTTCTTGCTCTTTTCGATGTTTTTCATGATTTTCTTGTAAAGCGCCTCTATGAGCAGAGGCACCGCCAGTATCGCCGTAGGCTGTGTTGCCTGCATATCCGAAGCCAAATGCTTCAGTCCTTGGCACACCGCAATGGAAGCACCGCAAGCCATCGGATAGATGAAGCCGATGGTGGATTCGTAGGTGTGGTGCAGTGGCAGAACGGAAAAAAGTCTGTCCTCCGGCGTAAGATGCACATAAGGCGTGATACCGTTTATGTTTGCCGCAAGGTTGCGATTGCAAATCATTACTCCCTTTGCCGCAGATGTCGTGCCGCTGGTAAAAATCAGCAACGCAAAGTCTTCCGGATTGATTTTCTTTTCCATGAGGCTTGTGTCGCCGAGATCTGTAAAAACCTTGCCCTCGCAGGCGAGAAAATCAAATCCGAGGCTGGTAAAGCCTGATTCTGCAGATTTATCCTTACCCACCTTTTCGCTTGCGGGCGCATCGTCGCTGTACATTTCGATGGTGTAACGCACGGATTTGCAGTGCGCCGCCGCTTTTCTCACAAAATCTTTTTTCTTCGGCGTGTGGATAATTGCCGTGGCGCCGGAACGGTTAATCAGATTTTCCAGCTCGTTTTCCGGAAGTTCCTTGTCCACCGGAACCGCAATCCCTGCCCCCAGCAGCAGCGCCGTGTATGCCACATACCATTCGTAAGTCGTTTCGCCGATTATGATAACCTTTTCCTTTTCGTTAAGGCGCAAAACCCGCAAAAGTCCGGTTCCGAAGTTTATAGTGTCGTCTCTGAACTCGCCGTAAGTGGCGGTTTCAAAGCCCGTCTTTTTATTAAATGTTTCCAGCACGAAAGGTCTGTCCGCATATTTTGTCGTGGAGCTTTCAAAGATTTCCTTGACCGTGCGGAAGTTTGTTCCCGGATAGCAAGCGTTTTTCTGCCCGCCATCTATGCTGTTTTTTATAACATCCCTGTGATTTTTTGCATATTCCCGCTGCAATTCCTCAAGTTCCTCGATTTCGCCCATGCGATATTTCGGCAGCTTGATATCAGGTATTTTTCTCAAAAGTCTCGCCATATTGTCCCCCAATCCAATCGACGCAGAACACCTCCGCGCACGATTTATCTTTATATTTTATCACTTTTGGGTGCGGAAAATCAACCTTTTTAGCTTTTTTACATCAAATGGGATAAGCGGGTAAATGTAGGAGTTGCCTGTCAGGGTTTTCGTTGACGCCATCATTATGAATACGGTAAAGGTTGCCGCTGCCAGCCCCCATACGCCGAAAAAATACGTGCCCGCCAGCATGATTATCCTGCAAAATTTCATGGCGTAGGAAAATTCGATGCTGGGCTGGGTGAAAGCTGCCAGCGCCACCACCGCCATGCAAAGTATGGTCTGAGGTATGAACCAGCCTGATTCCACGCTAAACTCGCCGAGAATCAAGGCTCCGATGACGGAGAGGGAAGCTCCCAGAGAACTCGGAGTGTTCAGAGAAGCCAATTTCAGCCCGTCCACGGCGATTTCAAGGAGCATGAGCTGCCAGAATATGGGGATCGCAAAGTCCGATTCCGGCACGAAAAAGCTGAGTATCCGCGGTGTGAACTCGTCGTACTCGGTTATGAGGTAATAAACCGGCGTGAGAAAAAGTATTACAAAAAAGTTCAGCAGTTTGATAAATCGGAAGTAGTTTCCCGTAAGGGGCGGAAAATAGTAGTCGTCCACGTCCTGAAAAAACTCGAAAATTCCGGTGGGAACAAGCATTACGGTAGGCGAGTTGTCCACGATAATCGCAAGCTTTCCCTCGTTTATGTGGGCGGCAATCACATCGGGGCGTTGAGAATATCTGACCCTTGGAAAAGGGTTTACGCCGGAGCCTGCGCCAAATTCTCGCAGCAGCTTTTCAAGCAGACTTTGGTCGGATACTGTCAGGGCGGAGTCCGTAGCCAAGAAAGCGTCCCTGCCCCCGGCGGCTGTGGCTGTGGCGTTTTTGCCTTTGCTTATCGGCTTTGCCTCTTCATTCAGTTTTGAAAGCACTCTGTCCATGCGCCCAACAAAATCCATGTCCGCCCTGTCTTTCATATAGGCAAGAGCCACGTCGTTTTTTCCTGCGCTGCCGACGTTATAAGCCTTGAAAATCAGGTTTTTGTCCCGGATGCGCCGGCGAATCAGCCCGATGTTTGCCATCAGGGTTTCGGTGAAGCCGTCCTTGGCGCCGCGGAGGGTCTTTTCCTTTTCCGGTTCCTCCACGGCGCGGGCGGGATAAGCTCTTGCGTCCATGATAATGATCTTATCCAGCCCTTCCACGATAAGTGGAACAAGGCCGGTGTATAATTTTGTGATTGCGGCGTTCACCTCCGCAATTTCCGCTTCCATAAAAGGCAGATTCCGCTCCAGAAATTCCTGACTGCTTGCAATCCCTGCCATGGCTTCCGGCGTGAGGGCAAGCAGATATTTAAAGAGTTGCAGCGTCTTGTCCGAGTCGTGCAGGCCGTCCACGAAAAACACGCCGGCTCTCCGTCCGCCGATTACCAGTTTCCGCTCCAGCAGGTCAAAGCTTTCTCCTATGGGCAGCTCTCTCCTGAAAATTTCAAGGTACTCCTCGAAAGCCGTTTTTTCTTTCTTTTCCATTTTCTCTCCTTTTTATTGCCTTTTTATTTGTTTATTCTTCCAAAATCTTGCCATTTCATACTTTTGCATATATAATAGAGTGTCGGAGTATTTGATTTGACGGCGGGGCGGCGGTTTTGCCCTGCGCCTTGCCATAATTTACGGAGGATAAATATGAATTACGAAAAATTGGCGGAGCTTCTCTTTCCGCACATCACAAAAACACCGGAGGACTACGAAGTTCTTTATCCGGCAAGGAATCTGCCTGAAGGGGCAAAAGTAACCAGACTGGGTCCAAGCCCGACCGGTTTTATACATCTTGGAAATCTCTACGGGGCATTTGTAGACGAAAGGCTCGCCCACCAATCCGGCGGCAAATTTTTCCTCAGAATCGAGGACACAGACGACAAGCGCTATGTGGAGGGCGCCGTTGAGGTCATAATCAATTCCCTGAGATTCTTCGGCATCAATTTTGACGAGGGGGCTACAATGGAGGGGGACGTTGGAGAATACGGCGACTACACCCAGAGCCACCGCGGCGAGATTTATCAATGCTTTGCGAAGAAACTGGTTTCGGAGGGACACGCTTACCCTTGTTTCCTTACCGAAGAAGAAATCGCGGAGATACATGCGAAGCAGGAAGCTGAGAAAGCAAATCCCGGAATTTACGGAAAGTGGGCGACAAGCAGAAGCCTTACCATGGAAGAAATCGAAGCGAATCTCACAGCCGGAAAGCCTTATGTAATTCGTCTCAAATCCGACGGTGACATGAGCCTGCCGGAGGATCAAATCCGCCGTTTTCAGGTTGAGGACGCAATCCGCGGAACCCTCGATATGCCGATAAACGATCAGGACACTGTTCTTCTCAAGGCTACGGGCATCCCGACCTATCATTTTGCTCATGTGGTTGACGATCATCTTATGCGCACCACCCATGTTGTCCGCGGCGCAGAGTGGATTCCGTCCCTGCCGATTCATGTGGAGCTTTTCGAGAAGCTGGGCTGGGAGCTTCCTATTTATTGTCACACGGCGCAGCTTATGAAGTTAGACGAGGAAGGCAACAAGCGCAAGCTTTCCAAGCGCAAAGACCCTGAGCTTTCGCTGGACTACTACAGAAACGAGGGCTACCATCCGGCGGCAGTTCGGGAATATCTACTTACGATTTTGAACTCCAACTTCGAGGAATGGCGCATAGCAAACCCTGATGCGGACATCGACGAGTTTGAATTTACCACGGAAAAAATGAGCAATTCCGGTGCGCTTTTTGACCTGAACAAGCTCAACGACGTGAGCAAGGACGCGCTGCTGAAAATTTCGGCTTCTGAGCTTTTTGATTTCCTAAAGGCTTGGTCGGAGGAATTTCAGCCGGAGCTTGCCCCGATTTTCGAAGACCGGGCTTACCTTGAAAAAATTCTCGATATCGGAAGACACGAGGAAAGAAACCCTCGGAAAGACCATATTTATGCGAAGCAGATCATCCGCAATATCAGCTATTTCTTTGACGATATGTTCGAAATTCAGGACGAGTTCCCGCAGGAGGCGGCAGGAGATGTTTCTCTCATCCTCTCGAAATACCTCGAAACCTACGATCATTCGGACGATCAGGAAACCTGGTTTTCTAAGATCCGCGAAATCACCGCAGAGCTTGGCTACGCGGTAAAGCCGAAGGATTTCAAGAAAAATCCGGAAAGCTACAAGGGTCATGTGGGACACGTCAGCACGGTTATCCGGGTGGCGCTTATGGGACGCCAGCAGTCCCCTGACGTTTGGGAAATCCAGCAAATTTTAGGTGAGGATCGCGTTCGGGCGCGGCTTGAAAAGTTTGTATAGGACACCGAATTATATGCACAGAATATTTGAGCCGCAGCGGGGAAATCCGCTTGCGGCTCGTGTTTTTTATTCAGTTGCTTCCACAGGTGCGCCGCTGTCGCAGTCGGTGCATCTGTGCTGATATATCCCGGATTGCCCCTCACCCCGAGGGGTGAGAGGGCTTTGGTTGAATTGAAAATTAATTTATGGTCACTTTTGCGTCGCTCTGCATTGACATATTGTTCTTAATAGCGTCACCTGTAACTTTTGTGCCGTTTACAAAGAACTCGCAGCCTTCAAAGGTTACACTCACATTGCTTGTTCCGGCAGTGGTGCCTCCATCATCTTGCACGACAAGAAAATACTCTGTTGCATCGCCTATCGCATTTGCTTCGATGCGGCAACCCTTGAAGGTCAGTTCTGAGCCTGTCGCAGCATTTGTAACAATAGTACCGGAGTCATTTTCATCACTACCGGAAGGATTGACCCACTGGTTCATGCCGATCAGCGTGCAGTTTTCAAATGTAGCATTTGTGCCCGCCGACCATGTCTGGAATGCATTGTAACCTGTAAGCGTGGTATTACGAACGACAACTTTGACATTGGAGTTGCCACCTGCAATATTAAGTGCATAGTGATTAGCGGATGCGGAGCAGTTGTCCATTATAATTGTAAGCTTTTTAACTCCCCATGCCGAAACGCCGCGGTTCCAGCTGTTATCCTCAGGCCCGACAATATCCACACCCGAAAGGGTAAGGGTTACATTTTCTAGAGTGCCCGCCGGTTCGGGGGACTCTATGTTGATGACACGACCTGATTTTCCTTCATCTGTTGTACCATCATAATTAGCTATTAGCTTGTGACCGTTGCCAACGATCGTTACACTCTTTCCTATTGCCAGTGTTGTATTTTCAGACAGTGTAATATCGCTTGCAAGCATAACGTTTTCGCCTGCTGCAACAAGTGTTTTGAGATGAGCCTCTGTGCTTACTGCAACAGCGTCGATCGTCTGTGTTTTGCCTTCGGCATCTTTTACGGTGAGGTTTTTGACAACTACCGCAACGCCTATAGGATTGTAAAGTGCATTGTTGCCTTCAAATTTAACGGTCTTTGCGTCATAGACGATTTTACTGCTTACTTTTGCCGTCGGATCATTGCCCTCGGAATAACCTTTCTCCTCTACCCAGAAGAATGTTCCGGCACCGCCGATCAGTTTGGAATTTTCGATAGTTGCAACAGCATTGCTCTGTGCACAAACTGTGTAAAAGTTTGTAGCAGTAATTTCACAGTTTTCTATGGTAACGGTAGCATCCGGCTCTGCATTGCTACTATTGTTGCCCGTCACACTGACGCCACCGCACATCTTTACCTTGCTGATGGTGATATCCTTGCCCCCCGCCACGACTGCATAGCTTCCATAGGTTTGTGAACTATTGGTTGTTGTGGCCTCCATTTCGCCGTTTGTCAAGGTGATGTTATTGCCATCAAGAATAAGCGTATAGTTCGGAACGGTCAAAGTTTTGCCGTTGAGGTTAATAGTCAC
>CAVKSD010000099.1:0-7189 GCA_963658905.1 Bacteroidaceae bacterium
CGCACATGAGCAGTGCCAATGCGCTTGACAGCAATGCTTTTTTAGTAGTTCTACTATTTGTCATTTTTTCCTCCTTAATGAAAGATTTTTATAATTTCTTTTGTGCATGTTTTGTTGTAATGCAGTTCAAACTGCAATCACAAAAACTTCACAATTCTTTACTTTTATCATACCCCCCCCCAACATTTGTCAATGATTATGTTTTTGCATATATGGATATTTATGCCTGAAACTTTACATACCTTTGATTTCTGCGTGCATTTGGAGGAGGATATCTGAGTATACTCGCCTCCTTAAATCGGCGATTAGCCGTTATGACAACTTATTGAGCAGACACTATATAGTTTCAACCTTGCGCCAACGGCGTAAAAAAAGCGACCTCGATGAGGTCGCTTTAATATAATTGAAGAAACTTTACTTCGTAGTTGCATCATACAGCGCTTCTGCGTTGTCCCATTCCTTCATGATTTCAGGGATTACCTTGTAGAGGTCGCCTACGATTGCGTAGTCAGCAATTTCCATGATAGGAGCATCCGGGTCCTTGTTGATAGCTACGATGCAGTTTGAAGTCTGCATACCTGCAAGGTGCTGAATAGCTCCGGAAATGCCGCAAGCAAAGTAGATTTCAGGCTTAACGGTTGTACCGGTCTGTCCTACCTGGTGGGAATGATCGATCCAGCCTGCGTCTACAGCAGCACGGGATGCGCCAACAACTCCGCCAACCTTGTCAGCGAACTGCTTCATGAGGTCGAAACCGGAAGCATCTCCAAGACCACGACCGCCGGAGCAGATGATCTTAGCGTCTGTAAGGGAAACCATTTCCTTAGCGGACTTAACGATATCCTTGATTTCGATTCTGATGTCAGAAGCTTTGATATCAGGCTTAACGTTAACGATTTCGCCCTTAGCTCCAACCTGTCTTTCCTGTTTCTGCATAACGCCGGGACGAACTGTGGACATCTGCGGTCTTGTCTTCGGGCAGATGATGGTAGCCATGAGGTTACCGCCGAATGCCGGACGAGTCTGCTTGATTCCTGTGGACGGGTCGTTAGGGTCAAGTGTGGATGTATCTAATGTAGTATTAGCCTTTGCGAACTCGATGTACTTGGAAACCTTAACGTCAAGGTGAGTACAGTCAGCAGTAAGACCTGTGTTGCATCTTGCTGCGATACGAGGTGCAAAGTCACGACCGATATGAGTTGCGCCGTAAAGAACGATTTCTGGCTTGTATGTGTCGATGAGCTGCTTCATAACCTTTGTATAACCGTCGGTTGTGAAGTTTTCGAGTAACGGATCCTGAACCATGTAAACCTTTTCAGCACCGTATTCGAAACATTCCTGTGCAAGGTGGTCGATATTGTTACCGATAAGTACTGCACAAATCTGAGTGTCGTCGCTGATGTCCTTGGCGAGCTTCTTGCCTTCGCCGAGAAGTTCAAGAGCTACGTTCTGGATCTTGCCGTGTCTTTGTTCTGCGAATACCCAAATGTGCTTGTAAGCGGAAAGGTCAACCTTTTCAGCTTCCGGAGCAGCTTCGATAGCGTCGAATTTACATTTTGCGATACAAGCATTACAGTTTGTACATTTGGCTTCGTCTACGATCGCGAGTCTGTTCTCGATCTTGAGAGCGTCGAACGGGCAAGCCTTTACGCAGAGGGAACAGCCTTTACATTTATCTTTTAAAATTTTAATTGCCATTTTGTATTCCTCCTCCTAATTAGATGATGTGCTTACCCTTAAGCTGAATCAGTAAGTTCTTAGCCTGTTCGTTTTCAGTGTCGCCTGCTACCTTCTGACCAGGAGCCTTCGGAGCCGGTGTGAACGATCTGAATACGTTTGTCGGGGAAGCTTCAAGACCTACTTTATTAAGGTCTACTTCGATATCCTTAGCGTTCCAGATCTTGATGTCTTTCTCGCCAAAGATACCCTTCATGTTCATGTATCTCGGTTCGTTAAGTTCCTTGATAGCAGTCAACATGCAAGGAGTTTTGATTGCGATAAGTTCATAGCCGTCTTCGAGCTGTCTCTTAACGGTGATGTCCTTAAGGTTATCTTCAATCTTGAATTCTTCTACATATGTAACCTGCGGAAGATCCAATTTTTCTGCGATCTGCGGACCTACCTGAGCGGTATCTCCGTCGATAGCCTGACGACCTGCAAAGATGAGGTCAGCAGGGCCGTTTTCTTTTTCCCATTTTTTGATTGCAGCTTCGAGAGTGTTGGAAGTTGCCCATGTGTCGGAACCGCCTACTGCTCTGTCGGAAATGAGAACGCCTTCGTCAGCACCCTTTGCGATACATTCGAAAAGAAGGTCTGTCGCCTGAGGAGGTCCCATTGAGATAACCGTTACGGTTACGTCTTTATATTTGTCTTTAATTTTTAATGCTTCTTCAAGAGCGTTGTTGTCATCGTGGTTAAGGATTGATGGAACACCGTCTCTGATCAATGTTCCTGTTTTAGGGTTAATCTTGATAACGTTTGTATCAGGAACTTGCTTTGCGCATACGATAATCTTAAATGCCATTTGTTTCTCCTCCTACCTTATTTCTTGAAAGTCTTGCCGGCGATTACCATTCTCTGAACTTCGGAAGTACCTTCGTAGATTTCAGTAATCTTAGCGTCTCTCATCATTCTTTCAACCGGATAATCCTTGGTGTATCCGTATCCGCCGTGGTACTGTACGCACTTGGTGGTTACAGCCATTGCAGTTTCTGCAGCATACAGCTTAGCCATTGCAGCAGCTTCGCCGTATGGAAGGTGTTTGTCCTTCATGTCGGCAGCTCTGTAAACCAGAAGTCTTGCAGCTTCGATTCTCGTCTTGAGGTCAGCCATTTCGAACTGAAGTGCCTGGAACTGTGAAAGCTTCTTGCCGAACTGCTTTCTTGCCTGCATGTATTCAACTGTTACGTCGAATGCGCCCTGAGCGATACCAAGAGCCTGAGAAGCGATACCGATACGGCCGCCGTCAAGTGTGCTCATTGCAACCTTGAATCCGTCGCCAACCTGTCCCAGAAGTCTGTCTTCCGGAATTACGCAGTTCTGGAAAATAAGTTCTGTAGTTGAAGATGCGCAAATACCCATCTTGTCCTCTGTCTTACCGATGGAGAAACCTTCATCGCCTTTTTCTACGATGAATGCGGAAATTCCGTGGTTTCCTTTTTTCTTATCTGTCATTGCCATTACAACGAAGGTGTCGGCATATCCACCGTTTGTGATGAATACCTTGGCGCCATTGAGGATCCACTTGCCGTCTACAAGTTCTGCTCTTGTCTGCTGTCCGGATGCGTCTGTACCTGCGTTAGGTTCGGTCAAGCCGAATGCACCCAGCTTCTTGCCGGAAAGTAAGTCAGGAAGATATTTCGTCTTCTGCTCTTCTGTACCATAGTTGAAGATTGGCCAGCAGCAAAGTGAAGTGTGAGCCGAAACGATAACGCTTGTGGAAGCGCATACTCTTGCTAACTCTTCTACAGTGATTGCATAGGAAATGTGATCTCCGCCTGCTCCGCCGTACTGTGTAGGGAATGGGATTCCCATCAAACCATACTTAGCCATTTTTTCTACTGTCTCAACCGGGAATCTGTGTTCCTTGTCGATGTCAGCAGCTAAAGGTTCAACTTCGTTAGTGGCAAATTCTCTTACCATTTTTCTTACGAATTCTTGTTCCTTCGTCAGTTGAAAGTTCATTTAAATGCCTCCTTAAATTATTAATAACGGCCTTTCCCTTCTTGCAAAAGACAGAGGCCTGTTTTTAACTTGTTAGCCTGTGTTAAAAGCATAACAACATACATCATTATTAAACCACTTTTTTATAAATCTTGCAAGCATATTTTGCGATTTTTCACGATTTTTCACGTAAATATTCTTTTTTCGTCGAATATATGTCGATTACATAAAAACTTGTCCAAAATGTCGACAAAAAACACAAGAATCATGCCATGATCCGGCACAATTCTCTGAGTGAGGCTTTTTCGATTCGGCAAACCTGAACCTGAGAGATCCCCATTCTGCCTGCTACCTGTTGCTGGGTCATGTCCCTAAAGTAACGCAGAACGATAACCTGTCGCTGTTTCGGCGCAAGGGATGCAATTCCCATTTTCAAGTCGATTCTCGTTACGTCCACTTCTTGGCTGTCTGTCCAAAGGTTCGCCTTGTCGTATTCTTCAAAATTCTTCATGGCGTCCGCCGCCTGCAAAGCCTCCCGAACCCGCTCTTTTGGAAGTCCCGTTGTTTCCGCCAGTTCGCTTATCTTCGGGGAGCGCCCTTTCTCCGCAGTAAAGTCACTCTCCGCCCTTCGCACTACGAAGGCGTCGCTCTTTAAGCCCCTGCTGACCTTTATGGCGCCGCTGTCCCTGAGATGGGTACGGATTTCCCCTGCGATCACCGGCACCGCATACGTTGAAAAGGCAAGTCCTCTGGACTCGTCAAATCTTTCCGCCGCCTTTATAAGCCCGATATAGCCGATTTGGATAAGGTCGTCGATTTCCTCGCCGCAGGCTCGCGAAAACCTGAGAGCCACCGTCTTTACCAGCCCTCCGTGCTGCCTGACCAGTTCTTCCATGTCAAATTTCATAATATGTATCCAGTTTTTTTATCATGGTTACGCAGGTGCCTTTCCCAGGCTTTGAATCCACCTTTATTCTGTCGGTGAAACTTTCCATCACCGTGAAGCCCATGCCCGACCTTTCCTCGCCGGTATCCGTTGTAAACAGCGGCTCCATGGCGCGGGCTATGTCCTCGATTCCCACTCCTGTGTCTTTAACCTTTATTACGAGGGTTTTTTCTCCCAGCGTTCCAAATTCCATCTCTACGACATTATTATGACTTTCGCTTTCCCTGTAGCCGTGAATCACCGCGTTGCTAAAAGCCTCCGAAACCGCGGTTTTTATCTCCGTAAGTTCTTCCACCGTGGGGTCAAATTCCGTCGCATAAGCGGCGGCGACGGCTCTTGCCAGCGCCAGATTTTGCAGATTTGCTTCAAGCTGAACTTTGAATACTCTTTCCATTATGAAACTTCCTTTCCTTTGAAATACAAAATTGCTTCTTCCTTTGTTTCAAAATACTTCATCAGGGAAAAAATCCCCGCCATGTTAAGTATGGTTTTTACCATTTCGGAGCATGAAGCGATGGCAACCTCTCCTCCTCGTTCTGTAAGCTTTCTGTATCTTCCTAGCACCACGCCGATTCCGGAGCTGTCCATGTATCTCACCTTGGCAAAGTCCAGCACAAGAAAATTTGTGCCGTTTGTCAGCGCCGCCTCATCCACGCCTGCCCTGATGTGCTCAGCCTCGTGGTGGTCAAGCTCGCCTAAAAGTTCCGCAATCAAAATATTTTCCGAAACGCCGTATATCACTTCCAAAACATTTCCTCCTCTGCACACTTATTGAAGCTTTATTTTGGGGCCTCCTTTTAAGCCTCCCTGCTTCTCCTACAATTATATATCGCCGGAATCTGCTTGTCTTTAGGAGAATATGTCGAATTTGCACTAATTATGACGATTTCGGGGGCGATTTCAGTTGATTGTTTTTCCGGAAGTGCTTCTGTTTGCTTCTGTTTTTCTGTTTTTTCGGTATAGTGCTTGACAATATCCTTGGCTCTGTGCTATGATGAAGCACGAAAATTCGTATGGATTTTTCGGAGATGATAAGCTCATTTTTCGCCATACACTCATTGCGGGTGTGTGGCGATTTTTTTTAGAATTTTTTTGGAGGAAATAACTATGTTCATAGAAAAAGAAAAAGAAAAGGCACAAGCACAATCGAAAATTCAAAGTCAAAACCTGTCACGCTCCGGCAATAAAAAAACGATACCAAGTGAAATCGTGTATCTCCTCGGAATCGTCCTGCTTTCCCTTGCGGTTGCGATCCTCACCGCCGCGGATTTCGGCGTTTCCATGATCGTCGCACCGGCGTACCTGCTCAGTCTGAAGCTGGGCTTTGTCAGCTTCGGGCATGCGGAATATATCATTCAGTCGGGACTGTTTATCGCCCTTTGTATAGTGCTGCGAAAGTTCAAATTCGTGTACTTCATGTCCTTTGTTACCTGCCTGATTTACGGCGCGGTGCTGGATTTGTGGCGAAAACTGCCATGCTTTGACCCGGCGGTGACTGCTCCCGGTAGCATGACGATGTCCTTGAGGACAGTAATGTTTGTAATCGGCGTTCTTTTGACGGCTTTCTCCGTTTCGCTTTTCTTCAAAACATATCTTTATCCTCAGGTTTACGATTTTTTCGTCAAGGCGGTTTCCCTCAAATACGGAATCAAGCTTTCCCGATTCAAGACCTGCTTCGACCTTACCTGTCTGTCTGCCAGCGTGGTGATGACCTTTTGCTTCTTTGGAAAGCTCGTAGGTGTGAACTGGGGAACCCTTGTAATCGCACTGATTAACGGGACTTTAATCGGATTTTTCTCGGAGAAATTAGACGAACTTTTCGACTTTCGCCCTTGGTTTAAGGACTTCTCAGAGAGCTTCAGACTGGAAAGCAAATAGCCTTGCGAATATAATCTGCATTTTCCGGCAAAAGCAAATAGTTTTGCAGGTTATAAACCGCAAAACGCCCAAACGCCCAAGCAAGCGCGGACGAATTTTCTGAAAACTTTCCCTTTACAAAAGTGCACGGCGCATATACGAAATTGTCAAAATTATCAAGATTCTTATTTTCGATCCAGTTTGATCCGTTCCGCGCTGACTTTGGCCTTTTGTTCCAGAAGGTAATCCATCACCTTCAGCTTTTGATCCAGATAGGTCGGCAGACGCATTGCGCCAAAGCCGAGCAAAGAAACCGCTTCTCCGCATAAAAATCCTTTTTCCATCCTGCGATGCCTCCTTTTGATGTAGTGCTTGCATTTTTATTTTCTCTGTGTTAGAATAAGAACAAGAGGAAAGCCGAATGGCTGACCTAATTGGATTTGTTAAAAAACCGCTTAGTTTTCAGTCTTGGGCGGTTTTTTAATGCTTATCGTAATTCTTAACTTCAAAAAAGTGATCGTTACTTTCAACATTGTATCAGCACCCTTTCCGAAATCCAAAACCCTTTTGAATTTTGAAAAGGTCAACCGCGCTCTGGCTTATCCTCTTGCTGCTTTATTATATCGTACACACCAGAAGAAAACAAGTGTTCTTTTCCTGCGTCACATCGGGAGTTTGACACCTCCATCCGCAAAAAATCTCTCTAAGCGCTTGCAACGCTTA
>CAVKSD010000100.1:0-7110 GCA_963658905.1 Bacteroidaceae bacterium
CTTGCACCGCCTGCAGATATTGCACTACCTATTGCCCGAAAGGAATCGACATTCCATATATGCTGAACCAATATAATCAGATAACATTTAATCCTAAGAGCCTTGCATGGTACACAAGCATGGCAATCGGCGGGGTGGAAAAGGGCAAAAAGCCTTGGGACTGCGTATCCTGCGGCTCCTGCAAAACCGTTTGCCCGCAGCAGATCGACATTCCGGACTATTTAGCAAAACTCTCCGCCAAGCTCAAAGAAGCCTAAAAGAAGCCTAAAAGAAGCGCAGAAGAAGTGCAGAAGAAGCCTAAAACAAGCGTAGAATAAGCGTAGAAGCGTAAACGAAGCGTAGAATAAGCGCAGAAGAAGCGCAGAATATCAAAGGAGGGAAAGCCCCGTGGAAAATAAGCAAAGAACCATGCAGGAGGCAGCAGTCACCGCGCTCGCCGTATTTCTTGCCTATTTGTTTGGGCTGGCAGATCGCTCCAATTTCTATGAGGGGGGGCATCTGTTTGCTCTGATTCGCGCGCTTATCTATTTTGCACTATTTACGACATGGACATTGCAGGCACGGCGCACGGTGCAGCAGCAGGCAACCAGGCGGTACCTCTTCATTGCCGGCCTTCTTGTGATATTCTGGCTATATATCCGCACCCTCAAGCTGGTATTTGTTCTATCACCGGCAGGAATACGCGCCTGCTGGTATCTCTATTATCTGCCACTGCTGTTCATTCCTGTAACGGCATTCTTGGCGGCACTGACCATCGGAAAGACCGACGGCGAAGAACTCGATGTCAAAGTGAAAATGCTCTGGATTGGGAGCGGGGTGCTTCTTTTGCTCGTGCTTACAAACGATTTGCATCAATTTGTATTTCGCTTTCCTGCCGGTATACCGGAGGCTCTCTGGAGCGACCGCATCTATAGCTATGGCCCGGGATATTTTATCGCCGTCTGCTACATGGCGCTATGCGGCATTGCCGCAACCTATGTGATGTATAACAGGTGCCGGCTGCCAAATTCCAAAAGACACTTCTCTTTGGCATTGCTTCCTATAGCACTTGCTCTTATTTATACGGCGCTTTATTGCACCGGGGTCTCGTGGCTGCGCTTTTGGCTGGGAGACATGACGGTGGTGCATTGCCTGCTTATTACCGCGACCTTCAGGTGGTGTATTCTCTGCGGCATGATTCGCTCAAACTCCGGATATGCCGAGCTTTTTGAGGCATCGGCAGAATGCTCTGCGCAGATTGCAGGCAATGATTTTTCTGTTCGCTACAGCTCTCGCGACGCGCTGCCTGTCACAAAAGATGAGATAAAGCGTGCGCTGCTCTCCCCTTTTCCTCTTGCGAGCGGCATGACCCTCCATGCGATGCCTGTAAGCGGCGGCTATGCCATTTGGACGGAGGATAACACCGACCTGCTTAACCAGGAGGAGGAACTGAAAGCCTTGCAGGAGGAGTGGCAGGAGCGAAATGCTCTTTTGCGCTCAGAATATACCATGATAGAAAAACGGCAAAAGATAGCCGAGCAAAACAGGCTCTATGACCTCCTGCAGGAAGTCACGCAAAGGCAGATTGACAAAATCGCCATGCTCACGCAAGCCTATCGGAATGAGAAGCGAAATTCGGATAGCGCAAAAGCCATCTTAGCAAAAATTGCCGTGCTATGCAGCTATGTCAAGCGGCGCAAGCATCTGGAGCTGCTTGCCGACAGGGAGTATGCCGTGCCCCGCGAAGAAATACAGATGGCGCTTTCTGAGTCCCTCGCCGCTCTCGGACTTCTTGGAACCAGGAGTAGCCTCTTTGTGGATGTCGAAAAGCAGATAGCAGGACGGGACGCCGCAAGGCTCTACGACTTTTTTGAGGACGTGCTGGAGGCGGATATGGACGGACTGCGCGCGCTCGATGTTCGCGTATCATCGCGGAGCGACGGACTACGCATTACCATTACCGCTGAGTGTAATGCAGATTTATCGCAGCTTTCGCGGCGATATCGGGAGGCAGGCTTTGATAATTTTGACGGAGAGCAGACCTGTCTTCTGATCGTGCGCAAGGGAGGTGAGGGAAGATGAGAGCTATTTTCTCTTTGCCCGTCTCTTTGCCCGTCAGATACGGCACTTTGATAGCCGTTCTGCTCTTTACCGTGCTTGTCGCTGAGCTTTGCCTATTCATCTATAAGCGTAGTAACAGAGCGCCCCGCAGAAAATGCGCAGTCTGCGTCATGATAAGCCTTATAAACAGCGCGGCGCTCCTTTGCCTGCTGCAAGGAGAGCCGGAAGGCGCTTTCGCTCTTGCCATGCGAAGTCTGCCGTGGCTTTTCTATGCGGCGATGATTTTATTTACGGCAATACACCTTGCCTTTGCCTTTCCTGCGGAAAAGAAAAGGGCTAGGAGCAGCCTTTCGCAAAACTCTATTCGCGAGGCGATAGACGACCTTCCAATGGGGATATGCTTTGCCGATCCCATCGGACGCATTGTGCTAATCAACAACAAAATGCAGACACTTCTTGGGGAGCTGCTGGGCTTTTGCCCTCAGCTGCTCTGTGAGATAACGGAGGCTGCCTCTGAGCTAGAGAGCGGCACGCGGCTATCTGACGATATTGTCCGCATGACGGACGGCAGTATTTATCGTTTCCGCAGCTACGAGTATACCATAGATAGCAAACCGGGATGGAAGCAAATCACGGCGAGCGAAATCACCAGGCTATATGCCGTCGGCGAGCAGCTTCGCGCAGAAAACGAGAAGCTCAGAAGAATTAACGACAAGCTGAAAAGGATGTATGAGCGGATGAGCGACGACATTCGGGAAAAGGAAAGCCTTGAAATGAAAATCTACATCCACGACAGCATCGGCAGAAGCATCCTTACCCTGCGTGACATTATGCAAAATGGCGATGAGACGGAGGAGAAGGTAGCAGCGCTCAGAGAGGCGGTCAGCGTGCTTTCCGGCAGGCGCCCTGCTCTTGCGGAAGCGATGGACGAGGTGAAGCGTAGCGCCGCCAAAATCGGCATTACGATAAATATACAGGGGCATATCCCCCCTGACACGCTGATCGAAAAGCTTGCCGCATCTGCGGCGCGGGAATGTGTAACCAACTGTATCAAACACGCAAAGGGGAGCGAAATTACCATTACAAGCGATGATCTCGGTGCTGTTTATCGCATTGCAATTACTAACAACGGAAAGAAGCCTGAGGGGAAAATTCGTGAGGGCAGCGGACTCTCTAGCCTTCGACGAAGCGTTGAATTTAGCGGCGGAGAAATGACCCTTTCTCACTATCCGGCATTTTGCCTTATGCTGAACATACCAAGGGAGGAGGAAGAAGAATGATACGGATCATACTTGTTGAAGACGATCTTTATATACAAAAGCACCTTGAAAGCGCGCTTGCGGCGGAGGGCGATTTTCATATCGCTGCGGCAGTGCGGGACGCATTCGAGGCAGAAAAGCTGTGCGCGGCGGCAGACCTGATTCTGATGGATGTTATGACGCTCCACAAGCATTCCGGGCTGGCGGCAGGAAGGCGAATCAAGCAGGCCCATCCATATATCAAGGTTGTCATCGCAACCTCTCTGATTGACCCGGAGGTGCTGTCGCAGGCAAAGCGCGGCTGTGCAGACAGCCTCTGGTACAAGGACTGCGGCACCGAGATGCTCGCCCAGGTGATTCGCCGCACCCTTGCGGGGGAGCGCATCTTTCCGGATTTTTCGCCATCTGTGGAGATGAAAAAGACTTTTTCCGAGAATTTTAGCCCGGCGCAGATCGAGATACTCCGTGCCTTTATCCGCGGGGACACCTATAGGGAGATTGCCGCAAAATTCAATCTATCCGTCAGCGGCGTGCGCTGGAACATGGCGGAGATGATAAGAATAGGCGGATTCCGAAACAAGGAGGAGCTCATCAGCACCGCCATAGAGAACAAGCTGGTGGTGGCGACCCTCGTTGACGATGCGGACGATGAATAACGAAAATAAAGAAAATAAGAATGTGACGCTCCCAAAGGCTATTCGGGGGCGTTTTTTTATATGAAAAACGCAAAAAAGTGCGAAACCGGCGAACATACTAACATAAGTGTCAGTGACAAGAGAAGAAATTCTCTGTATCATGATAGATGTAAAGACACAAAAGCAAAGAGAACCCGCAAAGAGGGAGGTGGTGAATAGGTGAAAAAAATTGTTCTGGATATGCAAAGCACACTCTTTGCCAGAAGTATGCAGCGGGCTTTGATGCAGGATTTGCATGAATGGCAGACGATTGTCTCCGAAAAGCCTGAGGTGACGGAGGAGCTATGCAGGCTCCATCAGCCCCAGGCAGTCCTTATGGAGGTTACCGGATATACGCCGTGGATGCTGCCTGAGCGGCTTGATTTGCGGGAGGAGATCCTGCGGGGAAATCCCGGCTGCCGCATCATCCTTGCCGTTGAGGAGCGGGCAGATAAGAAGCTTGCCGCAGGGGTGGCAGCTGCCAAGCGGGACGGACTTGCAGACGAATTTATATTCCTCTCCATGACCGACAAATACCTCCCGGCGCTTCTTGAGGCACTATAGAGCGGAAAGCCCTTCTTCTTTTCCTCATCACTCGGCTCCTTGCGCACCGAGAAGACTTGCGCAAGAAAAACATATCAAAAAAAAGGAGGCGAAAAGCAAGTGAAAAAACAAATTCTGAGTATTTTGCTCAGCCTTGTATTGGTGTTTGGGATGCTCCCAACCGTCGCGCTGGCGACAGGTGACTACCCGGAGAGTGTTACGATACGTAACAGCAGCGGTGCGTCTATTGGGCTAGGAAATGGACAATATCTGGCGACAAATACTGCGACGGATGCAACCAACAGCTGGAGCAGCGGCACAGAGTATGTCGCGCGCTACGATGCGGAAAGCGGCATACTCTATTTGAACGGCTATACCGGCAAATTTGAGAATAATAACTCCAGCAGTACAGTCGGAATATCTGCGGGTGAAGGCAATGCCCTTACCATCAACCTGAGCGGCGAAAACTCGATCACGGTATCGAGTGCTTCCGGTAATCCCAACGAGGTATACGGTATAGATGCCGATGCGCTGACCATCACGGGAGATGGCTCTCTGACTGTGGATAGCAAAGGGTATTACAAAACCTATGGTATTTTCGCAGACAAGGGCATGACAGTCTCCGCAAAGGTCGATGTCTCCGCAACCGTGGCAACGACCGGGCAGCCTGCCTACGGTCTTTATGCAAGTACCGGCGACATTACGCTTTCCGGCGCGGACAAAACTGTGACCGCCCAGACCAATGACAACAACTATTGGGCTCACGGCATCTACGCAAATGAGGGCGCGGTCACAACCGGCGGCAAGCTCACCGTGAATCTGGCTTCAGAGGGCGTGGGCATTTATGCCAAGAACAACAGCGCTACTGAAACACCCGCCATCACGCTAAGCGGCGGCGATGTAACCATCACCGGCGATAACGCAAGATATGGGCTGCAGGACTGTTCTTCTGCCAAGTCCAGTGGCACGGCAGGCATTGCAATCAAGAATAACAGCCAATTTAATATGACTGTGAATCTCGGAAGCGGCGAAGGTATACATTCCGAAAATAATAGCTTGGCGATCGAGAGCAGCACGGTGAAAATAACGGGCGGCAAAGTTAGCAATTATCTTGTTAAATGCCCTGCATTGTCCATCAAAGACTCCGATGTGACCTTGACATCGAATGCCGAGAGCAATGTGTCGCCTGTTTATACGGGCGAAAGTGGAAGCACCAACATTAACCTCTCGACAAAGGGTACCGTAACGGTGAAAGCAAATACTTCCGTAAATTGCCCAATCAGTGGAACCGTGACGCTTAGCGAGGGAACGAAATGCGAGAAGGGCAGATATGAAAATGATTGGCAAAATTATCGAGCAGTGCACGATGGCGGATACAATGTGGTGCAGTTTGTGAGCACGTCCACCACGCCATCCGCCACGGTTAGCGACGTGACCATCACCGGCAAAGTCGGTGTGTTTTTTACAGGCACGGACGTAATCAAAGGGGATGTGGTCATAACACTGACAAATGACACATTCAATGGAACGATGTCAAAGGAAACCGATGTCAAAAGCTGGTTTACCAACCTGCCTGGTGGTATGGTAGCAACTCCCGATAGCGAAGTTTCTTCCGGCGCGACCACGGCGACAATCGCCATCAGCGGCATCCCAACAGCGGCAAGCAGCGCGGTGATGGCGATCACGATCCCAGCGGACTGCCTAACAAGCGGCAATGCCCTGACCGTGACAGGCAACGAGAACGCGAAGTTTGCGATTGGGAAAGCAACGGTCACAAGCCCTGTGGCTATCACCGGCGTGACCACTCCGGTCAAGGGCGTATCCGCAAACACGAGCGTAACTGCCCCTGCGAACACTACCGCAACGCTCAAGTGGTATAAGGATTCCAGCGAATTTAGTGGCACTTATAAGGGATCTACCACTTATAAGGGAGTAATTACCATTACACCGAGCGACGGTTACGAGTTTGCAGCATCCCCGAGTTTTACCGTGGACGGAATGTCGGACTGGACTGCGGAAAAGCAGAGCGACGGTAGCTACAAGCTGACCAAAGAGTTCACGACCGCAAGTGCTGATCTGACCAAAATTGAAATTACCACCGGGCCTACCAAGACGAGCT
Source organism: Bacteroidaceae bacterium (assembly GCA_963658905.1). Taxonomy (GTDB): domain Bacteria; phylum Bacillota; class Clostridia; order Peptostreptococcales; family Anaerovoracaceae; genus CAG-238. The sequence continues at coordinate 6,636 of CAVKSD010000100.1, forward strand.
ATGCGCACGGCGATGAATTTAGCACCGCCGGCCTGGTCGTGAAGGCTACCTACGACGACTCTAGCATCAACGAGGCTTTCACGGGCTACTCCGTGGAATATGCTGCATCGGGAAAGACCTACCTGAAAAAGGGCGATACGGAGGTCACCATCAAGTCCGGCGACAAGACCGCCAAGGTGACAGGTCTGACCGTCGGCCAGAAAGAGCTGACCATCACCGGCCTGACCGCGACAACCCGTGTGTATGAAAAAGACAATACGAACGTTACTCTGACCGGCGGCACTTTGACCGGCGTGGTCGGCAGCGAAAATGTCAGCGTTACCATGCCGACTAGCGGCACGGTGGCTTCCGCGAATGCGGGCACGAACAAGAATGTCACGGTCGCGAAACCGACGCTTTCCGGCACAGATTCGGAAAATTACACACTCGCGGACATTACCGGCGTCAAAGTGACGATTTCACCAAAGTCCCTAGC
>CAVKSD010000101.1:0-7053 GCA_963658905.1 Bacteroidaceae bacterium
TTGTCTATATTACCACCATTACCCCCATACTGTCAAGTACATTTTCTCATTTTTTTATCTTTTTTTGCATTTTTCTGCATTTTTTTCGCAGCTGAAATAAAAAAGTTACTCCTAGTTCCGTGAGGCACGCATTAGACAGGCTACGCGACAAGCCATGAGACTGGCTCTGGGGCAAGCCATGGAGCAGGCTACACAGCAAGCTATACATATCTTTTGTATAACCCAAACAGCGTGTACAAAGCGCACGCCAGTATATTCAGAACGGCGAAAAAGAAGTACACGCCCCTTGCGCCGAAACCGTCCAAAATCAAACCGCCGACGAAGCTACATACGATAATGCTCAGACTGTTTCCCAAAGCATAATAAGTCGATACCGCTATGCTCGCCAGACGAGGCTCCACAATTTTGCCGAAATATTTTACGATCTCCACCAGTATAATTCCCTCGCTGATTCCTTGCAGGAAGAATGTTGCCAAAAGCATCCTGTAGCTTGGCCCGAAAGCATAGAACCCGAAACGACCCACACAAAGAAACATGGCGATGAGCAAAAGTTTCTCCGAAGAAATTTTGCGGTTAATATAAGGTATCAAAAACATGAATGGCGCCTCGCTGCCTGCCATGAGCAAAAACGCCACGCCGATTCCTGCGACGCTTCCTCCGCCCTCACGGAAAAGATAGCCGAAATAGGTGCTGTTGCTTATATTTGTTCCCACCACAAGGAAAGCGCAGATCAAAAGCCTGCGATATCTCCTGTTTGGAATGAGTTCCCGTATGCTGACGCTTTTCTCGCTTCGCCTGCCCGCAGGCGGCTCTTTTTGCATCATAATGAAAGCGGCTGCAATGACAAAAGTTATCGCATATATATAGAAAATAACCGACAAATCATATTTTTCCGCAAGGGTACCCGCAAAGCACACCGCCACGGCATATCCCACAGCACCGCAGGATCGGATAACCGGAAAGTTTTGTCCGTTTTCGATTACCAAAGAATCACAAAGCCCATGGGCGGGGCCTTGGAAGAAGTACATCGCCGCGTAAATTGCCGCGTAAAGCAGAAAACTAGTCGTGCAAAGTCCCAGAAGTGCAAATGCCGAGGCTCCGAAAAACAGAAAAGCGATTATTTTACGCTTTTGACCTGAATTTGCAAAGATTTTTCCCCAGAACATTCCCGCAAAAACTGCAGACGCCGTGCCGAGGGACGTTACAGTACCCACCTGAGTCCCCGAAAATCCGATTCCGCTCAGATATTGTCCTATCAGCGGGCTGAGAACCCCCAACGGACAGTATAGAAAAAAATACAACCCGTAGCTTTTTATGTCGTTTTTTCTATTGTTTTTCCCGTCGCCTTGCTTTACGTTCATAAAAAAATTCTCCTTTAGTCAGCATTAAGTATATCAAATTCGGAATCGGTAAACAATAATCTACGGTAAATTTTTAATTCGTCAAATGTATTTAAATTCGTCAGGAGGTAGTATTTTGTTAATTGTGGCAATCCGTACATTTATTCTTTATGCGGCGGTTTTGTTCGCCGTTAGAATGATGGGAAAGTCCGAGCTTTCCAAAATGTCCCCTTTTCAGATGGTCGTCCTTTTTATGATTGCAGAGCTTGCCGCCATTCCCATCGACTCAACATCCGCTTCGCTGATAAACGGCGTCATGGCAATCGTAACCCTAATGTTTCTGCAAATATTTATCTCGTGGCTTTCCACAAAATGCGAGTGGTTTAAGAATTTTATTACGGACAAGCCCTCCGTTTTGGTAGAAAAGGGAAGGCTTAACATAAAAGAGCTGAAAAGGCTGCGAATCACCAACACTGACTTGATGGAACAACTGCGTCTGGAAAACTGCCCGTCTCTGTCCGACGTGCAGTATGCGGTTATGGAATCAAACGGTCAACTGACGGTAATCCCGAAAGCCAAGAACCGTCCGCTGACGCCGAAAGACCTTGAACTTGCTGTGACGGAGGGAGTTCTTCCCATGCTGATTGTTTCCGACGGCAAGCTCTACGAAAAAAATCTCCTTGCGCTGGGCCTGAGTCGGGAGTCTTTTGAAGCGAAACTGAAAAAATCCGGCATCGAAAGCCACAAAGATATTTTTCTTGCCTTTTTTGACGAGAACAAGCAGCTCCACGCCTATCTTGCTTCTGGAAAAGGCGGCGGCTATGGTCTGAGCCGGGAGGTGAAGCTATGAAAAAGCTGATCGCGGCGGTTTTAAGCGTCGCAATTTTAATCGGTGGCTGGATGATTTTCGCTGATTATTCCCATGCCCGAATCAACGAATTTGCCTGCTTTATCGAAGAAGAAATTTTGCCTGCGGTAGAGGCTTCCGATTGGGAAACTTCCTGTATCCTTACAGAAAAGTTAGATAAGGACTGGCAAAGCTATAGGAGCAAGGCGATTTTCTTTCTCGACACCCAGAAGATAAATGAAATCGACTGTTCTATGGCAAAATCCATAAAATATGTGAAAGCAGAAGATGTGTCAAATTCCTCAGGCGAGCTTAACGCCATGACCCGGCAGCTTACATTCCTATATGCAAACGATGAGGTGAACTGGGGAAACGTCTTTTAAAAGCAGTTATTTTGCCTGTAAAAGTAAAAAAGACCTTTCGGTCCTTTTTACTGAATTATTTCATACATTTTTGTTGCGGCTTCTTTCTTACAAGATTCGCTTATTTCCAAAATTCTCGCGGATACGGAGCTGTTGCCGAACTCGATGTGGATGATGTCACCCACCTTGACCTCGGTTCCTGCTTTTGCGGGTTTGCCGTTTATCGAAATTCGCCCCTGATCACAAGCTTCTTTCGCTACGGTTCGCCTGCGTATCAATCTTGAGTTTTTCAAAAACTTGTCGATTCTCATAAGTGCCTTTCCCTAACCCTCTAATGAGCTATTAGGTTTGAAATGTTTATAATAAAGGCAATTTCTTGCCTAAATTATCAAAGCATATTTGCCGGCGCGATACCGGCAAAGCTTTACCTTTATTTGTTTACAGCATCCTTTAATGCTTTGCCTGCCTTGAATACAGGAGCCTTGGACGCTTCAATCTTGATAACTTCTTCAGGCTTTCTTGGGTTTCTTCCCTGTCTTGCCTTTCTTTCTCTTGTTTCAAAAGTACCAAAACCGATGAGCTGTACTTTGTCGCCCTTTACTAACGCTTCTTCGATGCTTGCAACTACTGCGTTGATAGCAACCTCTGCGTCTTTCTTAGTAAAATTGGTTTTCTCTGCAACAGCAGCAACTAATTCAGCCTTGTTCATTTTAAATCCTCCTTTAGATAATGGTAAATAATATTAACAAAATTATGCCTATACTTTATTCTCTAAACCTTTCGCCTCTTCCCAAAGCTCGTCCATCTCATTTAGCGACATATCTTCTAAGTTTCTCCCAAGGGCAGTCGCCCTTTCTTCGATGTGGCGAAATCTCCTCATGAACTTATCGATAGTATAATTCAATGAACTTTCAGGGTCAATATCCAAAAATCTGGCAACATTTACGCAAGAGAAAAGCAGATCTCCCATCTCCTCCTCAATCCTTTGGGTTGATACGGTTTCTTCGGCGCACTGCTCTCTAAGCTCTGCTTGCTCCTCCGTCACCTTATCAAACGCCGCAGAAATCTCCGTCCAATCAAAGCCCATGTCGGCAGCTTTTTTCTGAACTTTAAATGCTCGCGTCAATGCCGGCAAGGCCTTAGGCACTCTCTCAAGGCGGGAAGCACATGATTCTTCGTGCTTCTCCTTTACCTTGATATTTTCCCATTTTTCAAGCACTTTGTCAATAGATTTTACGCTATTATTTTGCGTTTCTTTCAAAAAAACATGAGGATGGCGGCGTATCATTTTCTCGCACTCCTCGTTTATTACGTCCTTTAGGTCAAATTCTCTCGATTCCTCCGCTAGCTGCGCATGAAAAACCACCTGCAAAAGCACGTCCCCAAGTTCCTCCCGCAGATTAGCCATATCCTTGTTGTTTATCGCCTCAACCGCCTCGTAGGCTTCTTCTATCATGCCCTTTCGGAGGGACTCGTGGGTCTGAACTCTGTCCCATGGGCACTCGCGCCTGAGAATCGAAATGATTTCCGCGAGTCTTTGAATCGCCTCTTTGCTGTCTTCTCCCGAATCGGTCAAGTACAAATATTCTTCTCTTATCGCCATTTTCTTACCTACTTTATAAATTTATCAAGAATTTTTACAAGCTTGTCGCCTTTCGGAAGTCTTGCCAGTTCTTCTTTTGTTATCGCCTTTAGCACGAAAACCAGAACCACATAGCAGACTACACCGATTGCGATTGCAAGAAGCGTGGATACGGCGTTGCTTGCCGTTATGAAAAACAGCAGCTTGTATCCTGCGAAAGCCGCGATTCCCATGAGAATGGAAGCCAGTGCCGGCTTAAAATACGTCATGGAATAATCGAATTTGACGTTTATGTCCTTTTTTAAATGCGCCGCGTTCAGTGCCGTGGCGATGATATACGCTACTATGGTCCCGATAGGGCCGCCGTTTACATTGATCGGTCTTATCCCCACAAGTATATATGTCAATACAAGCTTTACCAGCGAACCGATGGCAAGGTTTTTTACAGGGACAACCTGTTTGTCAACACCTTGGAGGGCTCCCGTGAGGGTCTGAAGCGCCGACATGAAAATGATCCCCACGCACATTATTTGCAGGGTCGGCACAGCCGCCGTCGCCTCCGCAAGCTTTCTTGGGTAAAGCAAATGCAAAATCGGCTCTGCCAGTGAAAACATACCCACCGCGCAAGGAAAGCTTATGAGCATGGCTGCCCTCATTCCCAGCTTGGTTGTCTCTTTGACGTCGTTCATTTTGCCGATGCTAAAGCTCGCTGCGATTGCAGGCACAAGGCTCATTACCACCGCCTGGGTGAACGCCTGAGGAAGTCCGATCAGGGAGTTACAGTATCCCCCGAGTCTTCCCCACAGAACCTTAGATTCCACAAGGCTCCAGCCGCTGGCTTGGAGTCTCCGCATAATCACAGCGCTGTCTATAGTTTCCATCAGAGGAAGTATAGACGCACCGATGGTAATGGGAACGGCAATTATCAAGAGCCGTTTTATGATCGCCGAGGTGCTTTCAAGCTTCTCCTTTGATTTGTTCCTGCGTATCTTGCTCCTTATGGCAGGCAGGTTCCAAAGGTAGATGGCTATTACCACCACAAGCCCTGCCACGGCTCCCGCCGTACAGCCGAAGGTGGCGCCTGCATTGGTGGCTTCAAGCCCCGCGGGTATCAGATAATATGCTAGAGAAAGTCCTACAACCACTCGAAAAAGCTGCTCAAAGAACTGCGACAGCGCCGTGGGATTCATGTTTTGCCGCCCCTGAAAATATCCTCTGTACGCCGACATTATCGGCACAAAAAACAGCGACGGTGCGATAGCCTGAATAGACAAGCTGGTTCCAGGATTCTTAAGCACCACATCTTCAATAAAGCCCGCTCCTAAATGCATCAGCATAAACGAAACGAATCCAAACGCCGCCATAAATAAAAGGGACGTATGAAAAACCTTGTGAGCGCCGCCGTAGTTATTTACCACGACTCTTTCGGACACCATTTTCGAAATCGCCACGGGAATCCCGGCGGTGGAAAGGGTGAGAAAAAACACATAAATCGGATAAACCGAGCTGTAATATGAAATCCCCTCTGCGCCGATCCAGTTGGTCAAAGGAAGTCTGAAGAAGACTCCCATGATTTTCACCAAAATTCCGGCAACTCCTAGAATCGCAGCGCCCTTTAAAAATTTGTTTCCAGCCATATTATATTTTAGCCTTTCTTATTGCATTTGCCCGTTTACAGGGTTTTAAGTATTTTTTGGGTGTGAGATTTCGCCTCGTTCATGACCCTCTCAATATCCATGGTCAGATATTCGCCATTTTCGTAAAGAACTCTACCCTCCGCCATGGTCAAAAGCACATCGGTTCCGGATGCCGAATAGACAAGGTTGGTTTTCAAATCGTGGGTCGGACACATATTGGGAGCGCTGATGTCCACTACAATCAAATCCGCCCGAAATCCCTTTTTCAGCAGCCCGCAGTCAAGTCTCCCCTGTCCGAGAGCGCCGCCTCTCGTAGCCGCATACAAAGTCTCTGTCGGCGTAACCGCGGTAGGATCTTTGAACATCATCTTTGAAGCCATGGCAAAAACTTTCATTTCCTCAAAGAAATTCAGACTGTTGTTGCTGGCAACGCTGTCGGTTCCTATGGCAACGTTTACGCCCCGCCGCAGAAGCTCCGGCACGTTGCAAACGCCGCTGGCAAGTTTCATATTGCTCACCGGATTTGACGCCACCGTTACGTTCTTTTCCTTCAATATATCGAAGTCTTCCCCCTCGATCCAGACGCAGTGCGCCGCCGTAGCAGGCAGATCTAGCGCGCCGAGACTTGCAAAATATTGCACAGGCGTAAGGGAATGTCTTTCTTTACACTGCTTGTGTTCAAGTTCGGTTTCGGAAGCGTGAATGTGCATTCTTGCGCCTACTTCCTTGCCGTATTCCGCCACTGCTCGTACCGCAAGGGGATTTGAGGTATATTCCGCATGAATGCTTACATCCATCTTTATTCTTTCATCCGCCGTATTATGATATGCTTCGAAAGTTCTTTTCATTTCCTGCATTGAGGGAAGCTGCCAAACATCGCCGTCGTCGAAATTGACTATTGCCCTGGAAATATTTCCTTTCATTCCCGACTCCGAAGTTGCGGCAACCATATCGTCTATAAAGTAGTACATATCGCTGGTGGACACGATGCCGAACCGCATGGATTCAGCCATGGTAAGCATGGTAGCCCAATAAACCGCCTCGCTTGTAAGTTTATCTTCGAAAGGAAAGATTTTCTTGTTTAGCCAGTCCTGAAGCGCCATGTTTTCGCCGTAGCCCCGCATAAGCGCCATGGGCGAATGACCGTGGGAATTATAAAAAGCGCTCATCAGCAGCTTTCCTTTTCCGTCGTAAACTCTGCCGTAGTCCGCTGCCTGCGCCGGTTCTTCGGCTCCTATATAGTCTATGCGGTTTTCTGAAACCCCCACATACATATTTTCTCTTA
>CAVKSD010000102.1:0-6933 GCA_963658905.1 Bacteroidaceae bacterium
CATACGCGGTGAGTCCTTTCAGAGAGTCACATCATACTGATCTTCGGGCTTCGCTTCTTTTGTTTTAGTTGTTTTAGTTTATTTTATTAACTCAAACTTCGCACATAAAAATTAGCTATGCACCTTGAAAATTCAATACTTGGCAATATACGATTGTAAATTTGCTGCTTCTATGCAGCACAAAGCAGGCTCTTCAAAAGTGATGGCAGTGTATCAAGAAAGTTATCAACCAGTTCGTTGATTTTCGCTTCCGTCAGTTCTGCAGTTTTCGATAAAGTACTGCGGAACAGCTGCAGCAGCATTTGCAATGCCTGCAGCCATGTGATGTCTGCCATTTCGTCAGAAATATACACGAAAAGTTCACCCAGAGATCGGATATCGTTGGATTCACGATTTTCCAGCGAAAGCATCATATAGCGTGTAAAAACCACGGCCGTATGGGCTGTCATGGCATCATAGGATAAGGAATGACATTCCCTGCTGAGCTTCAGATAGCTTTTGCAAACCTTGAAGAAAACTTCAATGTCCCAACGTTTCCCATAGAGGCGAATGATTTCATTTTCGTCTAAACTTAAATCGGTGGACAGCAAGCAAAGATAATCTTTGCGGTTGTTCCGATTGCGGACATAAACCACTTTTGCGGGAATCACGTCTCCATCTTTTAGGATCTCTACTTCGACAGAAAGCAGATAGCGGGAGCGCCCGCGCCGTTTCTTGTTTTTCCGGTAGATCGAGATGAGCGACTGGTCTTCTCCCTGGTAGCGAAAGAACATCTTGGGTGTCTTTTTTACCATGCCAATGACATCGTAGCCAATTTCTTTTATGCTGTGGATCGCGCTTGGCGAGGTGAACCAACTGTCAAAGAGAACATAGTTTGCAGGAATAGCTGCCGCCTTTGCGGTTTTGAGAAGTTCCAGCATCACTTGCGTTCCTTTCTGTACAGATAGCGCTCTTCGCTTGTAAGCTACCGTTCGTTTATCCATGGGTACAGCTTCTGTGAGGCGGTTTTGTTTATGCTCCGATGAAAGAAGAACACTGTTGATTGGAAGAAACGTGTTTCCATCTGACCAGCCGAGCGTCAGCATACGAAAGCCGAAACAAAAGCGATGCTTTGCATGATCGTAGGTCTTTGCAAGAAGTTCCACTTTCTTTGAGCGGCTGCGTTCAAACAGGGAATCGTCAAGGATCAGTACATTAGTACGGTCTTCACAGGTAAGCGGCGCAATGGCAGTTTTTATGATACAGGACGCCACGATCGTAGTAAAACGCATCCAGTTGATTTGCGTCATTTTCATAAAACGATAAACGGTATCTTTCGCAAAAGCGGGGGTATTACGGCCAGTGATCAGGTTCATGTACATACTGCGATTGGAGAAAATGAGCAAAAACAGATACTGAAAGATTTCAATAACCGGAACCCCCTTGTGTTTGTAGGCATTGGCTGCTTTCAATGCGGAAGAAATGTGAAATCTCGTAAAAAATCTTTTGACAGTTTTAGAAATTTGCTTATCATTTTGGGTTACTTGTGTTATACTTTTATGCATAGCATGGACCTCCGTTTATGATTGTTTTTTGGTCAATTCAATTATACCAAACCAGATGGTTTCATGCTATTCTATTGCTAAATTTTATTGAATTTTCAAGGTGCATACGCACTTATGCATGTGCGAAGTTTGAGTAATATTATGTTAACGGAAAAAGAACAAAAGTACATAAAGCTAATTAACCAAATAAGTATGTGTCATTGCTGTGAGCACATTAAAATGCCGTCTTTTGATGAAAACGGGGAATGTTTGCTAAATGATACACATGGGCTGCCTTTAGACACATCTTTAGTATACTCTATTGATGGAATATATGTGAATCGTTGGAATTGCTGGCAGGGAAGTTTGAACGCGGAAATTATGCTGATAGGTCAGGATTATGGTAATGTTGATAATATTCAATTACCTCAAAATTCAAGCCGGTGGAGAGATAATAAAATTCAAACAAAAGAGGATGCGCAACGAAAATGGAATAGTCCCACAGATGCAAATTTGTTTTATCTGTTTAAAGAAATATTTGGCATTAATTTAGGAGAGCAAAACGATAAGCTATATTTCACAAATTTAGCATGTTGTTACCGAAAAAACAAGACTTCAGGGAAAGCAAACGACGCCTGGTTTTATATCTGCGCCAATAGATATATGGGAAAACTTATTTCGATAATTCAACCTAAGCTTATTATTGCTCTTGGAGAAAAAGTGTTTAACGCACTCGGATATTGCGAAAATGCAAAGATTCACTTGATTGAAATATCGTCAGAAAAATCAATCAAAAGAATGAATTACTCAGACTTTGTATTTAAATGCCGATTTGAACTGTCATTTTCAGATTCCCAAATGAAAAGTATTCCAGTATATCCGGTCTTTCATCCCGGAGCATATTCTAACAAGAATAGACCTTTAAATATACAATTAAATGACTGGAAAAGGATCAAACTGCTTGAATCAATTTAATGCGAAAACATGCTTACACTTATAAATGTACTATCTGAGAAGGCAACCAAAAAGGAAGGAGCTATATGGAAGATATTTTTGCAAAGAAAGTCGAAAAAGCGATTTTTAACTGGTACTACGGTGGAGAAGAAGCAGCTCCGGAACCTATATTTAACGCACTTCTTGATGGGTTCGCAAATGAAATGCAGGTGATTGTTCCAATCGAAACGCCTGAAGCAATGGTGCAGATGATAGGCGATCCATGGAATGTCAGCGTCGGAGATACTTTTACAAGTGAAGAACCAATAGCTATCAAGTTTCGCCATTTAGTGGTCAATGAAAAGGGAGAATATTTTATTCCGGTATTTACCTCTGAAGAAGAAATAAAAAAGGGCGAGGACTCTTCGCGCATTAATCAACCGCTTAAAGACCTTATTGAAGCTGTTGTAAATTGGGAAAAGTGCCTCGGATATGTAATAAACCCTTGGGATAAAAAGCTCATGCTTTCAAAACAGATGTGTGATGTTATCATGCAATACAGGCCAAAGTCACATATCGAATTCGTTAAAGGCAGCGTTGTGGATATGCAAGTTGATGCCATCGTAAATGCTGCGAATAAGAGCTTGCTCGGCGGTGGTGGTGTTGATGGGGCAATACATAGGGCAGCCGGTTCGGAACTGCTGGCGGAGTGCAAAAAATTGAATGGATGCAACACAGGAGAGGCGAAAATTACCAAATCTTATAATATCACAAACGCAAACCTTATTATTCACACGGTTGGCCCAATTTATTGCGGAAGCCAGAATGATGCGAAAGAGCTTTCCGATTGCTATTACAATTCGTTAGAGCTTGCCTTTCAAAATGGCTGCAAAAGCATAGCGTTTCCGGGAATATCAACAGGGGCATACGGTTATCCAATTGACGAAGCTGCAAAGATATCCTTTCTAACTGCCGTTCAGTGGTTGGACGCTCATAAGGATTATGTTATGGACATCTATTTCTGCTGTTTCAAAGATAGCGAGATGGATGCATATAAAAGGTTGCTAACCAGCCCAGAAACCAAGTGATTCCGAGCTAATAGCATTGAACAACGACAATGAAATATAAAATGAAATATGATAAGAAAAGAGGTAAAACTATGTTCAGAAAAATGCGCCGTGCAGAGAAGCGGTCGATTTCAACAGAAGATACAGTTAAATTATTAAAAGAGGGTAGACGCGGAGTGCTTGCCCTGTCGGGGGACGAGGACTATCCCTATGCAATTCCCATCAACTACCTGTATAACGAAGGGGAAAACAAAATTTACTTCCACTCCTCACTGGCAGGACACAAGGTCGATTCGATAAAACGGAATCCAAAGGTTTGCTTTACGGTCTTCGGAGAGCCGGAGATTAGGGATCTTGAATGGGCGCCTTATGTGAGGAGCGCGGTTTGCTTTGGCAAAGCAGAGCCTGTGGCAAAGGAAGAACTTATACCGAAACTCAAGGCATTTGCCATGAAATACTATCCGTCGGAAGCTGAGGCTGACGAGGAAATTGCCGAAGATTTGAACGCGGTGCAGCTTTTTGCCATTACCATCGAACACATGACCGGCAAGGAGATTCAGGAAAAATAAGAGGTAGCTATGGCAAAGAAAATCATTGAAAGAGTCATAATCGCAATTTTTATCATAGTGCTTGTTTTGGCAGCTACGGCGGCGGGAATGTATTTTCACAGATCATCACCGAAAAATGTTGAAAAATACAGCACCACAAATCCTTTTGTCAGCGAAACCACCCAAATTGCAGCCCACAGAAGCGGTGCGGGGATTTTGCCCGAAAACACTTTGATGGCTTTTCGCGGGTGCGTTGAAAATGAGGAATATAATCCTGATGTTTTTGAATTTGACTTGCACATGACATCGGACGGCGTTCCAGTGCTTTTCCACGATGGAAATCTCGACAGGGTCACAGACAGCGTGTATGTTTTTGGCAAAGAAGATGTAACTCCCGGCGACAAAACCTACGAGGAACTGAGGCAGCTCAACATGGGCGCCGGATTTACCGCAGATGACGGCAGCAGTCCCTACAAAGACCTGCATGGCGAAGCTGTGCCGGAGGATCTTAAAATATTGAGCCTTGACGAGGCTTTGGCATATCTTACGGAGGCGGGAGATTACCGCTACATAATCGAAGTTAAGGATTCCGGCGAAGTTGGGATGAAATGCGTTGACATTCTTTATGAGACTTTGGTTAAATATGATATCGTTGACAAGGTGGCTTTCGGCTCTTTCAATGGCGAGGTTTCGGACTACAAGGACGAGGCGTATCCGGATTTGATTCGCGGAGCCCACGCTTCTGAGGTGCTGGACTTTTACATAGCGGCGATGCTGGATAAAGAGGATTATTCTGCGAAATTCGGAGTTTTGCAGATTCCTTTTGCAAATGCAAAAGAATCCAAATATGTAAATTTAGGCACGACCACCGTTATTAACTACGCTCACAAGAATAATATCGCGGTGCAATACTGGACAATCGATAAAGAAAAAGATATGGAATATCTCATGTCAATCGGCGCGGACTGCATAATGACGGATTATCCCAATGTTGCTCGCACGGTTATGCAAGGGGTAGCGAAATGATAAGAGTTTTGGATAAGGCGATTGCCGATAAGATTGCCGCAGGAGAGGTCGTCGAAAGACCTGTATCAATCGTAAAAGAGCTTGTGGAAAACTCCATCGACGCGGGGGCAAACTCGGTTACCGTGGAGATTAAAAAGGGCGGAAAGTCATATATAAGGGTTACCGATAATGGATGTGGTATCCACCGTGAAGAAGCCGATAGGGCTTTTTTGCGTCATGCCACAAGCAAGATTTCTTCCGTAAAGGACCTAGACGCCATCGAAACCCTTGGATTCAGGGGAGAAGCCCTTGCCTCCATCGCTGCCGTAACCATGTGCGAGCTTATCACAAAAACGGCGGATTCGAAGACGGGAACGAGGTTTACTATACGGGGCGGACAGCCCGTAAGAACCGAGCAGACGGGCTGTCCAAACGGAACTACTATCGTGATTACGGATTTATTTTATAACACACCGGCAAGGCTGAAGTTTATGAAAAGCGACGGCGCCGAAAGCGGGCTGATAATAGATTTTGTCTCACAGATGGCGTTGGCTTATAAAGATATCAGGTTTTGCCTTATAAACAACGGCAAGGTTCTTTTCACCACCCAGGGCGACGGAAACCGCTTGAATACAATCATCAGGATTTATCACGATGTGGACGCAAAAAACATGGTTCCCGTATCCTATTCGGAGAATGGGCTTTCCCTTGAGGGATATATTTCAACTCCTGCCATGAGCAAAACCACAAGAGGCAGTCAGATTTTCTTTGTAAACGGCAGAGTTGTAAGCAGCAAGGTCATGGAAAAAGGCGTCACCGCCGGTTATAAGGAAAGGCTGTTTGAGGGAAGATATCCCGTAGCCTATCTTTTCCTTGAGGTCGATCCGGGTACGCTTGATGTAAATATTCATCCAAACAAAAGGGAAGTGCGCTTTGACGACGAAGCCCTTATTTCGGATTTTATTTCCATGGGAATACGGCAGGCTCTTGCGACAAAAGAAGCAGTGGTGGACGCGGGAAATCTTTTCAAGAATGATATTTTTTCATCGCAAAATTTTGTCGAAAATTCCGGTAGAAGCGAAGTTCGCGAGCAAGTTGACATAAAAAGCTTATTGTCAACTCTCAGAAACAATGAACCTGTAGCGGTCAAAGATGAAGCGCCGGCAGCAGGAAAAGAGGCTCCCGCGACAGAAATGCCTGACAATCTAGACATAGCCGCAGAACCTGCGAGGACGGAAATAGAAATTGCCTTGCCTGCCGCAAGACCCTTTGACATCACCGAAATAAAGGTGACCGGAGTGCTTTTTGACACCTATATTACGGCGACGGACGAAGATAATTTCTATTTGATCGACCAGCACGCCGCTCAGGAAAGGATTTTCTACGAAAAACTTGTGGCAGAATACGATGCCGCTGAAAAAATGAGACAGCCGCTTCTCATGCCGCTGATCATCAATACTTCGCTTTCGGCAGCGCACGATAAAGACGGCTGGTTAAAAGCCTTGAATGCCATGGGCTTTACCATTGACGAATTCGGTCCGGACACCTATAGAGTGCCTGAAATTCCAATGTTTATGGAGCTTTCGGAGGCGGAGGATTTCATAAACAATTTTATTGAGAACATTCATACTTCCACCGATTTCAGAAATACCGTGGTTGTGGACAAGCTCATCATGATGTCCTGCAAGGCCGCCATAAAAGCGGGGGATAGGCTTTCGATGGAGGAAGTCAGGGCGCTCATCAATGAACTTGCAAAATGCGTCAATCCGTTCAGCTGCCCACACGGAAGACCGACTTTCATCAAACTTACAAGATATGAACTCGAAAAGATGTTCAAACGAGTATAAGTATAAATTT
>CAVKSD010000103.1:0-6837 GCA_963658905.1 Bacteroidaceae bacterium
TACACTGTTCAAAGAGAAACGAACATCTTTAATTCGGTACAGAGAGACCGGCAAGATTGACATAAGCGTCCCTGCAATAGTTTCGTCAAAAGCGAGGGGCTTGTTTGTGAGGTTTTGCCGCGGGGCAAAGCTTTTTTTATTGCGCACACTGCCCTTACCTGACCACGAGCAAGGCTCTGCGAAAAACTTCCAAATCTTAGATGTTCCTTCTGAAAACTACATTATATATTCAAGGAGGACAAAATGAATAACAATCAACCAATTTATGACGCCCGTCAGCTGGGTACGGGCAAAACACTGATCCTCGGACTTCAGCATATGTTCGCAATGTTCGGCGCGACGGTGCTGGTTCCTATTATCACGGGGCTTAGCATTTCCTCAACGCTTCTTTTCGCGGGACTTGCTACCTTATTTATGCACTTTGTAACAAAGAATAAAGTTCCGGTATTCCTGGGCTCGTCCTTTGCTTTCCTTGGCGGCTACGCTGCGGTAAAAGAAGCGGGCGTTGCAGAGGGAATGACAGAGAGCGTTGCTCTTACATATGCCTGCATCGGCGTTGCCTGCGCGGGACTTCTCTATCTGGTGCTCTCCGCAGTATGCAAGGCTTGCGGTTCCTCCAACGTAATGAAATACTTCCCGCCGGTGGTAACTGGTCCTATCATCATTGCCATCGGACTTAATCTTTCGCCATCTGCAATCAACAACTGCAGCACCAACTGGTGGATCGCGCTGGTTGCCATCGTAACCGTAATCGTTTGCAATATCTGGGGCAAGGGCATGGTGAAGATTATCCCGATTCTGCTTGGCGTTTTGGCATCATATATCGTGGCGGCTGTTACCGGAAACGTTGACTTTACCCTCGTAAAAGAGGCATCTTGGATCGGCCTTCCGGTTCTCTGGGAAAATACAGGCATCTCGGTATTTACAAATGGCGATACGAACTGGGGCATGGTAATCACTTCTATCATCACCATCGTACCTATCGCATTTGCAACAATGATGGAGCATGTGGGAGATATCTCCGCAATCAGCGGAACCGTTGGGAAGAACTTCATCAAGGATCCGGGTCTTCACAGAACCCTCATCGGCGACGGTATCGGAACGACGATCGCAGCACTCTTCGGAGCCCCTGCTAACACAACTTACGGCGAAAATACAGGCGTACTTGCTCTGACAAAGGTTTATGACCCATTCGTAATCAAGCTTGCGGCAATCTACGCAATCCTGCTTTCTTTCTGCCCTAAGTTTGCGGCAATCATCGAAGTTATGCCGTCTGCAACCATCGGCGGCGTTTCCATCATCCTCTACGGAATGATCTCCGCAATCGGTGTAAGAAACGTAGTAGAGAACAAGACCAACTTCCAAGAATCCAGAAACGTAATCGTTGCTGCTATCATCCTCGGACTTGCGGTTGGTATCAACTTCTCCGACGCAGCAGGAATCCCGATCGTAATCGGAAGCATCACAATCAACATGACAGGACTTGCAGTAGCTTCCATCGTAGGTATCCTCCTCAACGCGGTTCTGCCTGGCAAAGATTATCACTTCGTAGAAGATCCGGACGAAACTCTGGCTTCTTCCCTTGGAAAATACTAAACATAAACTTGCGAAAGACCGTAAAGACCGTCGCTATCGGCGGTCTTTTTCTCAATAAAGAATAACTATAAAGGTTTCAATGGAGGTTTCTATGAAAACTAAATCCGAATTGATGAACGCCGCCGATATGCAGCGGGCGCTGAAAAGAATTTCCCACCAAATCATCGAGCATAATCACGGCGCGGAAAAAGTGGTCTTGCTTGGCATAAGGCGCAGAGGTGTTCCACTTGCTCATGCGCTGGCAAAGAACATAAGCGACATCGAGGGGGTAAATGTGCCTGTTGGGGAGCTTGACATCACCCTGTACAGAGATGACCTCAGCGAGATCCATCCCGATCCGGTTATCTCTGAAAGCCTTGTACCCTTTGACATAAACGGAATGCAGGTGGTTTTGGTGGACGACGTGCTTTATACCGGAAGAACCGCCAGAGCGGCGCTGGACGCAACCTCCGCCTGCGGCAGGGCTGCCAGCATTCAGCTTGCGGTTCTCATTGACAGAGGACATCGAGAGCTTCCCATTCGTGCAGACTATGTGGGAAAAAATGTCCCCACATCAAAGTCGGAACTGGTGGCAGTGAGAGTTCCGGAAATCGACGACGGGCAGGAATGCGTCTGCATCTTGGAATAATCGCGTTCATCCGGCAATGGTATATTTTTTTCATGGAGTTGATTCAAATATGGGTCAACTCTTTTGCTATATTTTCATTTTTGGGTCAGTTCCGTGCCGTTTGCGGGTCAAAAGCGAAGATTTACGGCAAGTCTGCGGCTAAGTTCTATATAGATATGACGTATTTACGGCGGATTTCTTGTCAAAACATGGAATTTATCGCCATTTTTTATTTATTTTTCGGTCTTTCCCATGATTTTTTCTGATTTTTGCTTGAATCCCCTCTTAATTTCGATTTTTTCTGAGTTTTGGCACGTTTCTTGCTATATATGTCAGTACAAAAGAGGAAAAGAATCCGCGGCTATAAATATGGCGGATAAATATATAAGATGTATTATAATTAAGCAGGAGGTAACAAAATGATCACCAAAAAAGATTTCTTAGATTACGCATTTGAGAGCGCAATCACGGCAATGAATTTCAACGCATTGCAGGCAACAGAAGGCGGCATCACCGAGGACGTTATCGCAACAGGCATGCAGGCATATGCAAAGAGCCAGGGGCTCACATTCACGGATGAGGAGATTCACTCCACAATCGTAGCCGGAGTCGAAACCTTGAACAAAGCCGGCAAAGATTTCAAGATCCAGACTTGGACGATGAAATAAAAAAGAGATAAAATAAACAAATTTTTAAGTCCTCCTTAAAATCAGAGGAGACTCTAAAATGAAATAAGTTAAATGAATGAAGACGAAAAAAGAAGCATTTTGTGCTTCTTTTTTCGTTGGTCTGATTCATTTTTGTTGCTTCTATTGTATTTCCGTTATATCTCCGTAATTTCTGATAAGCTACAGATTGTGCTTTATCTTCTTTCGGGCGAGAGTTGTCTGAGGCAAGTTCAAAAACTCCGCCGCCTTGCGGGTGGTCCCCTCTTTCTTGAGGGCATATTCGATGAGTTTCTTTTCCTGCTTATCCATTATGCTGTTGAAATCAAGTGACTCCTCGCGTCTGAACTCCTTTCGGATGTCGATGACGCTTTCGTCATATACATTCTCGTTCAAAAGCTCGTCCACCAGATCCGCCTCGATAACATCACCACGCTCACAGATATACAGGCGGTGAACCGTGTTCTCCAGTTCCCGCACGTTACCGGGCCAGTGATATTCCTGGAGTTTCCGGTAAGCGTCCGTGCTGAATTCCTTTTCCACGCCGTATTTTTGGCTGTAGCGCTTTATAAAATTCTGAGCGAGGCAATAGACATCCTCCTTTCGCTTGCGAAGCGGAGGGATTTCTATCATGCATATGTTCAGCCTGTAGAAGAGATCCTCTCTGAACTTTCCCTCCTCAACGAGCTTTCGCAAAGGGATATTATTCGCACATATCACCCGCACGTTGACATGCACAGCCGCGGTGCCGCCTACGCGATAAAAGGTATTTTCCTGCAAAACACGCAAAAGCTTTGATTGCATGGAAAGCGGAAGCGAGCCGATTTCGTCGAGGAACAGCGTCCCGTTGTTTGCCATCTCGAAGTATCCTTCCTTGCCGGATGCAGAAGCCCCGGTGAAAGAGCCTTTCTCGTAGCCGAAAAATTCTGACTCCGCGAGATTTTCCTGTATTGTAGCGCAGTTTATCTTGATGCAAGGTTTGGAACGGCGCGTGCTATTCTGATGGATAAGGTCAAAGACCCTCTCCTTTCCCACGCCTGTTTCCCCTTGTATAATCACATTGCAATCGTATTTTGCTATATTTAGAGCATCTGCCACCATCTCCTCGGTTACGGGACTCATATAAAGGAAGCCGTCGATCTGCCGCGCCGCGGTTTTGGCATTTTCTCTGCCGGACTTTGAACCTTGGCTTTGCTTATTGCGATTGCCTGCAAAATAGCTATCTAACTTTGCCAGCACCGGCTCCGACTCCTTCATGAGCTCAAGCACCATGTCGTATGTATTTTCATACATGCTGTCCAGAGAATATTGAATCACCCCCACCTTGCCGAGGCTCTCCGTAATGAGCAGCGCCTGAGAATAGTTGTTGTCAATGTTTGTATGGCAGATCAGACCCCCGTCCCGCACCACAAAAGCCGCAACGCTTTCGCAGTTTTTGATATCCTCCAGATTTATGACCACGTCCATAAAATTGTCTTCGTTTTTTCCAAGGAGCCTCTTCGATACAGCGATAGGATTGCTCATCGAGTCAAAATATATGTGGTCAATCAGCGGGCTCAGAGTATCAAGCAAAACCTTTTCGTTCATATTGGATACACAGGTGCAGCCGGTTTCCACAAGAAGTGAAATGTCGGCGTCAGGAACGAGTCGTTTTATGTTCTGGGCATAGAAAGTGATTTCAATTAGACTCACCCCGATAATCAAAACCTTTTCGACCCGCATATTGTCGATGAATTGCTTTATTCCGAAGAAAGTTCCTTCCTCGTCAACGGCTCTGCGCAGATACCGCTTGCGACTTTCCGGAATTCCCTCGCACTTCTGTAGTATCGTTGTTTCAAAGCATATAGCATATCCCTTGCATTTTATATGGGCAAATTCGCAGTCCAAATCCTCGATTTCTTCTATATAAAGGGGGATTCCCGTCATGGTACTCATGCAAACCACATAATCCCCTATTTTTATATCCTCTCGCTTGCAATCCGCCGATATTTCCGTAACATATCCGGAAAAAACCGCTCCGCTATTGGTGTACGGATTATGAAGTTTTCCCCTTTCATCCACGAACTTCATGATTTTTTCCGCCATTTTCTGCTCATTATGCCCGCAAATCGAACAGATTTGGCACATGCTGTCCCGTTCAATGGTTATATAATCGAGAGAAATCTTCACTTCCCCCGCCTTCAGCTTCTCCTCGTTGTCCAGCTTCCAGGCTGCTGCGGGGAGGCTCCCTTTTGGCTCTATTACTCTGTTTTCACCGAAATTTTTCATCTCTTTATATCCCCCTGTCTGCTAAAATATTATACTATGGGATGCTCATTGTCAAGGCAAATATTCCATTTTCGGGTCAGCTTTTGTAATTCCGCTCCGTTTTCGGTTCATTTTCTTGTAACTTTCACAAAAAGATTGTCGAATTTTCAACAATCTTGCACATTTGCTTGTCTTGGCATATATATTGCATACTTTATACTTGCAATTAAATTTTATACTATATTGAGAAAGGAACAGAATTATGAACTTTATCAAAGGGTTTCTGAAATTCTCCCCGGTATTCGTACTCGCGGGACTTATGATTTCAGGTCAGGACGCGTTAGTTGCGGCATTTCTTGCTTGCTGCTTCGCATTCCTTATCGCTGGGGTCGTATGCGGTGTTAAATTCCAAGAAGCATTGGATTCCGCTATGGACAGCGTAAAACACATCTTAGTGGCATTATTTATTCTTATGTTCGCTTATGCAATGGCAGAAGCGTTCATGGCTTACGGCGTAGGCGCTGCCATCATCGGTTTATCACTGAAGCTGGGCATCACCGCCAAATCCGTAGCTTGCGTTGGTTTCGTTTGCTGCTGCGTACTTTCCGTAGCAACAGGTACCTCCTGGGGTACATTCGCATCCTGCGCACCTATTTTCCTGTGGTTATCCCACATCGTTGGCGGAAATCCGATCCTTACCGTATGCGCTATCGCAGGCGGCGCTTGCTTCGGCGACAATATCGGTCTTATCTCCGATACTACAATCGTGTCCTCCGGTATTCAGGGCGTTGAGGTTGTAGACAGAGTTAGACACCAGGGTGTTTGGTCAGTTAGCTGCCTGGTACTGGCGGCTATCTGCTTCCTGATCGCAGGCTTCACAATGGGCCTTCCGGGAGAAACAGTTGACCCGTCCGGCGTTATCACTACTATCCAGACAGAGCATCCGGAAGTTATCGAGTTCCTGCTTTCCGACGACGGTCGTCCTTCGGCAGTATCCCTGCTTGAGCAGGTATCCGCAGGTGTTCCTGTTTATATGATCATTCCGCTTCTTCTGGTAATCGGCCTTGCTATCACAGGATTTAACACATTCTGCTGCATCGGTTCCGGCCTTGTATCTGCTTATATCCTTGGACTTTTCGCAGGCACAGCAGGCGGAATTCAGGACTTCCTTGACAATATCATCTACGCACAATTCGAGAGTGCGGGCGGCTGGGTTGTTATCATGATGATGTGGGTTGCTGCATTCGGCGGCGTAATGCAGAAGATGGATGCATTCGCTCCTCTTGCTGCATTCGTAGTTAAGATGTCTCACAGAGTAAGAGGCCTGATGACTTGGAACGCAGTTCTTTCTCTCATCGGTAATGCTTGCCTTGCTGACGAAATGGCTCAGATCGTTACCATGGGTCCTGTTATCAAGCAGATCGCAGAAGAAAATATCGAGACAGATTCCGAAGAAGCTATGTACAAGATCAAACTAAGAAATGCTACATTCGGCGACGCTATGGGCGTATTCGGTTCACAGCTGATTCCGTGGCACGTATACCTTGGTTTCTATGTAGGTATCGCTGCTGGCGTATATCCGGTTGTTACAATCACCAACATGGACTTCCTGAAGTACAACTTCATGGCATATATCGCGGTAATTTCCCTGATTGTCCTCACCTTCACAGGTCTGGACAGATTCATCCCGCTGTTCAAGATGCCGCAGGAACCGGTTGTAAG
>CAVKSD010000104.1:0-6828 GCA_963658905.1 Bacteroidaceae bacterium
TGTGTAAAATTGCGGCGCAAAAAAGCGGCGAGAAGTTATCTCAAAACTCGCCGCCGTAAATTTGCTTTGAAAATTGCAAAAATTGCCGAAAATGCCCGATTCGAGGTATCATTCAAGACAAAAATTCTTTTAAAATCATATGCAGCATATAATCGGCAGCCCCATGTAGCCGCCTCCACCGCAAAACACACTCATACAAGCCAGCGTCGCGCAAGCCTGCATACAGTAGTTATTTCCCTGCATGGATGGATTTCCGCCGTAATTTGCGCTTCGCCTCTGATATCTGTCCTCGCCGCCGGTGAGCCTGCTCAGCAGCGATCTGTAATATGGGTTGTCCGGCTCAAAGGCACAGGCGGTTTTTGCATGGTCGAGAGCAATGGCGTTATTTCCCACCCTGTAGTTTGCGATTGCACTGTAATAGTACCAGTTTCCCCGGCGATCCTTAACCTCTTCAAGAACATTCAAGCCCTCGCGATAATAGCCGTTTTGGATGTAGTTCAGGGCGGCGCGCATATATTGCTCGTCCTTGGAATCTTTGGCGCCTCTCCCTGAGCCGCCGCCGGTTCCGTAAGCGCCAAATCCGCCAAAATCTCCAAAGCCTCCGAAGCCGCCGAATGGGCTTCCAAAGCCTCCGAAGCCGCCGTCAGAGTTTCCCGTGCCGAATCCCTGCTGTGCCGTAGTTTTGCCCTGTTTCTGATCCATAATCATGCTATACGCCTGCTGAACCTCTTTGAACTTTTCTTCTAGCTCCTTTTGGTTAGGCTTGCCGACGTTTGCGTCCGGATGATATTTGCGGCTAAGCGCCCTGTATGCTTTTTTTATTTCCTCCTCGGTGGCGTCGTAGGAAACGCCAAGCACTTTATATGGATCCATGAACTATTTTTTCTCGCTTTCTTCTATTTTGCCGGCTTTGGTTTTGCCGTAGCGTACCCAAACTCCTGAGTACAAAATATTTCTCAAAATCTCCGTGTTTTCAACCAGCGGCAGCCGCTCAAAGGCGTCGGTTGCCTCGCCTATCATGAGCAAAAGCAGGTTAAGCACCTGATCGTCAAAACCGGGTTTGCCGTAAAGTTCCTTAAATGGGTTATAGTCGCCGGTCTTTATATCTTTTTCTACATCCTCGTAGGCATCCAGCATATATATGAATTTACCCAGATAAAATCCGAGTTTGTACAGGTCGTCTTTCCAGAAATCCTCCCGATACACGAAAATCTCCGCCATGATTTCGCCAAAAACTTTCGCAACCTTGTCGATGGGCAGGTTCTTTGCGTTTTCAACGATATCAAGCATATTCATCTTCTTTTCGACAAAAGAGGCTTTCTCAGGATATTGCGCCGCCACCCGCTTTGCCTTTCGTGAAAGCAATGCCATGGCAATGCGGGATTTTAGCCTATGCTCGTCTTTCCAGTCGTCTTTACATTTGTAGTAAGCCAGCAGAACGCACATATCCGCGCAGTAGTCCGTGGCTTCGGTCTGTACGGAGCAGTGTTTTTCCAATGGATGCACAATGCAGCGCTTGCAATCGCAGTTGTGATTTTCATCGTACAAGTCTGCCAGAATCATGATCAAAAACGTCATGTCGTAGTTCAAAGTAAGCCGTCCCACAAGCCCGTGGCGTTTGTTTAGCGTGCGACAAAGTCCGCAATACCAACTTCTGTATGCGTCAAATTCCTTTATCTTCAATTCCGGTTTATTTACCAGTACATAGCCGAACATATCCAAAATTCCTCCCTTAACTTCAACCATATCTTAAACCGAAAAAGCACACGGTGTGTGTGCTTTTGATGAATTTTGCATATTTTAATCGACATATGGTTTTCGTGTTGTTTGGGAGCTTTCCCGCTCGGGTTTTCCGCCTACTGACGGCTTCCGCAGCCGTCTACGCCACAGCTTCCGCAGTCGTGAGTGCAGTTCTCAGGAGCCGCAGGCATTCCGTCGTGTTTGTTCGGATTGTCGGCTGCGAGACATGCGCTTACCATATTGTCCAGCCAGTCGCCCTCGAAAAGTTCAATCATGCCCTTGTCGCAAGCCGCCGCTATCTTCTGATTGATTGGGATTTCAGAAATTGTCCCGATTTCATACTTTGCAGCCACCTCGTTTACGTGTCCGTCCCCAAAGATTTTGTGGTTTTTTCCGCAGTCCGGGCAAGTGAAGAAAGACATATTTTCAACGATTCCTATAACGGGAACATTCATAAGCTGAGCCATTTTTACCGCCTTTTCCACGATCATGGACACTAATTGCTGCGGAGAGGTTACGATTACGATTCCGTCAAGGGGCAGTGACTGGAACACGGTCAGCGCCACATCCCCTGTGCCCGGCGGCATATCCACATACATCACGTCGATATCGCCCCACACAACGTCATCCCAAAACTGCTGGATCACTCCCGAAAGCACCGGGCCTCTCCAAACCACTGGGTCTGTGGTGTCTTCAAGCAATGCGTTTACCGAAATCGCCTTGATTCCGGTCTTTGATTCCACCGGGAAGATTTCTTTGTCCGTGCCTTGGGCTTTTGCTTTGATTCCGAAAGCCTGAGGAATGGACGGACCTGTGATGTCAGCGTCCAAAACTGCCACTTTGTAGCCTAATCTTTGGGTTGCAACGGCAAGCATTGAAGTTATAGAAGATTTGCCGACGCCGCCTTTACCCGATACAACGCCAATCACCTTTTTTACATTTGATTTTTCGTTCATTTTATATACACCTCGTTTCTGTCATAATTCTTCCGCCCTGAAAGTCATGTAGCCCTCGTAATAGTAGCTGTGGTCGATGCCTTTCATATAGACCTCGCGGCTGTTTATTTCGTCGGTCAAAGCGGCTCTCAAAAACGCTTTAATTTCAATGTCTTTTATGGGGCTGCGTTCCATTGCAAGGAGATAATCGTCTTTGTCCACTTTGCTCCAGTCCACTACCCTTCCGATTTCGGTTTTGAGAATATGGTCGAGCCAAATGCGCGCGCTACGACCGTTGCCCTCGCGAAAAGGATGGGCTATGTTCATTTCCACATACTTTTCTATTATCTCCTCAAATGTGGATTGCGGCATTTTGTCAATATTTTCAAGTGCCGCTTCCAAGTACATTAAGGGCGCAAAACGGAAATTGCCCTTTGAAAGGTTCACGGTTCTGATTTCTCCCGCAAAGTCGTAAATGTCTTCAAAAATGTATTTGTGAATGGCTTGCAAAGTGCTGAATTTGCCTGCCGGAAGATTTTCAAGCGCTCCTTTTTCAAACAGCGCTATCGCTTTTTTCTTGCTGATTCGTTCTTCCTCGCGGGCAAGGTCTGCGGAGATTTCAAGTCCCAATTTGTTTTGCAGCGCCATATTAAAGCCCTCCCTTTTCCCACAGCGCCATATTAAAACCCTCCCTTTTCACAGATATCATCGCCTGCTAAAATGCAAGAAAACCCTTGAAAACGCAGGTCCTCAAGGGTATCGTTGGCGGAGACGGTGGGATTCGAACCCACGTGCCCTTGCGGACAACCGCATTTCGAGTGCGGCTCGTTATGACCACTTCGATACGTCTCCAAATAATTCAGCTTGCCTGCGGTTTATGAGAGTCCCCCGTCGGCACAAGCTGAATTATACCACAAATCTTGCTCCTCTTCAAGCAAAATTTCACCTTATCGGCATTATTGTTGCATTTATATCTCCGCATTTATATCTCTATCTCTACAGTTACAGCATCGCCGATTTCCACAGGCCCCTCGATATAGACTGCCTGAACCCTGCCTCCGCGAACCTCTGCCGAGGCGTCGATTGTTCCCGCAGGCTGAGGGAATGTAAAGGTGTAGTTGCCCTCCGGTTTTTCTCCGGCAAAAGCCACGGCGCAAGCCGCAGTGCCGCTGGCACATGAACCCTCAAAGTAGGTGCTGTCAACATCCTTTACATACACAACCGGAGCCAGGGTTTTATGCTTCGTATCATAGAACATGGCTCCCATAGCCGGTGGATTTAATATGCCGTAGACGAAACCTTTTACCCGCTGAAAATTCTCAACGGTGGCAGGAACGTCCG
Source organism: Bacteroidaceae bacterium (assembly GCA_963658905.1). Lineage (GTDB taxonomy): Bacteria > Bacillota > Clostridia > Peptostreptococcales > Anaerovoracaceae > CAG-238. The sequence goes on from CAVKSD010000104.1 coordinate 4,017, forward strand.
GTATTATCAGGTGCAGGATTCCGCCGAAGTCAACGGCTTTGACGTTCTTAAGTGCGGCGCTTGCCTCGTCGAAAAGTCCGGAAAGGTCAAATCGTTTAATGTCGATATACGCAGGCATCTTTACCTTGGTATAATTTGTATCCGTGTTCACCTCCACCGTGAGGATTTCCTCTACTCCGCTGACGTCCACGAACACCTTGCCTGCCCCTGCGATTCCCAATTTTTTCGCAACCATAAGCCCAAATGTTCGCGTGGCGTTGCCGCAAAATTCCAGCCCGCACATTTCCATCCTGCCCTCGGCTCTGCCGCACTCCGGCGCTTCCAATATGAAGGCAACCTGCTCTGCGGCGAATTCATCCATAGCCAGAAGCTGCTCCGCGACCTTCGCATAATCCTTGCGCTCGAATTTGTCATGCACGAAAATTGTCTTGTTTCCTGCGGGATTTGCCACGGTAATTGTAATCTTCTTTTTCATCGTTCTTTCCTGTTCTGCCTCGCAGTTTCAACTGCGTTTCAATGCTTATCTTGCCGCTGTGCTGCTGAAATACATCGTCGTCTGTCCTTCGTATTTGCCCTTTGCTTTCTTGCCCGCTTTAATCGTCATCTTCGCGATTCCCGGCTTCGTATTGTAGGAATATTTGACGGTTATAAGGCCTTTCTTCACGAGGTCTGCCTGTTTGAGTTTTCCGATTTTCAGCGCAGGCTTCTTCGCCTTTCCGTTATAGGTAGTCGTGCTGTAGGAAAGCTTCATGACTTTCGAGTCAAGACGCGCCGAGTCGGCCATCGGGTACCTGCCCATAAAGCTTACCTTAACCTCTGCTCCTCCCGGTATTCCGTCAACTCTCACATGCTCCAGATCAGACTGGTCGAACTCCAAAGTACCTTCGTTTCCGTTATAGTTCATGATTACATCGCAGACTTCCGTGTCCGAACCGGCAAAAATCTCAAGAATCCAGCCGTACTGCGAATCATAGTTAAGCGTATAAAATTCACTTCCCCTCGCGTTTTGGTCAAATGTAACCGTTGGCGGTACATCGTCCGGTTCCCCGCCGTAGCCGAAAGCCGCTTCCGCACCAAACGGAATCATTGTAAATACAAGGCAGAGCGCCATGCCGAGTGTCCATAATTTCTTCTTCATTTCTGGCGCACTCCTGAACAAAAATTTTCGTTCGTTTTATCCACTTTTTTCCTATAGGTGTATTATAACATTTCCGCGCTTTGCGTGTCAAGACATCATGGTTTTTTGGCGATTTTGGGGGTATAATAAAGTCAGAAAAACACAAGGAGAGAGAAATCATGGATCAAAGAATCAACAAGCTTTCGGATATGCTTACAAGTTACTCCTGCGACCTGCAAAAGGGCGACAGGGTTTTAATCGACTATGAGGGCGAGGCGACGAAGCCTCTTGTTTGCCGGCTCATCAAGGACTGTTACAAGTTGGGGGCAAAGCCTTTCGTGACTTCCCGTGACAGCCGCCTTATGCGGGAAATTTTGCTAGGGGCAGACGAAGATCAGCTTTCATTTCTCAATGACTGCGAGCTTTATCGAATGAAAGGCATGGACGCCTACATCGCAATCCGCGGAAATGAAAACACCGCCGAACTCAGCGACGTTCCCTCTGAGAAACTGAACCTTTATAACAAGCTCACAAGCCCGACTTTGGACTATCGGGTAAACCGCACAAAATGGGTGATTTTGCGCTATCCTAATCCGTCTATGGCACAGCTTGCCAATATGTCCCAGGAAGCATTTGAGGACTTCTTCTTCAATGTCTGCACCCTGGACTACAAGAAAATGAGTGGGGCCATGGACAGTCTGGTGGATTTGATGAACCGCACGGACAAGGTGCGTCTCGTGGGGCCGGGAACGGATCTTCGTTTTTCAATTAAGGACATTCCGGCAATAAAATGCGACGGGCTTCGGAATATTCCCGACGGCGAGGTCTACACGGCTCCAGTGCGGGACTCCATGAACGGCGTGATTTCCTACAATACCCCAAGTGAGGAACAGGGCTTTACCTACGAAAATATACGTTTTGAGATCAAAAATGGCAAGATTGTCAAGGCGACGGCAAACAACGATGAGAAAATCAACGCCTTGCTGGATACCGATGAAGGCGCACGCTATTTCGGCGAGTTTGCAATCGGCGTAAATCCTTATGTGCTTACTCCGATGAAAGATACATTGTTCGATGAAAAAATCTGCGGCAGCTTCCACCTTACTCCGGGAATGTGCTATGAAGACGCGCCTAACGGCAACGCTTCTGCGGTACACTGGGATCTGGTGATGATTCAGCGTCCGGAATACGGCGGCGGCGAAATCTGGTTCGACGATGTGCTGATTCGCAAGGACGGACTTTTTGTTATAGACGAATTGAAATGCCTGAATCCGGAAAATCTGAAATAGGGTTTTTCAAACGGCGACCCGCATCCTGTGCTGCGGGTCGTATTGTCGTCCATATGTTTCATCCTTAGGGCTGATCCGCAGCCACAGACGATGCGCGCCGGCGAGTGGGGAAAATACTTCCCTCGCTTTCGAAGCGCGTGTGCGCTGAGAAAGCTACCTTTCTAAATTGCAGTAGTCTCGGCGAAGGCGAGATATTTTTCCGCGAGCTTCGCGAGGAGTCGTTTTGGCTGCTCGCGCAAACGAGTAAAAGCTTTGGCTGCTGAATTGCACTGTTTGAGCGCGGATACTTATGGCACAGCCGCGCGAGTTTGCAATTCAGCCCAAAGCTTGTGAGTGAGCGATTCAGTTTCCGCAAATGCGCAGGAAAAATCGTTCGTGGCTAGGCGGCAAGGCGTACGGAACGGAG
>CAVKSD010000105.1:0-6759 GCA_963658905.1 Bacteroidaceae bacterium
GAGATATGCCGTGTATTATCAATTTGTATAATTCATACAGTAATTTGAATTATTCAAGCTACCTGTTGGCATTAGATGGCAAGGGAATCAATGGTTTAAACCAGGCAATAGTAGTAAATAATAATTCTGGTATTGAAAACGCATTTCAACTTGCAGGAAAAAAGATATCCGTACCTGTTGGTTCAAGTGCTCATAGAATGCTAATAGAAATATTAGAGAAGTACGAACTGACTGAAAAGGTGACCATAGTACATCAGGATATACCGACAGCTTGCAGTATGCTTGAAGCCGGAAAAGTAGATGCAATAGTTGTATGGGAACCATATGAAACATATCTTTCAACGTTACAAAATGCACATGTATTAGTTTCAGGAGAAGAAACGGGGACAACATATCTTGCAGGAGTTATGGTGGATCAAGAGTTTGCTAAGCGTTATCCGGAAATCGTTAATATTTTTAAACAATGTATTGAGGAAACACATGAATTAATGAAGAAGAATCCGAAAGAATGTGCTTTGAGTATTTCTGAAGAAAGCGGATTTGACGTTGAGGTAGTGAATACTGTTATTAATAAAATTAAGTGGGAATCAGAGCTACTAGAGGAAGATGCTGAAACTCTTAATGCTGACTATTTGTTTTTGCTGGAAAAAGAAGTGATTGGTGAATATCCATTTGTAGAAGAATTACAGAAGAGAAGGAATGTTGAATGATGAAAAAATGTATACGAAGAAGTAAAAAATCAATAGGAGTCATTTTTCGAACATCATGTTCGTTTACATTGATTTTTGGTCTTATAGAGATCTTAAAAAGATGCAATTGGTCGCTGGTTATTCTATTCTGTTATTTGCCTAAATTCGATGAGTTAGCTGAACGGCTATGTATACTGCTCAAAAGCGCAAATTTGTATTCGAATATATTAATTTCGATTACTCGCGTGTATTGTGGATTTGCTTTAGCTTTTTTTGTGGCATTACCATTAGCAATTTTGATAGTCGAAAATAAAATTTTGAATTACTTATTATTTCCGTTTATTGAACTTGTCCGACCAATACCAAATGCAGCATGGGTTCCATTATCTGTTTTGATATTCAAATCAGTGGATGGAAGTGTATTGTTCATAACGTTTATAGGAGCTTTTTTCCCGATATTAATTAATTCAATTGAAGGATTAGAAAATGTAGATGCTAATTATTTGCGTATTGCAAAATCGTTTCATGTGAGTAAATTGTCGTACATATTAGATGTGAAGGTACCAGCAGCAGGAGCCAATATCTATACGGGGGTTTTACTGGGAATGAGCGGAGCATGGTTAGGCGTTGTTGTGGCAGAAATGTTGAATGGTGAATCGGGGTTAGGATATATGACGTGGGTCAATTATACACTATTAGATATATCGGGAGTTGTAATATGTATGTTTGTAATCGGATTTCTGGGAGCAGTGTCTAGTATATTAATCAGATATGTATATAAATATGTTCGTAGGAGAGATTTGAGGGATGGGAAAATGTGTTGAAGTGAGAAACCTAGGTAAAAGGTTCTATCGAGAAGATGGTGAATATACTGAAATATGTAAAAATTTTAATCTTAATATTGAAAATGGGAAAATCTATTCGATGATAGGAAATTCCGGATGTGGAAAAACAACTTTGATAAATATGATAGGAGGGTTCGAGAGTTATGAAGAAGGAGAAATTTTGTATTCAACAGGTACAAAAGAAAATGTAGGTATTATTTTTCAAGAAAATGTTCTTTTTCCTTGGAAGACTATTATGGATAATATGTTGTTTGCATGTAAAAATCTGTATGAAAATCCAGAACAGGTTATAAAGAAAAAGCTTGAAGATATTGGACTTATGCAGATCACAGAATGTTATCCAAGGGAATTATCTGGGGGAATGCAACAAAGAGTCGCACTTTTACGAGTTTTGTTAACAAAACCGAGAATCGTGATTTTGGATGAAGCATTTGGAGCGCTGGATTATAAAACTAGGAATCAAATGCAAGATTTCTTTTTGAAAATCCAGCAGGAGGAAAAATTTACTGCCATTGTAGTCACACATGATTTGTATGAGGCTTGTAAGCTTGGGGATAAAATATGGATTTTAAAGGATAGACCTTTGATATGTAAAGAAATCAATGTAAGGAAAGAGAAAAATACGCAAACAATTATAGAAGATGTATATGTCAACCGAAAATTCGGTCAAGTGCTCATTGAAAACTGGGTCACTTTAGACCAAGTTTGGCACCTGCAGCATTACAGCCACAGGTGCAGTTACTATTTTACTACTGTTTCAAAGTCGGTTCCATTATTCCGCAGAGTTTCACGGAGCCTGTAGGAATCGCCTTCCATATCAATCAGATAGGCTTTATATGTAAGCCTATCAACGATTGCACTTGTAATGGCAGCATCTCCGAAGATTTCGTCCCATCGCTCAAATGTAAGGTTTGAAGTAATAATGGTTGATTTCTGAGACGCCCTTAAGGAAAGAACTGTGAATAATAAATCAGCAGCTTCCCGATCAAAAGATATGTAACCAAGCTCATCGGCTATGATCAGATCGTATTTCTCAAAGCGTCTCTGATACGTGCGGAGTTTTTGCTTGCTGTTACTTTCTTTTAGTTCTGTTACCAGATAAGGAATTGTTGTATACAGGACGCGATAGCCCTGTTCACAGGCCTTTATTCCAAGTCCGATAGCCGTGTGCGTTTTTCCAGTTCCCGGATTGCCGGTCATAATGATGTTTTTTCCGTCTCTGATAAAATTCAGTGTGCACAGCTCCGGTAGGCGTTTTCGCATGCCTTTCGGGAGAAGATCCATTTCCAGATCTTCGATATATTTTCGGTATGGAAATTTAGCCGCTTTGATTTTGCGTTCCCTTGCGCGTTCTTCTTCGGCATCCACTTCCATGCGGAGAAGCTGGTGCAAAAATCCTTCATAATCCGTTGCACTTGCGATTGCCTCTTCGAGGTGCTCGCTGATTGCATTCAATCTCAGCAGGCTGCAGTATTCCTGGATTTCGTGTTGTATTTTCGCCTTCATTTATATCACCTTCCTTTCCGATTGGCTTTGAATCATACGAAGGCGGTCATACTGCGAAAGTGTAGCTTTTGATTTTTCGCTTAAGCGGTCTGTTTTTGTATTTGTTTGTTTTAATGACTCTTCTTTCTTGGCACATATGAGAGCCACCTTGTCTGCACTCATATCAAAAGGGGAAAGTTGTTCAAGCCTGCATAATGCATCAGATACTGCACCAACCCCGTATTCATACATGACATCTAAAACCTCTAGAAAAGTTTTGGTATCTTTGCTATAATACTTTTCGTAAATGTTTTTAACCATGGTGTCCGACTGAAGCAGTGCTGTGCTTTGATGTAGGGCACCTGGTTTTCTTTTTAGGGTTCTCAGATAATGGTAAATATCAATCCGCCACTGATGAACTCCAAAATCCCGGTCATGTCTGGCTATAATGGCTCCATCATGATATATAATTACTTTATCCGTATACAGTCGTACATCAACCGTTTTTCCAACATATGTATCAGGGACAGAGTAATGGTTTTTGGCAACCATGACGGTAGAGTATTTATCCACTTTAGCTGAATTTTTCATGCAACTTTCGAATTTAGGCATTGCCGGAAGCAAAAAATGTTTTTCTTTTTCAAAGGTTTCTGCCGGAACGGAATGGTCATAAATAGGCTTTGCATTCAGCTTCATGCATTCACGAAACAAAAACTTGTTGGCTTCCGCCAAGGTATTGAATTTATCGCATTCGGGCCCAGAGAATACTTTCCGTCTCACATATTCGACACTGCGTTCTACATGCCCCTTTTCGTTACCGCTGCAGATATTGCAGAAGCGATACTTAAAGCCATAATAAATCGACAGTTCCGTGAGTGCTGTTGTAGGCTCCTTTTCGGTGAGCCCTACAAACTTTCTGACTGCAACACGCATGTTGTCATAAACCATTGTCTGAAAAGCACCGTGACTGTAAGCGAAGAAATCAGCATGCGACTCCTGAAAGGCTGCGGTATCCTGTGTCAGATACAGTTTTGCATACCGGAAGTTCCCGTATGCAGATGCAAAAACTGCCATTTGATACTTCTGATAACCAGCATCGCCGATATTAAGCTTGACGGTGCCCCAGTCGAATTCGCAGATTTCACCAGGCATATATTCCTGCCGGATAAAGGCTTCCTGATGCTTGGTCTCAAGATACTGCGTAACTCTTTTTACTGTGGAATAGCTAACATCAAAGCCTTGCTTTTTGAGATAATCGTGAATATCGATTTTCTTCATGGTTTGCTTCTGCATTCCCATGAGGCGCTTGTCCCGATTAAGCTGCAGACATTTTTCAATAGCCTCCAATAGCTCCGGTGTTGCTTTGGATGGAACGCGATTACTGGAATCATAGGTTGGCTTTTCGATGAAAGCCTGTATGATTTCAGATGAATCCATATCCGAATGCATGCGAAGTAACTCTTTGCGTTTGTCATTGTATTCCTTAACATATTTGTTAACCGTGTCCTTGCTGATGTGAAGCATATTTGCTATGGCTCGATTGCTCATACCATCAATGTGTGCAAGGATGATTCGTTGTTTGATGACCAGATTGATCACTCCTTTCTGACCTCCTTTATCTGTTGTTAGATAAAGGATAACACACCGGTCCTGGAGTGACCTAATTTTCAATGAGCCATATGACCTAAATTTAGATTAGCATAAACAGGCGGTTTTTGTGTAGCAGAAAAACGCCGCGTTTAACGCGGGGGATGGTTTTCGCATTCTGGAAACACTCGTTAAGTTCAGAAAAAAGCCTGCAACGAGAAAAAAATTACCCTTTGCGCACTCGTGCGCAATAACATGGTGCAGAGGATTTCTAGAGTATGATACCTGACTTCCGTCGTTTCTCTCAAAACATAGTACTCAGCTGTTGATCAGCATGCAGTTTTGAAAGAAATTATCGACCTCTTTTTCCGTCAGGTATAATGCATCGAGATTGGTAAATCCGGTCATCTTCTTGATCTTTTCGTTTACCATCTGATTTTTGGATATATTGATATATGTTCCGTCACCCCGATCAACAATCCGGAAATCCCGTATAAAGTTGATCAGATCATATGAATTGATCTTGTTCCCAAAACATTTTATCTCCAGAATCCTTAGAAGAAACAAGCTCAGGTAGCATATTAAAAAATGCCCGTAGATTGTTTCTTTTTTTTGTACGTAGACCGGTCGTGCGTCCAGATATGATTTTGTAAGCCTGAATGATTCTTCTATCTTCCACAGACTATGATAGGTCTGATATACCTGAAGAGGAGTCATGCCAAGCTCTGATGTCACTATAAGGTTATAGCCTGCATATTTAAGATCTTCGTCGATCTTCGCCTGATCTATCTCCATCAACGGGTTGATTTTTTTCCCACTTTTATCGACATTTGTTATTTTTATATATTTAACCGAGTCGCCAAGCTCTTCTTTAGCTAGCTTTTTGTAAGTTGTGCAATTAGAGACTCTTTCGACCATTTTCATAATCTCGGCCTTTTGTTTCTTGGCAAGAGCCGGATTGTAAGATACTATCCTTTTTTCTTTTACAGAAAAGACGGTTTCAATCTTCTCTCCGGTATCAGGATCTGTATCTGCAAATTTATAGCAGAAAGTATCAATGCATGACTTGAGACGGTATATTAGATTGCCATTGCTGTCTGTGTGATTAATAAATCTGTTTTCGCTGTTTTCCAATGTCAGCCATTGCTTTTCCTGTTGACTTAAGCTTCTTCCGTGTATGGATTTTGAAAATATATATCCGTCATCAGATTCTTTGACTGCCGCATAAATGTTTCTGGCGCAGTTGAGTCCCTTATCCGCAATCTGTATGGTTTTGCCGGATACATGATAGCGCTGCTTCATTTCCTCGATACTTTTTCGTATATATGGCTTTTCGGATTCGTTTCCCGGATACATCTGCATGGCGAGCGGCACAAGATCCGCATCAAGAAGCAATGCCTGCCCGATGATTGGTGCATGCTTGTTTTCTTTTGAAGGACCTTTTTGCTTGTCGTCTTTTGGCATGTCGATCTCAAAATAGTAATTCGTACAGTCAAAAAAGACATTGTCATAAGAACGTTTATAATGCTGCTCGTAACAATGGTTGAAAAGCTCAATGTACTTTTTATAGGATCCGCCTATAAACGCACAGCCGTCATAGACCTGATCCTCGGAAATGCATGCACTTCCGTAGATGTGCGGAAAAACCTGCGAAACAGTCTTTGCCTTTGAACACGGAAGTATAACTCTGGCATAGATAAGCTGACAGATCATGTCATAAATCGAGAATTGAAAACGCATTTGAGAAGCAAGGATGTCAATGGTTTCTTTAACATTGAGCTCATCAAGCAGAGAATATAACAGAAAGTGTCCTGCGTTTTTTTCGATTGTCCTGCAAAATGCTCGGGGACGTGTTTCGTCTGCAAAAAGAGATGCTCTCTCTTCGTTTTTCTTTTTTACATAATCTTTATAATAGGCTATCGGATCCGGAATATCATCGGTGACAAGTTCTTGAACATACCCAAATGCCTCGATACTTTTTGAACGTGGCTGTTTCCGTTCTTTGTCCCAATAAGATTCATACATCTGAAGATAAGTACCTTTTTTCTTTTTTTCCTGTCTTAAAAAATACGCCATAAAACACCTCCGAACAGAGTACTATAGAGTACTATTATTATACATCATAATAAAAAATTTGCAAATAAAAAATGTTC
>CAVKSD010000106.1:0-6596 GCA_963658905.1 Bacteroidaceae bacterium
CTTCCATACCGACACGAATATTTCCGCCTGCTGCAATCGCCGTATACATGACTTCCATCGCACCTTTTCCGACACCAAAGGCACTCCAAGTCGAACCCGGAATAGTTTTTTCTAAGGTATTACGCATCAAAATCACATTTTCCGCAGTAGCCGGTATCCCACCTGCGCACCCCATACAAAACTGGAAATGTACAGGAGCTTTCAAGTATCCATTTTTCAAATACCACGCTGCTTCATGAATCATTCCTATGTCAAACACTTCAACTTCAGGCTTTACCCCTACCTCTTGCATCGCACTTCCCATAGTCATCAGGAACTTTGGATTGTTATTAAAAACTCCAAAATGCATCCAATTCATTGTGCCACAGTCGAAGCTTGCCATTTCAGGCTTAATCTCAATAAACGGTGCCATTCTTGCTTCTTCGGAATTTGCAATCCCCCCGGCAGAGGTCAGGTTTAAAATTACATCACATTCAGGATGATTGTCATGCAATGTGTCGATTACTTTTTTGAACGTTTCAACCTTCATAGAATCGAGTCCTTCTTCATCTCTCACATGTACATGAGCAACTGCTGCACCTATTTTCCAGCATTGATAAATTTCTTCAGCGATTTCATCAGGTTGGAGAGGCACATTTGGGTTGTTTTCCTTTGTTGGCCACGCGCCTGTGGTCGCGACCGTTATAATTCTTTTATTTTCTAAATTATTCATAATATCCTTGTCTCCTATTTGAGAATAGCCAAGATGTTTTCCCGCTCTTTTTTAAGCATCTTTTTATGCGGAATTTGCAACGCATTCAGCTTCTTTCCACATTCGTCGATGTCTTGAAGGCGCTGCTCAAGAATATAGGTTTCCTCTTCAAATGACTTATCAGTACGCATTCCCCATATTTCATGTTTTTCTTTTCGATTAATCCGTGAAAGAACCGGAAATCGATAGCAAAAATGATACAAGCCTTCGGGGAGAGCGACATTCCCGCTATAACTAAATCCTTCGTCAAAGCTATGCAATCCTATGTATGCCACACTACCGGCAATATTGATTTGTTTTGCTTTATAACATCCTGCAAAAGCGTAGTTGTCTATATATTCTACACCCGCCGGTATATCAATCGCATCAATTTCGCTATTTAAAAACGTCGCTTTAGGAATTATCTCCCAAGGCCACCATGTGACATTCTTATATTTACCGCAACTGAAAATACCAACACCTAATTTTATCTCGTCACTAATACATTCTATCTCTTCTATTCCGACTGTTCCCTTAAACGCATGGTTGCCTATCAGTCTAAATGACTTAGGGAAAACAATTTTCTTGATTCTGCAGTTCAAAAAAACTCCCTCTTCAATTTCTTCATTTCCATCCGAAAAGACAAGTTCGTCGATAATGCTATTTGTAAATGCGCCTTTTTCCAAGATTGCAACAGATGAGGGTATTATAATTTTCTTAAGAAACGCATTCTCAAATGCACCTCTTTGCACTTTCTCAACACATTGCGGTATTTCGTAAGATTCTTCCTCCCTGTACCCCGGATATCGAATAAGTTTTTTCATATCTTTGCTGAACAAAACTCCATCCTTGCAAGCATAACGCGCATTTTCCCCATCAACTTCTATCTCCTCCAAAAGTACGGGAAAAGCCTCTGCTTTTATCTCCTCAACACTGGCAGGAATAAAAAGCCTGAGCATACGCACACGCATTTCCTTTTGAAGCATGTATGCTGCCCTTTTGCTTATATCTTTTCCTATTTCCTGAGGAAATTTTATTTTGACAAGCTGTTTTCTTCTCAAACGCTTTTTCCACTCATTCAAATGATATTCTGGCAATGCAAGCTTTCTCGTAATTTCCTGAACTACTGCGCTTTCGTTGTATTCGGAAAATGCATTTGGCCAAACCTCAACTATTCCCTCCGGTATTTTCAGATATCTTTTGCCTTCCTCAAAATCTTCATAGTTAACCTGATATTTTTCAACAGATTTTCCACAGCAACGAAAATTTTCTTCACCATCCGTATATGTTTCTCTACAGTCGTATATCATAATGTCTTCCGCCTATTCTCGTTTTTAAAAAGGGGTTCCAGATCTCGTTTAAAATCACAGAACCCCCTTTAATAAATCTTTTTATAAACTAAATAGCATCCTTACGAATTTTGTGAATTGTTCTTATAGTTTCTTCACACGGATCATTATCAAAGAATGCTTCGTAAGATTCCAATGCCGGTCTCTTTGTAACATTCATAACAATGATTGCCGAAATCATTGACAGACCTGCGGATACTAAGAAAGTAGGAAGTCCCATCGGCGCTCCGCAAATTGTGCAGTACAAGTACATCACAAGACCTACGCCCATCGAAACCCAAGCTGCAGGCTGATTCATTTTCTTGGAGAATATGCCAAGAACAATCAGTGCGAAGAAAGTTGAACCGAATGCACCGTAAACGTATGTAAATCCTTGTGCCAAAAGTGAGAACTGACCGATAGCTCCTGCTACGGCAAATACACCGAGAAGCAGAATCCAAAGACGAAGTTCTTTTGTAGTCTTTTCATCATTTTCAGCCGAACTTTCTTTTCCCTGTATAACTCTCTTGATATCATAAATCAGGGATGTGGAACAGTGAAGAAGCATTGAATTTGCCGTGGAAACAGCAGCCGCACAAATTGCGGTCAGCGCCAAAGCTCCAAGTACCGGATTCAGATAATGCATGATAAGTTGCGGGAACATATAGTCGGAAGTTACTCCTTCAGGCAACGAAGGCATCATCATTTTTCCACCGATACCGATCACAATCAATGCTGCAAAAATAGGAACTAACAGAATCAATACCCAGAACATTTGCAACGCTGCAGTCTTAGCGTTTTTCGGTGCCATAAATCTTGATACCCAGTGTGGTGCAACCGCCGCTCCAAACGAGTTTGCCATAAATGTTGACAAGATTGCACTTACGCCGAACGTTCCCCATGTAGATCCAAGGATTCCGGCTTCAAGCGGTTCGCCTCCAACTACCGTAGGAGCTGTGGTAGTAACAAAGTTTTCTACCATGCTGTTCCAACCGCCGGTTAAATGCATAACCGTAGCCGCGCCTGCAATAACACCGATCAAAATTAGAACAGCGTTAGCCGTATCGGTACGGGCTACCGATTCAAATCCCCCCATGCAAGTGAATACAAGTATAATCATGAAGAATACACAGCAAACGTTATATGACATTCCTGTGATACTCGACAGTACAATTCCGAAGCCTTGCACTTGGATAAAGGAGAATACAAAGTATCCAACTAGTTCAATAATAGCTACGAAAATTCTTATCTTACTTTTTTCGCAATGTGGGTCATATCTTAAGTGCACAAATTCAGGGAACGTTCTGCATGGTACAGCCGGTCTTCTGATTTTATACGCTACCGCCGGCATCATTGCCGTTGCAAGGAACCAACCTGCAATCCAACCGATGATTGCACAAACACCGCGAGAATAGATATTACCCGGTACACCCATAACAGAGGCAACTGACAGCCACGTTGCAATGGATGTTCCGATTCCCAAAATAAGGCCCATCTTGTTGCCGCCTACAGCAAAGTCTTCCATAGACTCCACTTTCTTTGCGCCAATAATAGAGGTTGCAATAATGATTGCAAAATAAACTATAAATACAACTACATAAATATTCATGACCGTTCCTCCTATTTCTTTTCTTTAGGGTCACAGGAGAAAAGACTTCCCGTAGCGCCTAAGCGTTCCAAACCCGACTTTTCAATAACAGAAGCAACGATTACATAAATCACGACACCGGCAAGAACAGTTCCCGCCCAAAAGATAAAAGGTATGATAGACATTTTCTCTTTTCCTCCTATAAATAAATGTGACTATGCTTTATAAATTATAAAAATTGTTCAAAGAATTTGATGTTTTCAGGCGTATATTGATAGGTTCTGTCATACATGCCTGCAACCAGTTTAACAACCATATCGTTAACAGGGGTAGGGATTCCACATTTCTTTCCCGTATCGCATACTACGCCGTTGATGTTGTAGATTTCACATTTTCTGCCTTTCATAACGTCCTGCGCCATGCTAGCCGTAAGTTTGTAATGTGGTTTCCAAATTTCTCTGATTAGTTTAATGGATTCTTCATTGGTTTTTGCGTTACCGCGCTTAAATGCTTGATAGAAATCATATCCTTCGTATGGTTCCAATGTGATTCCGCTTGCAGCAGCAACATCCAAGCATTCCTTGCCTATTTTCAGAATAAGCTGCATAGCCTTATCGTCATCCCATACGCCGCCGAAAGTTGTTCCGAGTGCAGTTGATAATCCGCTGAAAGTTGAATTCATTAAGAGCTTTGTCCAACGTAAACCCAAAAGGTTTTCGGAAACTACAACTTCTCCCATACATTCTAAAATTTCTTTTGTCTTAAGTACTCTTTCATTTACAGGTCCTTCGAGAGATCCAAGTGTGAAGTTCAGTCTTCCCTCGTCCGTTGTCAACGCTGAGCATCCCGGTCCTTTAAAAGTTGCGCCCCAGCCTACCGGTGCGCCTACAACTCGTTCAGGTCCTATAACCTCGCTGACAGCATATTCCGGAATTCCGTTCTGACATACACAAACTGTACTGTTTTCGTCGATATGAGCCGCAATTTGAGGTATTGCTGTATCATTGAAAGTCTGTTTTGCCATGTAGATAATCAAATCGTAGATACCTTCCATTTCATCCGGAGTAATTGCATGTACTTTTTGCACAAAGTCCACAGTTCCGATAACATGCGCACCGTCGCGGTTTAAAGTGTCCACATGCTCCTGATATGGGTCTATCAAATCGATATCGTATCCTTTCTTAGAGATATACGCTCCTAAAATCGTACCTAATGAGCCTACGCCCATAATTCCCATCCGCATAATAAACTCCTCCTTACTTTGCGAATTGCATTCTATTTTGTAACATTTTGGCCAAAATCGTTATCACAAACTACATCAAGCAAATTTTATGCCAAAAAAATAACAAGCAGTCAGGTTGTTTTTCCTTTACCATTCGTTTAACATTTATCAAATATTTGTTTGCTTTTTTGTACACTGTGTGTTATTCTATGCAAAAGGAGGCTACAGAATTAACTATGATTAACTATATAGAAGCTCAAAACCTTTCCGATTCGGTTAAAAAAATTTTAGATACCACTTTCGAAAGCTTGTACCACGAAATTATCATTGATAAATACGGTACCATTATTCACATAAACAACACTTATGCTACTTATTTAGGCAAAAGTAAGCAGGATATTATCGGGGCAAAAGTTGAAAAAATTATTCCGGGAACCAAACTATATGAAACATTAGAAAGTGGAATGCCTTCATTTGACGGTCTTTTCGAGTTTCAAGACGGTCGTTCTTTGGTTTACACGCGACTGCCAATAAAGAACTCCTATGGGGAGCTTTTAGGAGTTGTATCTATCAGCTCAATAAATTCAACTGACACCATCAGCGTTTTATATCAGGAAATTAACCGTTTAAAGCTTTCAAATACACTGTTTGCGCAGCGGTTAAAAGGCTTAAATGAGGCTCCTAATGTTTTCGATGAAATTATCGGCGTTTCCCCTAAGATTATGGAGATAAAACAAGTTCTGTCCCAAGTAATAGACAGCACAATGCCTATATTACTTACCGGAGAGACCGGATGCGGCAAGGAAGTTTTTGCCACTGCTATTCATAACGCCAGTAGCCGCAAAGATGCGCCTTTCATAAAGGTTAACTGTGCCGCAATTCCACGCGAACTGTTAGAATCCGAACTCTTCGGCTATGAGTCCGGTACATTTTCAGGGGCAATAAAAGGCGGCCGTCCCGGAAAATTTGAACTTGCCAACGGCGGAACAATACTCTTGGACGAAATTGAAGAACTTCCTTTGGAAATGCAGTCCAAGCTCCTACGTGTTCTCCAAGAATATGAAGTCGAACGCATCGGTTCGGTAAAACCGATACCTCTAACTTTGCAAGTTGTTTGTTGTAGTAACAAGGACTTATATAAAATGGTTGAGGACAAATTGTTCCGCGAAGATTTATTGTTCAGAATAAATGTATTGGAAATTGAAATCCCGCCATTGCGTGAGCGTCGCGAGGATTTTGGTTTGTTGTGCGATGCTCTGATAAAAAAGATAAATTTAAAATATAAACTGAAAATTTCGGGAATAACGCCATCGGCGATCAAATATCTTTTGGATTATGATTGGCCGGGAAATGTTCGGGAACTCGAACATGTAATTGAAAGAGCTTGTGCGCTTGTAAAATATGATCTGCTCGACGAACTTGATTTTCAGTTTTTGGAGAGTAGAAAGAGGCACGGGAACAGGAGAACTTCTGTATCTTCTACCCAAAATTTTTTTCACAGCAAAGATATCGTTGAAAAAGATCTTATATTTAACGCTCTTGCAGCTTGTAACGGTAATAAAAGCGCCGCCGCAAGGCAGCTTGGGATTTCCCGCAGTCTTTTATATGATAAAATGAAAAAATATAATCTTGTTTGATATTTTTCTGTCATTTGGTGTTTTATTTTTTATTCTTGGCACAAATTTTGCTTTTGCTGTTATTGTTCATTTTTTATGAGACGATACACAG
>CAVKSD010000107.1:0-6577 GCA_963658905.1 Bacteroidaceae bacterium
TATTTCGCTTTATCTTCTTCCGGTTGGAAATCTCGCATAAATCTTTTAAGCAGAAATGCGCAGAAATATGGGAATGTATAGATGCTGCTTTCATGTCCGATGTTATTGGCGGAAAATTTGAATCCGTAGCTTATGTCCGAATATTTTTCCGAGTCGATCAGCGTTTTCATAGACTTTGTTCTTCCGATTTTTGTCTTTGCTTCTATCGGAATCAGCGCCGCTACAGAACGGATAAAAAAATCTGTTTCCATTGTGGAATCTTTGCGTTTATAATAATACAGTTTGTAACCCTGTTTTACCAGAGCCTCCCCACCCATATTCTCGTATAATGCGCCTTTATAAACGCCAAGATTTTTGTTGGCACGCAGGTCTTCTTGGGATTCATCGTCTAACATAGAGACTAACAAACCCGTATCTGCAAAATATAATTTAAACACATCGGGATCATAATTCCCATTCAAAGGTAGTTCAGGAAAGTCCAGGCAATAGCAGGCATTTACCATTCCGGCGTCGATCAGCCACTCTACACATCCGCGATAATCCCGAAACCTCGCTCCTGACGCAACCTTGGAAATTTGAAATTTTTTGTTTTCCCTGGCAAGCTGCGGGGCAATCCTGCTAAAAACATTTAGGATTCGAGTTTTGTCAACCCCCTGCGCATACTTACGAATGTCTTCCTTGTAGTCTGCAATCAGTTGTTTTTGCGTGTCAAGAGAACCCTCAAAAGTATTTCTTTGAATGTACTCTGCCACCATTATATAGTTCGCGATATCGTTCTACACATTTTTAGGGCGAATTTCAATGGTGTTTTCACAAAAAAACAGCGAACTTGCGACATTTTCACACATTTTTCTGCCATTTTGTGTCCACTTTTATTGTAGCATCACCTGCCGCACTGCTCAACTGATGTTAATTTTGCTATCTGAAAATATCCATCTTTTCTATGCGGTCGAAGGCTTCTTCAAGCTCCGAAAGATCCACGGTGCAGGCGATCCTGAGATACCCTTGCCCGCAGGCGCCGTAGCCTGTTCCCGGTATCATAACCACATGGGCCTTGTCGAAAATTTCTTTTGCCGCTTCCTCCGAACTAAGCCCCGTATCCTTGATGTTTACAAAGAGATAAAAGCTCCCCATAGGAGGATAAATTACGTGCATATTCGAAATTTTGTTGATTCTCTCAGCGGCATAATAGACCCTTTCGCGGAAAATCTCAGTGACGCGGGGCCAAACTTCCTTGCGGCAGGAAAGGGCTTTGAGGGCGGCTCTCTGTGAGATTGACGGAGTTGAATAGACCAGATTTTCGTTTATCTTTCGCATAGCCTCAATGATATGCGGCGGAGCGATTGCAAAGCCGATTCTCCAGCCTGTCATCACGAAATTCTTTGAAAAGCTGTTGATCGTAATCGTCCTTTCTCTCATGCCCTCAAGGGAAGAAAACGGGATAAATTCCTGTGCAAAGCTGTATATGGTATAAATTTCGTCTGCGATCACCGCCAAATCGTGCTTTTCTGCCACCTCTGCGATTTTTTCCATGGTTTTGCGGCTAAGGCAGCTTCCCGTAGGATTGTTCGGGGAATTTATGATTATAGCCTTTGTCCTCGGCGTAATGGCATCTTCGAGGCGCGCAGGATCTATCTGCCAATTTTCCTCTTCAAAAGTGTCAAGCTCGACGATTTTGCCCCGTGCAAGCTCGATCTGGGTTTTATATATCGTAAAATACGGCGAAGGCACGATTACCTCGTCTCCCTCGTCCAAAATCGCTTCGAGGGCAAGGTACATGGCGATGCAGCCGGAGGTTGTAACCATGATTTCCTCGTCGGAAACTGTCATGCCGAAGTCCTCGTCATAGTACTTTGCGATTGCCTCTCTCAGTTCCTTGTAGCCCCGGCAATCGGTATATTTCGTGTGTCCCGCCATGGCGTCCTCAAATGCCTGTCTGATGATGGGCTCCGGGGTTATGATGTCCGGGTCCCCTATGCTCAAATTTATCACATCGTCAAAATTTCCCGCAAGCTGCGCGACCTGTCCCATGACCGTCCCCTCGTCCTTGCAATAGCGTTTTGCCAAAAATTTTCGTTCCATTTCGCTGCCTCCTGCCGCCTGGTATTGTCAAATTTTGCGCCGAGAATCTCCCTAAATCATCTCTGCCAACGTCCTAAATCATCTCACCAATATGCTAAATCATCTCTGCCAAATCGTAAATCAGCCTCTCGGTCTTTTCCCAGCCCAAACATGGATCGGTAATCGACTTGCCATATACGGTCCCCTCCACGCTCTGGCAGCCGTCTTCTATATAGCTTTCGACCATGACACCCTTTACCATCCTTCCGAGATCCTCGCTGAAACGCTTGGACTGCACGACTTCCTTGCAGATTCTGATCTGTTCTAGATACTGCTTGCCGGAGTTTGCGTGGTTTGCATCGACCATGATTGCCGGATTCGTCAGTCCGTTTTCGTGATACATATCGCAGACCAGCCTGAGATCCTCATAGTGATAGTTAGGAATGGACTGTCCGTGCTTGTTCACGTAGCCTCTGAGGATCGCATGAGCGTAGGGATTTCCGTGGCTTGCAACCTCCCAGTTTCTATATATAAATGTATGTCCGCTCTGGGCTGCAATCAGCGAGTTCATGAGAACCGATAGATCGCCTCCCGTTGGATTTTTCATTCCCACCGCAATGTCAAGCCCGCTTGCCGTAAGCCTGTGGAACTGGTTTTCAACAGAGCGTGCGCCGATTGCCACATAGCACAAAATATCGCTGAGATATCTGTAGTTTTCCGGATAAAGCAGCTCGTCCGCACAGAAGAAATCCGTTTCTTTCATGGTTCGTATATATGTCTCGCGAATGGTGATTATGCCCTTTAGCATGTCCTCTCCCAGCAGCGGGTCGGGCTGGTGAAGCATTCCCTTGTAGCCCTTTCCGGTGGTTCTTGGCTTGCTGGTATAAACCCTCGGAATTATGCAAATTTTCTCTTCTACCTTTTCCTTAACCTTTCGCAGCCTGAGCAGATAATCAAGCACAGCTGTTTCGTTATCTGCCGAGCAAGGCCCGATCACAAGAAGGAGCCTCTCGTCTCTGCCATCCAGAATCGACTTGATCTCCTCGCTGCAAGCCTCACGCTTTGCCGCATATTCTTCGCTTATAGGGAACATTTCCTTTATATCCTTTGGAATTGGAAGTTTCCGCTTAAAATCCATATTCATAGTCTATATCTCTCCTTTTTCTTCGGGTTTTTCCTTGTCAAACAGCTTTCTGCGGGCGGTGGAGCGCCTCATCATGTCTTTGATTCCCTCTTTGTCCGCCTCCATCAGCATCCGCTCCAGCTTGGAAATTTCCATGGTAAAAAGCTTAAGCTGGTGCAGCAGCGCGTCCTTATTAAGCAGAAAAAGCTCGCTCCAAAGTGTTTCGTCGATACGGGCGATTCGCGTAAGATCCCGGAAAGAGTCTCCGGTATAATCCTCCACCCGCTCCATGTGGTTGCATGTCATAAGGGACATTGCGATGCCGTGGGTAAGCTGGGAAACAAAACCGATCATCTCGTCATGCTCGTTTGGGGAAAGCTCCGATATCCTTGCAAATCCCAGGATTTCTCCGATCTGCCTGCAAACGTCTTTTGCTTCCTCGCTGTTTTTTTCCGTTGGAACGACGATGTAATTTGCCTCGTAAAATATTTTTTCGTTGCTGTTTGCAATTCCAAGCTTCTCGCATCCTGCCATAGGGTGAGCCGCAATATATTCGCAGTCGTCGCGGAGCATATCCTGTATATCGCCAACGATGCAGCCCTTTACACCGGTAACGTCGGTTATGAAAGCTCCGGACTTGAAATATTTCTGGTTTTCTGCTATCCACTCCTTGAAAATATGCGGATAGAGGGCGAAAATCACGACATCCGCCTTTCCGATCATCGCAGGGTCCGGGGTGGTTGCTCCCTCTGCAATGATATAATTATCCAAAGCATATTTTATGGTATCGGGGTTACTGTCTATGGCATAAATGTCGAAGCCGTTTTTGGCAAATCCCTTTGCGTAGCTTCCTCCGATGATTCCAAGTCCTACTATCAAAATGTTTGTGCTGTGATCAATCCTCAATTTTCTTTACCTCGATTCCCAGAGAAGAAAGTCTTTCGAAAAAGTCCGGAAAGCTTTTATTTACCGCTTCCGCACCGTCTATGATTCCGCCTGTTTTTGTGAGCAAAACCGCCTCTGCCATTACGATCCTGTGGTCGTTATGTCCGTTAAGGCAGGTCACAGGCTCCGAAAGGCTGCAAGGCTCTATGGTTATCTCATTTTCGCCTAGGCGGGCACTCACTCCGAACTTTCGGAGCTCCTCGGCCATCGCCTCTCCTCTGCTGCTTTCTTTTATCTTTAGTCTGTCCGTTCCAATAAACCTTGCTCCGCGGCCGCAGGCAGCAGCCAGTGCCATCAGCACAGGCCCAAGGTCGGGACAGTCAGTTATATCTATATTTGCTATGTTTGCGCCCGCGTTGTTCATCTTTGCAAACAGCTCTTTATATACTCTGTCTCCCTGCAAGCTGTTCTCCCGTAGGTTCTCAATTTTCACATCGCCGCCCACAAAATTCAGCGCCTCGAAAAATGCCGCATTTGAATAATCTCCCTCGGTGAAAACCTCTTTTGCGTAATACCGGCTACCGCCCTTTATTGCGATCTCATTTTCGCCATCCCACTGCGCCTCGGCTCCGAAAAGTCTGAGCGCCTCAATGGTCATGTCGATATACGAACGGCTTTCTACCGGCGGTCTGAGGACTATCCTGCTGTCCTCATCAAGCATCGGCAATGTCAGCAAAAGTCCGGTTATGAACTGGCTTGAAATATTCCCATCCATCGTAAAGATGCCGGATTTCAGCTTGCCGCATACCCTGAGACTTCCTTTTCCCCGTTCAAATTCAAAGCCCGATTCCCTGCAAATTTCTTCATATATTCCGAGGGGCCTTTCGAGGAGCCTTGCGCTCCCGAAAAACTCCGTTTCCCTGCCTGTCATCAGCGCAATGGGAATGAAAAATCTCAAGGTGCTGCCGCTTTCCCTGCAATTCAGAGGCTGCGAGGCAGCAGCTTCTCTGATATCGATTCCGCATACTGTGACGGTATCCCCTGCTTTTTCGCATTTTACCCCCAGCGCTTTTAGGCAGTCAATAGTAGCAAGAATGTCCTGGGAGTCCGAAATTCCATGCACAGCGCACTTTTCTCCGGAGAGCCCTGCAAGTATCAAAAGTCTGTGCGCCATGCTCTTTGATGGCGGTGCGGCGACCGTACCTTCGGCTCTTCCTTTTTCTATCCTTATCTTCATGCTTTTTCTCCCTGCCGTGCGATTTTTTCGTGCAAGAAGTCAAGTGCCTCGATGTAGCCATCCGTGCCATGTCCCATGACCGTGAAGCAGCAGGCGCTTCTGATATAGCTTATCTGTCTAAAATCCTCGCGGCTTGCAACATCTGAGATATGAACCTCCGCTGCAGGGATTTTTACGGCATTTAGCGCGTCAAGAAGCGCGATGCTCGTATGGGTGTAGGCTCCGGGATTTATTATGATTCCGTCTGTTTTTTCAAAATATGCCCTCTGAATCCTGTCCACAAGGTCGCCCTCGTGGTTTGACTGATAAAATTCGCATTCCACGTCAGAAAATGCGGTTTTGCTATAGTCTTCAATTTTCTTTAGCAGGCTCTCGTAGCTTTCTTTTCCGTATTTTTCGGGTTCTCTGATGCCAAGCATATTGAGATTCGGCCCGTTTATTACAAGTATTTTCATATTGTTCTCCATTTATTTGAGGTCGCCCCCTCTGCACGCTGCCCTCTGCACGCTACCTAAGCCCTGCTTATCTGAGGGCGTCCGTTCCGTAGCGTGTGACGAGAAAATCCGCAATCACAAGGGCTACCATTGCGTCCGCCACAGCTCTTGCCCTGTGAATAATCGCCGGGTCATGTCTTCCGGCAAGCTTTATTTCGGCATTTTTCTTTTCGCTGAGGTTTACAGTATTTTGCTTCTTAAAAATCGACGGTGTCGGCTTTATGGCTGTGTTAAATACGATTGGCATTCCGTTGGTAATTCCGCCATTTATGCCGCCGTTATTGTTGGTCTTTGTAATAAGCTTTCCATTTTCGTAGCAAAATGCGTCGTTGGCTTCGGAGCCTCTCAGGTCCGCAAAGCCGAATCCCGCGCCAAATTCAATGCCCTTGACCGCAGGAATCGAGAACATTCCGTGGGATAGCATTCCCTCTATCGTGTCAAACCACGGCTCCCCAAGCCCCGCAGAAAGCCCGATTATCGCCGTCTGCAAAATGCCTCCAACGCTGTCGCCAGCTGATGCTGCCTTTTCGACTTTCTCAATCATCTCAGTCGCCAGGTTATCGTCAAGCACCGGAAAGTGAAGCCCTGCTAGCTTTTTTATGTCGCCCATATAATCTCTCTCGTCAAAGGTCCTGTCGGAGATTCCGGCGCAGCGCAGGATATGCGTTCCTATATAAATATTCTTATCTTCCAAGGCTTTCATTGCTATGGCTCCCGCAGCAACAATTGCTGCCGTTATCCTGCCAGAAAAATGTCCGCCACCTCGATAGTCCTCGA
>CAVKSD010000108.1:0-6455 GCA_963658905.1 Bacteroidaceae bacterium
CCTTCGCCTCCGCAAAGGCAACCCATATTTCAGGCACCAAAACGCCCTCTAAATCTAAACAAACTACATACATTTCTTATGCCTCCTATAATATGAATGTTTCAAAACTAAATTTTATTCTACCGCAGAAAGCAAGAGATTGCAAGGGCTTTTATTGCATTAACGAGATAAAGTTTGCATAAGGCTGTAGCCTCACCGATAATTGACAATTTGACACCTTCGCCATCAAAAAATCTCTCTAAGCGTTGCAAACGCTTAATTTTTTTGTCAATTTTTAAAAATTTATCTCGCGTCACTTTAAAACATATTACGATACAAAAGAGAGCGAACGCACGCTTACCGTCGAAAATCTTGGCAGCGAGCACGAAATTCGCGAGAAAACAGACCGTGATCCAATGGAATGGGCTAAAGAGCGTGCCGAATTCCTAACGCAGCA
This sequence comes from Bacteroidaceae bacterium, assembly GCA_963658905.1. Taxonomy (GTDB): domain Bacteria; phylum Bacillota; class Clostridia; order Peptostreptococcales; family Anaerovoracaceae; genus CAG-238. The sequence goes on from CAVKSD010000108.1 coordinate 437, forward strand.
GGAAAAGGCTATGTTTCGAGTCACGCAAGGACATTGGAATTTCAATGCCCTTTTAAATTTAGGTGTCAAACGGGGGATTATACATCGGACACGGATGTTCAAGTCAAGGTTTTTATATAATTTCTCTGTTAAAATGTCCGCGGGTGTCGGTTTCTCTGCAGAATAACGATTTTTCGTCGCCCTCAAGCTTCTTCTGCGCCGCCTTTACAATGTGCAGGATTTCCTCCGGAGTTTCTGTTGTAAAATTCAGGCGAAAGGCCTCTATTCCGCTGATTGACGGCATTTCGTCTAGTAGGTTCAGGAACTTGCCGTTCAGGATCGTCGTGGTGCAATCCTCATGGGAAAGAATCGGGAACGAGCCGTATTCGTCCCTGAGTTCATAGCGATTTTTCTTGCAAAGTCCGCACTGTCCCATTTTTTTCAGCGGGCAATATTTCGTAAAAATCAGGGGCGCTCTGCCGTAGACAATCATCTCAAGGGACGGATCTTCGCCGTAGTTCTTTCGATATTCCGTCAGCAAATCCGCAATCTGCCTGCGATTAAGCTCATAAGATAACGTGACTCGCTTTGCTCCCAGTTCGTGCAGCATGCGGCAGCTCACAGAGTTCACTGCGTTGAAAGAATAATCCGCGACAAGTGGGTTGCTTTCCCTATAAAAATGCAGCCCGCCGTAGCCACCTATCAGAAGCTCCCCCTCTCTTTCGGTATATTCAATCTGATTTCTTCTGACTATATTTTCAAAATATATCTCGGTAAGCCCTGCCCTGCGGCAAGCTTCGTACTGCTCCTTGTTTATAACAGAGGCAGTCAGATATGGCGCCGGTGTTGACGCAGACGCCGGTGCTGACGCAGGCGCCGGCATTTGCGTTTGGGTTTCCGCTTGCACGCCGTTCTCAGCTTGCCCGCCGTCCTTCATAGCCGCATCGCAAATCGGCGATTTACGCACCTGCTCATCCTGCGATGGTTCAAGGACTCTGCGGGCTTTGCTTTTCAACTTTTCATCATATAGCCTATCTACGATTGATCGCCGCGCCTCGTTTAGCATTTTGACAGGAATAAAGGCTCCTGACTCCTCAAATTCGAGACTTTGTAGTGCGAGCACGGTATCTCCCAGCTTTGCAAACTGCTTTTTTACCGATTCAAATCCGGTAGGCTGGTTCTGGGCTGCTTCGAGAATTTCTTTGCTTTCATAAGAGCATCTTACGCCCAAGCCCTCTGCCTCTGCCGCGAGAGGCGCACCGGGATAGGCATATACCTTTACACTTAGCGGGAAGCGTCTGAACTCGCCATCCATGCTCTTTTCCAATTCTTTATAAAAATTATAGTCTTTCGTCTTGTATACTATGTCGCCCTTCGCGAGTTTCTCTTTGATGCGTATATAGCACAGGCGGTCTGCGCCGTTAATCAAATTGCCCTCTTTGTCGTAGAGCTTTACCACAGAAAGGTTCACATCCTCATTATTATGATCGATTCTTATGATGTCGTTTTGCCGCAGCTCATCATGCAGCCTGATTTCGTACATTCCTTTGTAAATGCCGCTTACTGCGCCGATTTCGTAGCCAAAATTATTGGGTTTTTGTATATTCGTAAGGTTCCTTGGGTCTTCACCGAAAAGATAGCCTTTCGTAAATGTACGATTAAAGGTTTTTTTCAGCTCGTCTCTGTCTTCCTCTGTGGCAAGCCCGTCCAAAGCCTTGCGGTATTTTGAGACTACATTTGCAACATACGACGGTTCTTTCATGCGCCCCTCGATTTTGAGAGAATCCAGCGACTTCAGTTCTTCGATACGGTCGATGGTACTCAGATCCTTGGTTGACAAAATATAGCTCGTTCCGAGGGATTTTCCCTTGGTTTTGTCGATAAGCTCGTAGGGCTTGCGGCAGGAGCCCACGCACCGACCTCGGTTACCGCTGCGATAGCCGATGAGTCCCGACATCAGGCAATTTCCGGAATACGACACGCAAAGCGCACCGTGAACAAAAATCTCGATGGGAATTTTTGCTTCGCTCCTTATTTTTTTCGCCTTTTCTATATCCACTTCCCGGGCAAGCACCACCCGTTTCGCGCCCAGTTCCTTCATGAGAAGCGTGCCGTCCAAATCGTCGATTCCCATCTGGGTGGAGCAATGGGCTTCCATATCTGGAAAATGCTTAACAATATGGTCAAACACCGCCATGTCCTGAACGATCACGCCGTCTGTTCCGATTTTATTCAGAAACGCAAGCTGCTTTCTCATTTCGCCAAGCTCATCCTCAAAGACGATGGTATTCATGGTGACGTAAACTTTCACATCCCTAAGATGGGCGTAATTCACAGCCTCCGGCAGTGTTTCTTCGTCGAAGTTAGAGGAATATGCCCTTGCGCCGAATTTTTGCATACCAAGATAGACGGCGTCGCATCCGTTGGCGATTGCCGCTCTGAGAGCTTCCATATTTCCTGCCGGCGCGAGTAATTCTGTCATTTTTATATCCATTCCTTTCAAAATTCCTATATAATATCTGCTGATTGAATTTCGTGTTCTGTTCCCGGCTTTTCTCCTTGCCGAGCGTACATCTTATTATATTCGTTTGTCCGGACATTTACAAGGATTTTCACCCGGCGGGTTCTAAAGGGTTCTAAAATTTCCTAAAAGGCTCTAAAAGCTTCGTAAAGTGCCTAAAATGCACTGATGCGTTTTTATTTATTTTTAATCGGCACTTTCCCTTGATTTTATGATACAATGAAGTCTGAGGTATTTACGCATGAAAAAGATGAAAAAATTTAAAAAGTCCAATAAGTCGCCAATCATACTATCAGTCCTGCTTGCCGCCGGAATTTTAATTTCCGGGTACGGTCTTGAATTTGATTCCTTTGACATTGAAGTCCCAAGTCAAGCCGTCAGCGAGCAGGTGCAGGAAACAGTTCTGCTGTCTGAAATCCCCGAATTTTCAGACTCTCCATACATTGAGATAAATGATAACGAGCCTTTTTTTGAGGAAAAGGATTTTACCGAGGAATCCTTTGAAAATTATAGCGAGCTTGACAGCCTCGGAAGATGCGGCGTTGCCACCGCTTGCGTCGGGCTGGATCTCATGCCCACCCAGGAGCGGGGCAGCATCGGCATGATAAAGCCTACGGGCTGGCACACGGTGAAATATGACTGCGTTTCCGGCAAATATCTCTACAATCGCTGCCACCTTATCGGCTACCTTCTCACCGGCGAAAATGCCAACGAAAAGAATCTGATTACCGGCACGCGGTATATGAATGTCGAAGGAATGCTGCCTTTTGAAACCATGGTCGCAGACTATGTAGAAGAAACTGGATACCATGTACTTTACAGGGTCACGCCAATTTTCGACGGGGAAAATCTTTTGGCAAACGGCGTCGAAATCGAGGCATATTCGGTGGAGGATAACGGCGAGGGAATCTGTTTCAATGTCTTTGTCTACAACGCCCAGCCCCAGATTGAAATTGATTATGCCACCGGAGACAGCAGGCTCGCGACGGACTAAAAGGTAGCTCAGATTCTCCACAATTTTTGAATATAAGAAAGTCGGCGTCGCCGATCAGATTTTTAGCAGAGGGCTTTCTTGTTATTCCGGAAATATAAGGAACGATATTTCCTACATAATCAAAAAAGCACAGGCGCCGCCCTTTTCCGGCAGTTCCTGCGCTTTTCATTTTGTTTTATAAACTTTACGGTCTTATGATCGCTCTGGTTATCTTCTTGTCTGCCGAAAGCTGCAACGCCTCTCCGATTTCGTCTAGAGTAAATGTCTTTTGCGAAAATTCGTCGAAAGGATATTTGTCTTTATACTTTTCCAGGAAAAGCAGCGACTTATGCAGATATTCCGGCAGATATCTTACAACCCCGTAAACCGTCAACGCCTTGCGGGTGATATATCCCGGTGAAACCGTTGCGCTTACTGCCGTGGAGTTAATTCCTATCACGATATAGCGTCCCATGATCGCAAGATGACGGATGCCTTCATCGAAAGCTCCCGCAAATCCGGTTACCTCCAGCGCAACATTTACGCCCTTGCCATTTGTAAGGTCTTTGACAAGCTGCTCTCTATCTGCAAGTTCCTTGACTTCGCTCAGGTTTATGATTTCGTCAACTCCAAAGCGTTTTGCAAATTCAAGCCTTTCTTTTACGCCGTCTATCATAATGACTCTCGCGCCTTTTTCCTTTGCGATTGCCGCCGCATAGATGCCAAGACCGCCTGCGCCCTGTATCAGCAGCGTTTCTCCCGCTTTGAGGCCGGCCCTTTCCAGTCCGTAATAAACCTGCGAAAATGCGCAGTTTACGCCGACAGCAAGTTCGTTGGGCACATCGTCCGGAACCTTATAAAACTTCTGGTTCGGATAAACATAATAGTGCGAAGCAAAAGTTCCGCCGAAATGCGGCCACTGGGAAGGCTCGTTTCCAAGGTGAATATATGCGTTTTCACAAAGGTCATAGCGCCCTGCCTTGCAAGCGTCGCAAACTCCGCAGGTAATGTAATACGGGGCAACGATTCTGTCGCCTACCTTTACTTTCTCGCCCATGCTGTCGGTTTCCACGCCCTCGCCCAGCTTATAAATCTCGCCGACAAATTCGTGTCCCTGACAGGTTGGCTTTGCGCCGATTCCCACCGAGGATGCCCCAAGCCAATTCTTTACGTCCGACCCGCAGATATTGGTACACAAAACTTTGACAAGAACCGCACCCGGTTCCACTTCCGGCAGTTCGCATTCGGCAAATCCAAATTTCTTGCTGCCTTCAAAATAAACAATTTTACCTTTCATTACACTCTCTCCGTTTCTCATTTCATAGAAATATGTCGTATATACGAAAGGTGAAAACACTTAGCGCCGTCCTATTCTGGGACGCAAAGACGGTTTTTGATGCCGTCGTAATGCGACAATTCCGTGGCATATTCCAAGAAACAGATGCAAGCCCGCGTCTTGTATTCGTTCTTCTTTGTGATAATGCCGATTTTCCGATAGGCGGTTTCGGGATTGATTCTTACATACGTCAGTTCCGGAGTCTTGTACTTTGAATAGATATAATACGGACACAGAACAACGCCCATATTGTTTGCAACCGCATCCAATATGAAGTTCCATTGAGTCGAAACAAAGGCAATGTCCGGTGAAATGCCCATTTTTTTCAGCTCGATCTCCACCTGACTGGAAACCTCCTTGCCCCCGTTGTAGAGAATCAATTTCTGCTCCTGAAGTTCTTCGTAGCAAACTTCCTTCTGCTGCGCAATCGGGTTGTCAACGGAAGTTACCAACACATTTTCCGTCTTGAACAATTCATATACGTCGAAATTTTCTTTTTCGTCCGATTCGTTAAAATGGCACAGGTCGATGTATGCTACATCAAGATTTTTCTTGAGCAGTTCCTCCTTTAAGATGTTTGTCTCCCTTTCCAAAATGGAAAAAGTGATTTGCGGATATAACTTTGTAAAGCCCGGAATAATGTGGGAAAACAGCGCGCCTCCGGCTGCCACCGACAAGCCTATTTTCAGATGACCTTTGTTTATGCACTCCTCCACATATGTCGTCTGGATCAAATCGTTATAGCTTTCCAGAAGTTTCAGTGATTTTTCATAAAAAAGCTGCCCGGCGTCCGTGAGTTTTTGTCTGCGCTGATAAGTGTAGAACAGAGAAAATCCCATTTCGTCTTCCATATTTTTTATGACTTTGCTCAGGGCAGGCTGTGAAATGTATAATTTTTGAGAAGCCAGCGAATAGCTGCCGCATTGAGCAATCTGTACAAAGTAATTCAGTTGTTTAATATCCATTCTCTCACCATTTCCTTCTACATTAAATGATACCGCTTATCTGTAAAAATACAAATTAGAATTTTTTATACCCTAACATAACTTTAATATATTTCTGAAAAAAATGCAAGCGTGCTATACTATTTTTGTAGAAGTATGCTATTATCATTGTAGAAAAATCATTTAGAAAACTTAAAATAAAAGGAGGACATTATGGCAATCAAATCAGGGGCTGAGTATATAGAGAGCCTTAGAAAATTAAACAC
>CAVKSD010000109.1:0-6447 GCA_963658905.1 Bacteroidaceae bacterium
CCCGAATCTTTCGCTGTTTTCAATTACCATAACCGTGGCATTCGGTACATCGATTCCCACTTCGATTACCACGGTGGAGACTAGCACGTCGGTTTCTCCGGCGGCAAAACGCTCCATCGCCCGGTCTTTTTCCGCCTGCTTCATGTTTCCGTGAACAAAACCGAAACTCACGTCGGGATATCGGGCGGTAAGTTCTTCGTAGATTTCCTCCGCCGAGCGGCAGCTTATCTTTTCGGATTCTTCTATAAGGGGTGCCACAACATACGCCTGTCTGCCCTGTTTCACCTGCTCCCGAACAAAATCGTAAACTTTCCCTCGGGCACTTTCGTTTCTCGCAAAGGTTCTGATGGGTTTTCTTCCTTTCGGCAGACTGTCGATTATGGAAATATCCATGTCGCCGTACAGCACCACCGCCAGCGTCCGTGGTATCGGCGTCGCAGTCATTACAAGGATGTCGGGATTATTTCCCTTTGTGGAAAGCAGCTCCCGCTGGTTTACGCCGAACCTGTGCTGCTCGTCGGTGATAACGAGCCCGAGATTTGCAAAGCACACGTCCTGCTGTATCAGGGCGTGTGTGCCTACCAAGATGTCCGTCTCGCCGGATTTCAAATCTTCGAGTACCGATCTTCGCTCTTTTGCCCCCAGAGATCCCGACAGCAATCCGACATTTATTCCGAAAGGTTCAAAATCCCGTTTAAGTCCTGCAAAATGCTGCTTTGCAAGAAGCTCTGTCGGCGCCATCATCGCCGCCTGAAATCCGCTTTTGACCGCCTTGAACATGGCAAGCTCCGCCACCGCGGTCTTTCCGGAGCCTACATCGCCTTGAATGAGCCGGTTCATGGTTTTGCCGTCTTCCATGTCCTTCTCTATTTGGGCAAAAACCCTTTTTTGGCTGTCCGTAAGCTCAAACTTAAAGGAATCTTCAAAGTCTTTTACCGAAACTTTTTTTGAAGCCCGCACCGGATTTGCGCTGCTTTCGCTTCCGTTTTTTATATAAAAAAGTCCCGTCTGAAGGGTCAGCAGTTCTTCAAAAACCAAGCGATACTTGGCTTCGAGAAAATTTTTACCCTCTTTGGGAAAGTGAATATTCGCCAGCGCGTGGGCGGGACTGCACAGTTTGCATTCCCCTACGATCCATTCAGGCAGCCATTCGCAAGCCTCGGCAGCCACGTTGTTTTCAAGAAGCTCAAGCTGCCACGAACGAAGCTGATTCTGGGTCAGACCCTCTGTAAGCGGGTAAACCGGTATCAGCCCCCGGATATCCCCCGCATCACCCGGCTTGTGAAACTCCGGATGCGCCATCTGTCTAACGCCGCCGCGAAGTGTAATTTTGCCGAAAAAGACATATTCTGCTTTGGGTCTGAAATAATTTGCAAGATATTTTCCATTAAAAAACAGAAGCTGAACGGTTCCCGTATTGTCCTCTATAAGCACCTTAAGGAGCCTTGACCTGCTGTATGTACTCCCAGAAAGTCTTGCATTTACAACCTTGCCGCTTATCAGCGTCTCCATATCTAAAGGGGCTTCCGTGATGGTAAGAATTTTTCTTCTGTCTTGATATTTTCTGGGGAAAAGCCAAAGCAAGTCCCCAATCGTCTCTACATTGAGTTTTTTAAGAGCCTCGGCTTTCTTTTTTCCCACGCCTCTAAGGCAGGAAACATCATCTCTCAGGTTCATACTCTCTCACTACCTTTATATGTCGCGGCGCGATTCGTTTTGACTTTATTCCCACAATTTTCAGTATGAGTCTGCCGCCTTTTTCAGGGAAAAGCCCTTTCATCTCGTACTCGATATAGTCCAATATCTCCCCTGTGGTTTTTCTTATGCCGGCGCCGAAGAGGATAATCACGTAAAACTCAATAGTGTACGCTTTCTCTCCGTCGCCGATTTTGATGTTAGAAGCGATTTCGCCGATTCCACTTTTTATTCCCTGATTTCCCAGAAGCTTTCCCTTTTCGGAAGCGTGAAAAGCCTTGCCGCCGCTTTTCATAAGGCTCGTCCTGATTATCTGAGCAAAGATGTAATCGTCCAGTTTGATCGTTCCGAGATTGTTTTTTCTCTCAATCGCCATTTTCTCTCCCCTTTTGCAGATTCCTTTTATTTCTCCGGATTTTACTTCGCTACGTCCTGTTTTGTAATATCCTGCGGAAGCAGGAAGCTGAACGCACCGTGCACAACTTCCATTTCGACTCTGCCCGCATCGACGATTTCGCCGTCTGTGCATAGCCGCATTGTGCCGTTATTTGGTGTAATTGTAATGGTTTTTGCCTGTGCGGCATATAGGATCTTGTCGATATCCGTCAGCTCCATGTGCGTCCCCTTGGAGTAATACGGGAATTTTTTTATAAATTCCCTTCGCTTTACGTTATATATGATATTTATATCCAGCTTCCCGTCCGAAAGGCTAGCATTAGGCGAGCTTTTTACCCCGCCACCGCAAAATGAGCCGTTTGCAACTGCTGTGAGAAGCAGCTGTCCGTCGTATTTTGTCTCGCCATCGATTTCGATCTTGAGATCTGCGCCTTTCTTCTTGACGAGAATTGCAAAAACGGCCATGAGATATGCCATAGAGCCTGCCAGAAACGGGTATTTTTTTAGCGTGGCGGTCAGGTCAACGACATTGCAGTCAAAGCCGATATTAAACATATTGGCGCAATATCTTGTCTGTTCCTTCCCTGCTAGAAATCCGCTGTATCTGATGGCATCGCATTTTATGACCTTGGAACTAAGCTGGGATGCGATATCCGAAAAATCTCCCGCCTCCGGGAAGTTTCTGCAAAAATCGTTGCCAGTGCCGATGGGAACAACGCCCACCGAAATGTTTTCGTTTCCGATTACGCCGTTTAAGACTTCGTTCAGGGTGCCGTCGCCTCCGCAGGCAAATATTCGGATCTCTTCTTTGGTATTTTGGGTATTTTGGGTATTCCCGGTATTCTCGATATCCTCTTTAATATCATCTATGACCTCCTCCGAAATCTGCCTTGCAAGAATCTCGGCATCGCCCACCCCTGCGGTAGTGTAAATTTCAACTGGAATCCCAGCTCTTTCCGCTTCGGCTCTTATCCTTTCCGTGAACTTTGCATTCCCTTTGCCCTGCCCGGCTTTTGGGTTTATGATAAATATATTTCGTATACTATTTTCTGCTTCCATGATAATACCTCTTTATTTATCATTCTCATCTTTGAAAATATCCTAGTCGTGGGTTACATACAGTGAGTAGTCCATCTGCCTTTTGCATTCCTGCCAATTAGCCTCAGCATTCATGCTCGGAGTCTTAGACCCCGGAGAAGATACATTGTATAATTTGTGAGGCAGTCTCTTTATCAGGGCCGCGCCGTTATCCTTTAGCCATTTGTGCCATTTTTTATATTCCGGGAAGACCTTTTCCACCTCGGCATAGAAAGCCTTGGAATGATTCATGTGCTTTCTGTGGCAAAGTTCGTGTACGATAACGCTGTCGATGACCTCAGGGGGCGCTAGCATAAGAAGACAGTTAAAATTCAGATTCCCTTTTGAGGAACAACTGCCCCAGCGGGTTTTCTGAGTTCTAATCGTTATTCTCCCGTAGTCTACTCCGATAGTCGGCGCATAATAGCGAACTCTCTGGGGAATGACCCGAAGCGCCCTTTCTTTGAGGGATTTTATTTCTTCTTGTGTAAATGGCTTGTTGCTTTTTCGATGCAAAAAGCACCCTTCTTCGTGTGAATAAATCACGCCTACCGCCTGTAAATAGGAGTAGATGACCGTCGTTCCCACAAACTTCATGCCGCGTTTTTTCAAATCTTTTGATATGGCATCCGAAAGCTCCGAGCTTGTGCGCCCTGTTTCATAAACCACTTTGCCATCAGTCCATTTCCAAAGATAGGTCGAAAAGCTTCCGTATTCCCGCTGAATCTTTCGAAATATCTGTGCATTGGTAACTGCGGCCTGTATTTTCAGCCGGTTTCTTATAATCTCCGGATTGTTTATAAGCACCTCAAACTTTTCTTCTCCGTAGCAAGCGACCTTATCTACGTCAAATCCATCGAATGCCTTTCGGAACGCTTCTCGCTTGTTGAGAACGCATTCCCAGGAAAGCCCCGCCTGAAAGCACTCCAAAATCAGCATTTCAAAGAGCTTTGAGTCGCCAGACACCGGAACGCCCCATTCCTCGTCATGATATCGGATATATAGTTCATTTTTCGGATTCGCCCAGCGGCACCGCGTCTTCCCGTCAAGCCAGTTCATATAGTTAGCGTCTCCTTCTATTTGTCTCTTTTGTCCTTATGCTTCCCGCTTATCCGGTCCACTTGCCTTTCTTTTCCTTCTTTTCTTTGGAAATTATACACGTTATAAAATGCTTGCAGACCGCGGGATAATGTGTTATCATGGAGTCAGGAGAAGGGTCTTGCGGCCTTACCATTTAAGCCTTAGGCTTTACAGCCTTGCCGCTCTTGGGTTCAGCAGGAGCGGCTTTTTTTATGCTCGAAATCGTAATCCGAAAACACTTTAGCGTTATCGTAATCTTCATTCTTACCGCCTCCTTTCTCCAAATCCATATAGACCTTTCGAAAATCGGCTCAGCCACTCGACCCTATTCTCTTGACTAAGTCAATTCTAACACATATCTTTGTATTGAACAAGTGTTCTTCTGCGATTTTATTAATCTCAAAAGATATTCTCATCCTCATATCGCATTTCAAAACTAGCATCGCATTCTGCTTCAGCCCCATAAATTATAGCACTTTTTTGCTTCTCCGTAAAGACATACTATAGTTTAAGCAGAACCATCCTTAGCCCTTTTCTTAGTTCTACCGGGAGCTATCTCGAGCTGTAAAATGCTAAACTTAGTCAAATTTAAAAATACCGCAAGGAGTCCCTTGCGGTTAGCGGTTGTTGATGTTTATATAACTTTACGGTATGATATTTTTTCCTTTAAAGCGCCTCGATTTCGGCGAGTGACAGCAAGAAGTCTGCCAAATGCACGATCTTGACTCCATTGATATTGCCGGTAGCAAGTTCGTCTAAAGTCACCACATATTTGGGATAATTGTCTTTGATTTCCAGCAGATTGGCAACCTCACGGTCGGATTTCTCCGGTAGATTGCGACACACCTGCACATATATCCTATCATCACACCGCACTGCTACAAAGTCGATCTCCTTTGTGGCGTTTTTCCCGATATAAACATCATAGCCTTTCCGCCTAAGCTCAAAGTATACGATGTTTTCCAGCATGGCGGCAATGGATTTTGGATTAAAGCCCATCATGCAATATTTGAGAGAAGGATCGGCAAGATAGAACTTTTCTTGCGTTTTAAGAACAGTCTTACCCTGCATATCGTACCGCCGGCAGCGATAAATCACGAAAGCCTTTTCGAGCCATTCCAGATAGTTATAGACTGCTTCCACAGAAAGGGATCGCCCTTCTCCTTTCAGGAATTTCACTATGGCATTGGCAGAGAAAGTCTTTCCGACATTTTCCACAATATACCTCACCACACGGTTAAACAGGTCAAAATTCGTTATATTGTGCCGCCTTGTGATGTCACTTGTGATAACGGAATTATAGATTCCTTCTACAATCTGATAGGCTGAGCGCTCATCGAAGTTACCAAGTGCAACGATGGGAAAACCGCCCATGCGGATATACTCATTCAAAAGATCTTTCGGAGTGCGACCGTTGTCTTTTTTGAAATCCAGATATTCAGAAAAAGATAATGTGAAAACAGGAATGGAAATATAGCGCCCCGTCAGATATGTGGAGATTTCTCCTGCCATCAGCTTAGAATTCGAGCCGGTCACATAAATATCGGTATTGTAATCCTCCAGCAAGCTGTTGACTGCCTTTTCCCAGCCATCCACTTCCTGCACTTCGTCCAGAAGAAGATAGTATCGGCCGCTGTCTGTCATTTTCTCTTTTATGTCTCGGTACATCTGTTTAGCACTCATGTTGTCGTCCAATTCTTCTGAAGTATAGCGAAGATGGATCACATGGTCTCTTGCAATGCCACTTGCGATTAGGTCGTCTTTTAGCATATCCAAAATGGTCGATTTTCCGCAGCGGCGAATCCCGGCGAGTATCTTCACCAGCGGAATGTCGCGATAGGTTTTCAGTATATTCAAATAGTAGGGTCTAATGATCATGGTATCTCCTCCTTGTCATTATGATACCCAAAAACTCTAATTTATTCAATAGTTTTTGCTGAAATTTCGCAAAAACTTTTTATTCTGCCGTGAAGTTACTCAAAGTCAGCGTAAATATCGCGCAATTTATCATGCCGGGAAAGAGCAAAAATATGCATTCAACAATCTCGAGTTGTTAAAATGCTAAAATTGAGCAAATTTAAAAATACCGCAAGGAGTCCCTCGCGGTTAATGGTATATGAATCATCATTTTACTTCGTCACCAAGTCCAGCAGACTCTGGTAGCTGTCCACTACATCATAGATAACCTCTCCATTGCTG
>CAVKSD010000110.1:0-6194 GCA_963658905.1 Bacteroidaceae bacterium
GGCGGTTCTGTCACTTCCTGAAAGGAGGTGGCGCCTATGACATACATAACTATAAGTGATTTATTCACATATTCGTTAGTTCTCGTAGGGCTTGCGTCACTGATCGTTTCGATTAAACGCAAGTAATGGAAAACCGCCAAACATTGCGTTTGACGGTTCAATCGAATTTGTTTGACGGAACCGCCTAACCACAAGCGGTAATCCTTTTCTATTTCTATATTATATTATATTCCACGAAATGTCAACAAAATTTATTTTACATACACTTTCGGAAGTCTCTGTCCGAAAGCGCAGGTGATTTCGTAGTTGATGGTGCCGGTTGCATTTGCGATATCGTCTGCAAGGATGGTATTCTTGCCGTCGGTACCCATTACGATAACCTCGTCTCCGAGTTTTACGTCCGGAACATCGGTAACGTCGATCATGCACTGATCCATGCAGATATTGCCCGCAATCGGAGCGACTCGCCCGTTTACGATGACCTTTGCGTTAGGTGAGTACGGGCGAGGATAGCCGTCCGCATAGCCCAAGGCGATGGTAGCGATCTTGCTTGGCCTTTTGGAGATAAATTTGCGGCCGTAGCCAACGGAAAAGTCCGCAGGCACATCTTTCAGATGAACGATATTTGCCTTGACGGACATAACAGGTTTGATGGAAAGCTCCTTTACGTCGACTTCATCCGACGGATAGCAACCGTAGAGAATGATTCCCGGACGGCAAGCGTCGAAATGAACCGTCGGCAGCTCCATGATGGAAGCGCTGTTTGCAAGGGTTCTGAACGGAATTTCGATTCCCGCAGCGGTGAGAGCTTCGTAGAATTTGTTGAATTTTGCCTCTTGCTGATGGGAATAGGTCTTGTCAAAGGCATCTGCCGTAGACATATGCGAGAACATTCCTTTGATTTTGAAATTTTCTAAGGCTGCGATTTTCTTGACGTCCTCTATCGCAAATTCTGTATCATCTGCCAGATAGCCGATTCTGCCCATTCCCGTGTCAACGGCAATCAGAGCGTGTACCGTTTTTCCTATCTTTTTTGCTTCTGCAGCAAATGCCGCCGCGTTTTCGCTGCTGCAAACAACAGGAGTGATGTCGTATTTTACGATGGTGTCCGCATACATATCCGGAGTCAGCCCCAGCATGATGATTTCTTCTTTTGCACCGGCTTCGCGCAGAGTTACAGCCTCTTGCAGGGTTGCGATTGCAAATGTCTTGCAGCCGTTTGCCCTGAGAACCTCGGCAACCTTTACGCTGCCGTGACCATAAGCGTCTGCTTTGATGACGCCGATCATTTCTCTTTCGCCGATTTTATTCTTAATTTGCTTAATGTTGTAATCAAGGTTTGAAAGGTTTATTTCCGCCCAAACCGGTCTTAACGCTTCTTTATACATTTTACTTACATCTCCTTTTGTCCCTTTGCGCTTCGTCTTCGTTATAGCGTCTTACGGACAAGCTAATTATAGACTGCCAGCTGGGTAAATTCAAGAGATTTCTTGCAAATAAAATCCCTGCGCCGCCCGCCGATTTTTCGCGGCAAGAATAGCAGGGGAAATAATATCAGTTTTTTAGGGCGGTAACAGGCACCACATACACATCATCGGGGCGTTTATATGCTGCACTTGCCAGTCCGCAGATGACGCACAAAACCTTTGCAGGCTTGCCCTTTGGGTCATCCTCAATCTTTTTATTGATGTCAAGCAAGTTTTTCGCCGCCTCGTCAATTTGGTTTGCACCTAATTTTATTTCAAAGGCGCACCATTGCCCGTCCTTAAGCTCGATAACGGCGTCGATTTCCTTGCCGTCGTACCCTTGATAGTGGTACAGAGAAGCGCCGAAAGACTCCGCATAGATTTTCAGATCCCTTTCGCAGAGCGCCTCAAACAAAAAACCAAGTGTCCGCAAATCGTTCATAAGCATTTCGGGGGTCGCATTGAGCAACGCGCAGGCCAGAGACGGGTCGCAAAAATGCCTTTTTTCAGCCTGCTTAACCCGCACGGATGAGCGAATGTTCGTGGAAAACGGCAACTGATTGTCCGTGATGAAAAGTCTTTTGAATATGTCCAGGTATTCGCTGACGGTGTCCTTGTCGATGTCCGAATCGTCGACTTCTTTCATATCTTTTGCCAAAGATGTGTTTGTGACGGTAGTCGCCTCGTTTCGCGCCAAAGAGCGAAGCAGGAGCTTCATCTTGTCCTTATTGCGATTCACCCCGTCGATTCTGTACGCGTCGTCGTCGATTATTGCGTCGATGTACTGGATCGGCAAAAGCGAGGCATCGCCAAGAGAAGTATTCATATTGCCGGGCCAGCCTCCCCTGATAATGTATCCGATCAAGTCCTTTAGGCTCACATCTCCTGTCATCGCAGGGGCAAGATTGCCGTTGCACAAATCTTCCAGCGAAACATCTCCGGTGGAATTGCCCGACTCGTACAGTGACATTGGGCGCATTTTTATTCTGCCGATTCTGCCGGCGCCGCTGTGCATGATTCCTTTGTGATTCGGAGTCGCAGAGCCGGTCAGTATGAATTTGCCCTTTTCGCCGGTTTGATCGACGCTGTGCCGGACGGCGTCCCATATTGCAGGAACTTCTTGCCATTCGTCAATGAGCCGCGGAGCTTCGCCATTTAAGACCAAATCCGGAGACATTTGCGCAAGCGCCCTGTTTTGAAAGTTTCCTGAGGGATCCCCGATAAAAATTTCGCTGTTGCTGTGGTATGATGAAGTCCAGGTCTTGCCGCACCATTTTGGCCCCTCAACGCAGACAGCACCGAAAACTTTCAGATATTGCTCTATTTGCTTGTCAATAATTCTCGGTTTGTAATCTTTTTTAATCATAGTAATATCATCCCCTCCGACACAAATTATATACCAACCCGAAAGATTTGGCAAGCGTAATCGGAGAGTTTTTGAATTTTCAACCCGAAAGATTTTGAGTTTTCAATCGGAGAGTTTTTGGATTTTCAACCCGAAAGATTTTCAAAAGGCGTTTGCGGGCATCCGAATTACAGACGCTCGAAACCGCTTGAAACATCGTGCTTTACACGGTCGGCTTCTTCTGCCGCCTTTGCGTCGTTCCAATGATCCATGGTGCCTACCAGATATCCGGTGATTCGTCTGATTCGTTCAAAAGGAGCTTTTTCAAACTCATAGTTCAAATCCGCGTAATCGCCGTCCAACTTTATGTCCAGTGTCTTGACCTTTCGATTGTACTTCTTTTCAAGATAGTCCACATAATTCTTCGCTTCCGCAAGCTTTGCGTTTCCTGTTATAACTGCTCCCATGTTTCTGCCTCCTTATACGTTAAACCTATATTTAGAGTAAAATATGCTGTATTTATACATTATACACCTATATATGGTGGTGTCAAACATTTTCGCGCAAGAAAACGGAAAAAATATTGTCTCGCGGCGCAAAAACAATTATAATGTAGATAGATAATATGGGAGGATACGCATGGACAGAGTTTTTACGGCGGAAGAAATCTTGGCGGCGCTTGACGAATACTATAAAGAATCCATTTTCATCACCGACGGCGAGGGCAATATCATCTATGTAAACGAGGTTGGCGCAAAGCGAATCGGACTGCCACGCCAGCAGCTTATGCACAGAAACGTTAAGGAACTGGTAGAGGAGGGAGTTTACGACAAATCCACCTCTATTACGGCAATCCAGACCAAACAGGATGCGGTTTCTGCCCTTACTTATCGGGCAAAGAACTCTAGCATTTCCCACAGCATTCCCGTCCTTGATAAAAACGGCGAGGTGGAAATGGTTGTTACCACAAACATGAGCATGGAACATAACAAGGAATGGGAAGAAATCATCGCAAAGGAACGGGCGGTGATGGCGCGAATGAAACGGGAACTTGACCACTTGCGGCTGAAAGGACACAGCAAAATCATAGCAAACAGCCCCGCCATGAAAAACGTTATGCAGACCATACAAGCCATTGCTCCCACAGACAGCAACGTCGTAATCCTCGGAGAGAGCGGCACGGGAAAGGACGTTATGGCGCGGTTCATCCATGATCACTCCCTGCGGCAGGACAAGGCCTTTATCAGCATAAACTGCGCGGCAATTCCGGAGCAGCTGCTGGAATCCGAGCTTTTCGGCTACGAGGCGGGAGCATTTACCGGAGCGCTCAGCAAAGGCAAAATCGGACTTTTTGAGGCGGCTTCCGGCGGGACCATATTTTTGGACGAAATCGGAGATATGCCCCTTGCACTTCAATCGAAGCTTTTGCGGGCGCTGGAAAACAACGAAATCCGCAGAGTCGGCGGAGTCAAGAACATCCCCATCGACGTGAGAATTATTTGCGCCACCAACGTTAATCTGAAAAATATGATAGAGGAAAAAACTTTCCGCGAAGATTTGTACTACCGCCTGAGTGTTTTCGTAATTCAACTGCCGCCGCTGCGGGAGCGAAAGGAGGATATCCTACCTCTGGCGGAAAATTTCCTGCACATACTCAACGAAAAATACGATGCAAACAAAACTCTTGCGCCGGTAACCGTGGAAACCATGCTGAAACACCGCTGGCCGGGCAACATCCGGGAACTTAGAAATGTAATGGAGAGAATCTTTGTAATCAGCCGTGACAATCAGCTCATATTTACGCCGACACCCACGGCAAGATACGGCGACGGAGATGGCGAGGAGCCTGAATTTGCCCCGACGGAGGCAATGGGGGATTTGAGAAGCTTTTCTGCGGCGGCGGAGCGTTGGTTTATCGAGAAAACTCTCCATGAGTGCGGCGGTCGCGTAGGAGAGGCGGCAAAGAAGCTGGGCATCCATCGCAGCGTGCTTTATCGCAAACTTCATAGCGATAAGCAAGCTTAGAATAAGCAGGTTTAGAACGGAAACGTTTTTCTGCAAGAACACAAGACGCAACAAAACAAAATAGACATTGGAGTGAATATGCGTTGCAAATTCGAGACATGACGCGTCTTGGTTTTGCAACGTGTTGTTTTTTTGCAACCAAACACAACGCACACTCAAAACCATGCAAACTTCATAAAATCCTTGAAAAATACACACTTTTGCGGCAAGTTAAAATTTTGGCACGACTTTTGCTATTATGTGTAGATGTAAAAGATGCATCACAAAATAGATTAAATAGAGAAACGGAAAGGACGTGAAATCATGGCAAACATTAAAAACGTACTTATCATGGGCGGAGGACTGATGGGCAAGAACATTGCTTTCGTGGTTTCCTCCGTAAAGGATTATGAGATTACCATTTACGACATCAACGAAGTGGACGTGCCGGCAGGTATCAGACAAAGCACAAAACAGCTGGTAGAAAAAGGAATCGTAAGCGAAGAAGAACTTGCGGAGAGACTTTCCAGAATCCACTTTACCACGGATATCGACAGCGAAGGCATAAAAAATGCAGACCTCGTTATCGAAGCGGTATTCGAAAACATGGATTTGAAGCGTGAGACATTCGCAAAACTGGAAGCTCGTTGCAGACCGGATTGTATCTTCTGCACCAACACATCGGTTATGAGCCCGACGGAAATCAGCCGCGACCTCAAACATCGCGAGCGTTTCTGCGGCACACACTTCTGGAATCCGGGTCACTTGATCCCATTGGTAGAAGTTGTTAAGACAGACGCGACGACAGACGAAACGGCAGGGACGGTTATGGATTTCATGACAAAGATCGGCAAGAAGCCTTGCCTTTGCAACAAGGACGTACCGGGCTTCATCGCAAACCGTCTCCAGCACGCTCTCTGGAGAGAAGCAATTTCCATCGTAGAACACGGAATCGCAGATGCGGCAACAGTTGACACCGCCATCAAGAACTCTTTCGGACTCAGACTTCCGCAGCTTTCGGCAATGGAAAACGCCGACATGGTAGGACTTGACCTTACTTATAATATCCACGAATACGTGCTTCAATACATCGAAGACAGCCACAAACCGTCGCCGCTGCTCGTTAAGCTGAAAGAAGAAGGGAAGCTTGGATTCAAGACTCACGAGGGCTTCCAGAAATGGACGGACGAGGAAATCCAAAAGGTTAACGAAGACCTTAACACATACCTCATTCGTATGCTTTACGGCAAATAGGACAAATGGTAAGTAAAACTCTTTGCGGGTACAAGTGCAAGGGTTTGCAAATAAATTTGAAAGGAGACAGAAAAATGTCAGATTTGAAAAACAAAAGAATCATCACCGCCGCAGTAACCGGCGCA
>CAVKSD010000111.1:0-6163 GCA_963658905.1 Bacteroidaceae bacterium
AGGCAAGAAAATTTCGACAAAATTCGACAAACGCGAAAAAAGGCGTAAGCTACAACTACAAAGCCCGCTTTGTGGTTCACAACGCAGAGGGCAACATCATCACAAAGACGAATCTCAAAAAATACTGGTATGCGACCCGTATATAATAGACTTGTCGCTTCGTCCACCGCGTTGCAACCAAAACAAATACAAAGCAGCAGAAACGACCGATAGCTATCACTGTCGCGCCTGCTGCTTTTGAAAAGTGTATGAATCTGATTTATAATTTTTCGATTTCTTCCGCAGGTAAGTTCAGCCGCAGAGGTTACCTGTTAGAACTGTCTATTCTGCTACTGTCGTTTCTCCTATAAATCCTTGCACCTACAACCATAACCACCACAAACACAATGAGGTAGAAAATCATCGGGCAGGAGAAACCTCCCTCGGCTGCCGCTGCTTGATAAGGCTGCAATCCATGGGCGTAGAGCGCCGCACAGACCATGAAGACGCTACCGCAAATGCCAAGACCCGGAGCCACGAAACGTTTGATCGTGCCAAGATCTGTCGCCTTTCGCATGAACTGAATAAAAATCGGAATATACAGTGCGTATACCGTTACGATCGGAAGCTCAGAGGAGTCAAATCCGAAAAGCCCGAACCAGTTGAAATCTGCAAGGTTCGCGCCATAGAAGAAGAAGAACCAGATTCCGCACAGGAGCAGCCCCAAAATCGATGAATTGTTAGGCATATTCGTTACTTTATCTACCTGCGAGAACATTTCCGGATGCGGGCCGGATTTTCTGACTGCCAAGGCGTAAATGCCTCTAGTGCAACCAAGCATCAGCCCGTTGAGGGTTCCCATGCAGGAAATCGCCACGAACACGTTGAGAATATTTCCGAACTTGCTGCCGAAAACATTGATATAAGCCACGGTCGCACCTTCCGAGATGAGAGTTTCAACTTTTGCGCCTCCCGCAACGCCGATATAATAAAATATGTAGACGGCTACGATTATAATTCCCCCCACGATCAAGGCAATAGGCAGATTCTTTTTGGAATTTTTAAGCTCCGCGTTGATGGAAGTTGCAATAATCCAGCCCTCATATGCGAAAGAGGTTGCAACTACAGCTGCAAACAGCGGATTGCCGTCGGTGGAAGCACCGGCGTAAGCGAGATTTTCCATGAGAACACCGTTATCGGAAATAAGACCGAATATGATTCCCACCACTGCCATAAGCACAAGGGGAATGAGCTTGATGATCGTTGTAGCAACCTGAAAATGCCCCGCAATTTTCGGCGAAAGGGCGTTTATTGCATAAGCCACGCACAGGAACAGCAGCGAAAGAGCCATACATTCGGGACCCACGACACAGCCACCCTCTGCCGCAGGAATCACCAGTGTAAAGGTGTCCGGAAATGCCGACGTTAGGAACACGAGAGTGTATCTTGCGGACAGCCACGCCAGCACAGATGTCAGCGTCGGATAATAGATGATAGTGAGAAACCAGCCCACCATATAGCCGTATTTCACACCCACCGTCGCCTCGGCATAGTCCACAATACCGTTGACCTTTTCGTATTTTGTCGCCATAATCGAGAAAGCCCATATGCAGCAAAGCATGATCGCTCCGCCGATAAGCCACGCCAAAATGCCCGTGACCATGTTTCCTTCGGTTTTTTGAAGGATTGTCTGTGCCTTAAAGAATACGCCTGAACCCATTACGATGCCAACCACCATACAAATAGCCGTAACTAGACCGTATCTCTTATGAAGACCATTTTCCATTTTTCTTTTTCTCCAATCTTTTTTGTAGCTTACCGAAGTAAACTCATTGCGGCAAATTATTATCACCATACGCCCATAAATTATTATCTTTACACAAAAAATATGAAAAATCTTTATGCAAAAAAACTATTCCAAAATGAGCGTGATATAATTTTATCATAGTCGCAAATAAATCGCAAGGAAATTTTGAAAAGCAGAGCAAAACGGGCGCAAAGGATTGAAACTGTAGAAATGTCGAGAAACGTAGAAATAGAAATAAATCTAAATAGTGGATAGCAATTTACGCAAAATGTGATATACTATAGGTGGATTTGAAAAAAATTTCAGGAGGGAATTAAATTTGAAAAGAAGAAAACACAGAGTTCTTGCGTTTGGGCTGGGGGTTATGCTTGCGCTTGGGACTGTTCCGGAGGCGGCATATTGCGAAACGACGACGACCGAAACGCAGCTTCCGACGCAGCAGGAGATCGTGGCATTTGCACAGGAACATCCGACAGGGGAAACATATTTTGACCAAGAGGGAAATATGTTAAAGGAGTACAGCGTAGATTACGAAGAAGAACCGACGCTCACAAAACCATATGGGGCGGGGCAGCTTAAGCAGGAAGAAGAAATACGCGCACTGAACACGATTCGACTTATACGCTATATGACAGGGCTTTCCGGGGACGTGTATCTGTTCGACCCGTACAGGAAGCTTGCACAGTCGGCGGCGCTCATAAACTATTTAAATGTAAAGGCTTCTCACAGCCCGTCGATTCCGGGGGGCATGAGCCAGGAACTTGCCACGGCGGCAACGCAGGGTTCGGCAGACTCGAATATAGACAAGACTTCATGGGAGAACAACAGCCTCAAATCTTCCGTAATATATGCGTGGATGTACGACAGCGACTCCGCAAATCTCAAGACCTTGGGGCATAGGCGTTGGATACTGAATCCGTCTCTGGTAATGACGGGCTTCGGCTCGGTTACGGGGTCGAAGGGAACCTGCAACACCATGTACATAAGAAACAGAGAGCGGGACGACTTGCAGGTGCAGACCGTGTGTTGGCCTACAAAGAACACTCCGACTTCCTTTTTCGCAAAGGACTCGGCATGGAGCGTATCCGTGGGAGAGGAAGTCAATGCGGGGGCGGCGGTGGTTTCGCTTCTGCGAATGAGCGATTACAAAACATGGGTCTTCAGCTCCGTATCCGCTGACGGCGACTTTTATGTAAACAACCAGAATTATGGGCAGAAAGGCTGCATAATTTTTAAACCGAAAGATATAGGCGAGATCAAAGCCGGAGACAAATTTGTCGTCTACGTTTCATATAACAAGAAAAATATAAGCTACGAGGTTAATTTCTTTGACCTTGAACACTATTATTCCACGGCTGCGCCGGCGATTTCGAGCATTTCCGTAAATCCGGCGGACAAGCCGACGATTGAGTGGAACAGCGTGCGAAGTGCAGAGTCCTACGACCTTTATCGAAAGGCAAAGGGAGGCTCATGGAAGCTGATTTCACAGGATTTGGACGAACCGTATTTTGACGATGCAAGCGCTTCGGCAGGCATCAAATACTATTACAGGGTAATTGCAAAGCGGACGGTGGGCGGCACGGTCTATGAAAGTAACCCGTCAAGTTCCAAAACAGTCACAACGCCCCTGACAAAGCCTGTGATTTCATCTTGTAAGGCATATTATACGGGAGCGAACAAGCTTCAGTGGAAAGCGGTGAGCAAGGCGACAGGCTACAAGGTATATCGCAGGATTTCCGGCAAGAGCACATGGAAACTCATCGGCAGTACGAAGAACAAGAGCTATATCGACAAAAAAGCCTCTCGCGGCGTAAAATATGAATATCGCATTCGAGCGTATCGTACAACTTACAAAAATACCGTTTACAGCAGCTATTCGGCGAAACGCTCGGTACGCACTTGGTAGCGACGGTGGCGAGAGGGAGCTAAAAGAGCGACATTGGAAGCATCCGTAAATGCAAAATAAAAAAGCTGAGAATCATCACAGCAATGTGACCGTTCTCAGCTTTCTTTTTATCGCGAATAGATTTGTATTTATAAATACTTCTTGCGGTGATTTTTATTTATTTCGGCGACAGTGCATTATCTTCTTCTATTCTGCGGTAACGCTGGAGATGAAGCTGGAAGTAGAATCCGTACCTACATAGAAGGTAAAGGCTTTGCCGCCCGCCATTTTCACGTACAAATATCCGTTGTCGCTGACTCCGAAATCAATGGACGAACAAGTCGGGTTTGACTTGGACTTGAAAGTCACATGAGTGTCTGCCACTTCGTAAAGAATGTGAGACGAAAGTGGAGCCGATTCGTTCATGAAAAGGTAATTTTCGGCATATTCGCTGATGTCCGAAACCGTAAATTTGTGATACGAGGAATAACCGATGTTTTCACCCTTGCAGTACACATACTTTGAGAAAGAAACTTCCTCGTCAAGTCCCGCGTCGGAAATAAACTCACCTAGGGTATTAGGCGAATAGGACTCGTTGGTATAGAGCAGGGTGTCCTTGAAACCGTTTACATCCAAAGCAACCATAAGGCTCGTGGAAACGTTCTTTATCTTCTTGACATGAGCCTTTACCACGGTGTTGTTTGTGGTGGAAGTCTCAGGAATTTCAAGGGAAATGGACTTTATCTCAGAGGTTGTAACAGGCGAAGCCGCCGAGGTATCAACCACATAGTTTGAACCAGAAATTACAAGGTGCGAAACCGATTCTTCAGCCAAAATCTCTCTGCTGAAAGTAGCGTCTCCATCTCCGGTCTTGTCAACCGTATTGGCAGAACTGCTGTCCGGAGCAGGGGCAGGGGCATTTGAATCACCGCCGTCTGACGGAACCGTTGCGTTCTGAGTTGTGGAACTGTCATCGGTCTTGTTCTGAGTATCTGCGTTTTCCTGCGTTACGTCGTCAGTCTTTGTCGCATCCTCAGAATCCGAGGTGTTCTCGGCGTCCTTAACATCGTCGCCCTTCTCGTTGTCGGCAACAGAGTCGTCAGGCTCGGCCGGATCGGATGTATCGGAGTTCTGAACCGGCGTAGTAACCACATTTTTCGGAGTTATCTTGTCGATAAGCTTATTGACGCTTGACGGATTTCCGGTGCCGATTATGGCGAAAGCCGAAGTAAGCATAATAATGCAGGCGGCGGCAACCGAAGCAAGGCTGACCAAAGACCTGCGTCCGAGACGCTTAGTTTTCGCTTTTTCGGCAGGATCAAACGCCACCGAGTTATCCGCATTATCTGAGCTTTCAGAGGAAGCATCGCATTCGGCAATCTTGGCAAGCAAAGAGGCGACCACCGCATCAGACGGGGTCATCTGTTCTCTCATGCTATAGATTATATCGCTTGTTGCGAAGTCATCTGTGTCGCGAAAGAATTCGTCAACCATGATAGCCTTCCTCCTTCAGTTTATTTTTCATCATTTCGCGACCTCTCATAAGCTGAACCTTGACAGTGCTGACCTTTAGATTAAGGGCATTACTGATAGATTCTATGGACATATCCGCAAAATAAAATAATTGGAGAACGTTTCTGTATTTCTCCGGAAGCTGCTGCAACGCCAAGTAAACAGCATTTTCTTCCTTGGTACGAAATTGAAATGAGCCTTCATTCATCTCGTTTTGATCCATTGGAATCACGCGTTTGTGATAGGTGCTTTGCACGACACGCAGGGAACAATTGATCGTCGTCCTGATAAGCCACGCCTTTCGATGCTCCTCGTCGTTAAACTGCGGATTCACCTTGTAATAGATGAGGAAAACTTCTTGGAAGATGTCGTCCGCATCCGCTCTGTTGCTCGTATATGAGAGCGCCACGCCGTAAATCGTGCCTTTATAACGTTGAATTAAGGTCTCAATACTTTCGTCTTGAACAAAAGTATCACTCATCCCGGAGTTCTCCTTTCATTAGTAAATCAATCTTGCGTTGGAAAAGGTTACAAACTTGCTAAAGTTTTGGCGCAAAAGCTGATTTTAAAGGCAGCAAACGCCGAAAACCTGCCCGATTCCATATCACAGTCTTTCTATTATAGCAAATTAAGGCGAAAATTACAAGGTGGAGCGAGTATACTTTTTATACTGGGAAAACCTATTGTTAGTTGGAAAGAGACAGAGAGCCCCTTAGATATATGATTTCATCGATTTGTTCCTCGATTTTACAACAGGTATACTTTTTTGTCAAAAATGTCTTTGCCACCGCTGCTTATATTAAACCAAACTGATTTCTTATTGCATATCGGGAGTTTGACACCTTCGCCATCAAAAAATCTCTCTAAGCGTTGCAAACGCTTAATTTTTTTGTCAATTTTTAAAAATTTATCTTGCGTCACTTTGCGTCTTGTGGTATAATATAGGCATATATATCCACCAGGAGGTGCCGTATGAGAGT
>CAVKSD010000112.1:0-6141 GCA_963658905.1 Bacteroidaceae bacterium
TCTGCTCGTCGGCAAACCTGATGATACTCTGTTGAGAATAATCGCCACTGCTGCGATGCAACTGAATGCCGCCATTTATGCGGTCAAGTTACATTCTATGAACATTTGTCCTCGCTAAGCATTTTATCATGGTAGTTGTGATTTTGACAATTGAATTTTTTGTATTTTTTCAGCTTCTTCTAAGCTATCAATCACCTTGGGTAACTGATAACTGCATTATTCTTTCGCTTCGTTAAAAATATATTTGCCTCTGCCTTCTTCGGTAGCAGGCATAACTAAATCTAATTCTTTTATCTTGTTCAACATCTTGCCTGCGGAGGACGGAGCTAAACCACATAACTCAATTACATCTGCACGGGAGAAAGGAATGCCATATCCAAAGTTATCAAACAGGGACAAAATGTTATCCTTAGTAGGCTTATTGAGCTTTAATTCAGAAATGGAGCGTTCAAACGCCACTTTTTTTGCTTTAAACGCTACTTTTTCCTGTTCGAGCGCTACTTTTCCCTCTACGGTAACTTCATTTTCATCTGTTCCATAATTCAAGTTATACAGTGTGACTTGGAACGAGCTTGCGTCGGAATAGAATTTTGGTTCCAATTCGTCACGATAATTGTGGGCAGCTCGGTAAGCTTCTGTGATCTTCCTAAATCCACTGCCTTGACGTTCCATATACCCCAGTCTGCCGAAAATATCAGCAAGGACGGGATTACGGCGGGTAGAAGAAATATTGGAAATATCTCTTTCCTGTATCCGTGTTCCGTCTGCCATTCCACCGGGTGAAGTAATGGTAAGGCGGTCATCGTAAATGTCGATATGGACTTCGCTACCCAAGATGAGATAGTCGCGGTGAATCAGCGCATTAACGAGAGCTTCAAAAACGCTGCGTTCACAGTAATCAGGCATTTCAATACGGGAGTTAGCTGTTTTCTTCCAGCGAGTTTTCATGTTCCGCTTTACGAAGGCTACACCCTCATTGAGCAGAATGATTAAGCTGCCGTAATACTCTGCACTATCAACGGCATCCACCATACCACCACTTTTGTCAAGACCGTTCCAACGGGTACAGAACAGACGAGAGTGCTTGATTGGGGCATCGTCTGCAAGCAAAGCCCCTGCATTGGTAAGTTTACCGTGGTCATCTCTTATTTCAAAAGAATCAAACAATTTTTCCTCCATACTATTTCCCGACCAAACCTTATAGCGTTCGCGTAGCTTAGAAAAAGCATAGTCTTTGAAATCATATTCAGAGATCAAAGCATCGAAAGTACGGTTCATTCCTTTGAGAAGAAGCTGATTCAATACATATGACGGTGCAATCACGCTTTCATTGCCGATACGGATATATGCTTCTGTAATACCGTCTGCCTTATAATAATATGGCGTAAAACGACCTGGGGAAACGGACAACACAAGGATGTCTTTGCCGTCTTGTCTTTCTGGGGCAAGTACGAAATTTGGGTATGGCGTGATACGCTCCCTAATTAAGCGGCTAATAACTTCTGCATCGCCCTGTGCATCGGACAGCCCAACGATATTTCTATCATCATCTATTCCGAAAAAGAGTGTGCCGCCGATACCATTTGCAAAGGCACTTACACTTTTGAGCCAGCTTTTCGGCTTTTTAGCTTCCAAAGCAACCTTGAAATCACATTCCGTTGCTTCTGCAATCCACCTGTCTATCATAAAATTCGTTTCCCTTCCCATCAATCTTTCTTATTCTTGTTCTTGCGCTGATGGCTGCAAAATACCGCACTCGGTCTGCTTGCCACAAACGCTTTGGTGCAATATCTGCACAAACGGATCGGATTATCGCTATACGTCAGCATAAAGCTCAACATCATCTGAACGCCCAGCAGTAGCAAACGAAAATCCCAAATAATGGTTGCTCATCCAGCAGTGTGATATGGTAAGTCGGTGCATTGCCGCTGAAAGCTCATCTTGACCGCCATCGGCTTGTCGGAGCCGCCGTGTGAAAGCTTGTCCATTGCTCATAGTATAATCTATTTTTGCGACAATTACAAGGTCAAGGAAGTAAAAAGGCGCGGCCCATATGGCTCGCAGGCTGCGCCCTGTGCTTGGTTTTTTTCAATTTTACTTCTCAGAAGATTTAGAAAGCGCAATCTCCGTTCTGCAACAATATCGGGCTATTATACTGCTATTTCATATTTTTCTTTTAGCTGATTCATCATACTATAGCCCAGCAGCCCCTCTGTTTGCATTCGTCCAACCACGATTCCCGGTGCGATTTTCTGCTCGTCGGCAAACCTGATGATACTCTGTTGAGAATAATCGCCACTGCTGCGGAAGTCTTCAAATGCTTCATTCTCAATCAGCACATCTCTTGCCCACTTATCGGCACTTTCCTCATCCTCACGAGAAATGCCATTCAATTTTCCGATATGTCCGAGAACTATATGTGCAAGTTCATGAAATAAGCTGAACCAAAACTTGTCTGCGTCCTTGCCTCTTGCCGTAAGCCCTGTAACGATTTTATTTCCGTCAATGAAAGTTGCTCCATGAAGAAATGAGCCTTTAAGATGTGGAAGAAACACCAGCGCAATACCGCAATCTGCAAGACATTTCTTTAACCGAGGGCAGAAGCTTTCGGGGTGGAGTGTTGTCAGCTCTCGTATATATGATATTTTCTCAATGAGTTCTTTTACGTTGATCGGTTCTGTAATAATCTCGCGAGCCCTGATTCGGGCTTCTTGGCTCCATGCCATCAATGCAAGATCGCTCTTTTCGGTGACCGCAAGTCTTCTGCAAGCAATAGGCATAAGTTGGTTGTTTCCCAACAAAGTCAGATCGACCACTTCAAAAAATTTTCTTAGGTGGATAACTTTCTCTTTTGGATCTGTTGTTTTGGGTACCCAATTAAATTGCACCATCTCGGCATACGGAAATTTCTTTGCTATCTCTATATCTGCATCCATTTTGTTTTCCGATTCTGCTTTTAACATTTTTTCCCTATATATTGCCTCCAAATTGCTCCAGAAACTTGCAGGTACGCCCAAAACTGTTTCCAGTCTTACGGCAACATCCGGTGTCAGCTGCACATCACCATGTATAAGTCGGCTTATATGCTTCTCCGACATATCCATTCTTACAGCAAACTCCTTTTGTGTCATTCCTCTATCTTCTAATTGTTCTTTTATCGTTGCACCCGGAGGTGTTGCAATGTAACTGCGACTTCTTATCATAGTATTGCCCCCATTCACCCTATATCAATGATAGTCCACTATCTCTAAAACTTTTGCAATTTGAATAACATCTCCAACTTTTTCAAAAACAAGCCTGTATGGATGTATCAAGTCCACTGCATATTGTCCTTTGCGATTTGACGAAAGCGCATGACATCTTCCGATTCGAGACTGTACCATGATCTCAACAGTATCAGCCGCCGCAATTTCGTCTATGCGTTAATGTATTTTTTCTGCCATATTCTTTCCGTAAGTCTTGTCAGCAACTTTGGCATCAGTACTGTAACGGTCAGGGCAGCGGTGGCGTTTAATTGTAGTCCTGTGCAGCTTGAATTTAAATGCAGCCGTTACATTTTCCGCTCATACTCAATGCTAATCCACATTGCATTTCTCTCACATTCTACCAGTTTCTAAAAGGTATTTCTTTCTATTAAGTTGTCGGCTCTATACTTATCCCCCACTACCCGGGTCTTCCTGGGTAAGACACAATTCTGTCACCGCACAACCTCCGGATTTGCTGTCTTGGTTTTACGTTTACCTTTTGGGCTTCGGTTTGTTCTGCAACCTTACCCACCATTTAGCCTTGTATCCGGTTTCTGTTCGTAGGCTCGCAGGCTGCCGCCCTGTGCTTGGTTTTTGTTAAGTGTCCGCATGTTGATAAATGCTAATTTCTATCTCAGAATAAGTCGCTGTGCGTTCCCGTCCTAGTTAGGGATAATGTAATCATGTCATTTTCCACTTTGTATATTAAAAGCCAATCGGGAGATATATGGCATTCCCGATGGCCCATATACTCCCCTTTTAATGCGTGGTCACAATATTTTTCCGGAAGCGGCTTTTCAGCGCGCAAAATTTCAAGCACGTTTTCAAACAATGTGACGTCATACCCCCGTTTTATGATAATCTTAAAATCCTTTTTGAACTTATTTGAATATCTTACTTTAAGCATTTAAATCCCTCATGAGTTCTTCCATATTGTCATACGCCTTGCTCATATTGCGATTGTTGTTTACATCGTCAATGGCAGCAAGGGTTTCGGCATTAGGCGTATCCACAGCGAGTTCAAATGGAATTTTCCCGAGCCTCACTGCCTGTCTGCAAAAAACACCCATAGCCGTCGACATATTAAGCCCCAACGCAGAAAACAGTTCATCAGCCTGCATTTTCAAATCTTTATCCATTCGAATCGTTACATTTGTTGTAGCCATAATCAGAATCTCCTTTCGTCTTATATAGTATTATTATAGTATATATCATGTGCATTGTCAATCGTTTGCACACGGTTTTGCACAACGTTTGCACGACCAGGGTTAGTTAAGGTTAGTTGTCGCTTCCGGCTATAATTTTTCACGCCAATAAAAATATGACGCGGCCTGCATGGCTCGCGGGCTGCGCTCTGTGTGGTATATTCATTTTCCGCTTATTTATTATCTTTTATTTCCCAATGTCCGCTGAAGCCTCGTCCTACAAATTGCACATTCGGCATCCCTGATATTCTGCGTTTGATTGTTCGTACACTTATGCCTGTCGCCTCTGACATCTTTTTAATTGAGACCTTTTCATTGCTTCTTATCATTTGAATCAATCTGTCTTCCAATTTATCCTGCGCATTGCCTTGGGTGCCATCTTGAGTGCCATCTTGGGTGCCAAAATTCAGATTAGGCATTATTGCAAAGAAGTTCGACCTGTCGGAATGAAATACAGGCTTTTTGCCTCCGTATAGTTAACCTGAAATTCATAGGCATCTATTATCTTCCCGAAGCCACTTCCTTTTCGTTCCATATATCCAAGGCGTTCAAATGCGTCAGCAAGAAGTGGGTTTCTCCTTATCGAGGGAACTGAAAACAAATCTCTGTTCTGAATGGCAATACCATCAGCCATTCTTCCCGGAGAATAGATTTCCATACGGTCATCAAAGATATCGATGTGAACCTCGCTTGACAGGGGCAAGGGCATATATTTTTTCTGTGTATTCTCTGTATTTTTACGTTAAGTCATCGGGATTTGATATTGCTGCCAGGGTTTTACGCACAAACTTCTCCCTCATTGTAGCACTGATATATATATTCCCTCGATTGGTAGTAAAAATCCGTGTTGTAATTTGATATAGAATCACTGATCCACGAGCTATATACTGACATGACCGTATCAATAATCGCCTCAGTGCTGTCCTCCGAAACATCTTCAATCAGTCTTTCATATACTTCCCCAATCGTCCAATAGTCCGGCACTTCATATTTTGCTTTTTCAATGTTGTCATAGGTTCCGACGGGTATGTTGCATATATTTATAAAATCGTCGGCTGTTTTTTCGATTGGTTCGCAGTGAAAAACATCTGCATACCTGTATATCCGCTTAATGGTTTCCCGTCCAAGAAGTTTTACGACATCTTTTCTTTTTTGTTTTTGCCTTCTTCCAATATATTCTATCAAACTGCAAGTGTAAAACAAATCGCTGTTATTCTTCATCCCAAACCTCACTTCCTCTCAGAAAATTCAGAGTGGTTAACGCTTTCGCCGTGTGAAAGCTTATCTGATGTGTGGGTTTTTTGAAACGAGCCAAGTCCCAAAAGGCTTCTCTGCTGATTTTTCCATCGACAAAGTTTTGCACATAGTTAAAGATTGTATCGTTTGCCATGGGTCCTTCTACGATATCATAGTTATGAGGTTCACCATTTCGACACGCAACGATAAAATTGAGCCATTCTTCGCTCATTTCCGGAAAGGTCTTAACAGACAAATCTTCATTAGGTATATATGCGTATTCGTTTAGAATGCCCTTCCCATCAAACCGGGTTGCCCATCTTTTTGCTTGTGCAGCCAAGGTAGTGCAGTAAAACCCAAAATAGAAATCTTTATTATATTTTGTAACTCTTATTTCCGGGAATTCAACAATTTTCTTGCTTCCGTGATACAAAGTAATCTTTTCTTGCATACTT
>CAVKSD010000113.1:0-6011 GCA_963658905.1 Bacteroidaceae bacterium
TTTTTAAAAATCTGCCGTATAATTAAGTCAAGTGTGAAAATAATATAAAAAAAACAGAGGAGGCGTAAACATGGACTATATCAAAAGGCATTTGGAGGAAAAGGTAATCTCACTTTCCAAGACTTTCTCGGCGATTCTGCTGACAGGTCCCAGACAATCGGGCAAAACCACAATGCTGAAAAGACTTGCCGAAAAGGAGGGGATCGGTCGCGAGTATGTAACACTGGATGATTTGTCAGCAAGGGACATGGCGAAAAACGATCCGGCGTTGTTTCTTCAGCTCCATAAGCCGCCGATTTTGATTGACGAGGTTCAGTTTGCGCCGGAACTGTTCACATATATAAAAATTCATATTGATAAATATCATAATCCGGGAGATTTTTGGATGACAGGTTCGCAAATCTTTCGTCTTATGCGAGGTGTGAGCGAGTCGCTTGCAGGGCGTGTGGCTTTGCTACACATGTCTCCGCTTTCTCAGAGAGAAATAGAAGGGACGGGCGCGCTTCCGTTCACAATCGACCTTGATACACTTGTTTCAGAAAGCAAACATATCAGACCGGCAGCTGCACCGCAAATTTTTGAAAGATTATGGAGAGGCAGTATGCCGGGAATTGTAAGCGGAAGATTTAGCGATAGAGACATTTATTATTCTTCGTATATTTCAACCTATATTGAGAGGGATGTGCGGGAGCTTTCGGGAGATATAGATGCTCTAAAATTCAATCGGTTTGTAACGGCAATGGCGGCACGAACATCGCAGATGCTGAATTACTCGGCGCTTGCAGAAGATGCAGATATAGATGTTGCAACGGCAAAGGCATGGACGAATATACTGGAAACTCTCGGAATTATTTTCATGCTCCATCCGTACTCAAACAATGTGCTGAAACGGACGGTTAAAACGCCAAAGGTGTATTTTTATGATATGGGCCTTGTCTGCCATTTGACCAAATGGACTTCACCCGAAATTGCCGAAATCGGGGCAATGAGCGGTGCTTTGCTCGAAAACTATGCGGTTTCCGAGATCATGAAGAGCTACCAGAACTCCGGAAAAGAGCCATATCTTTATTATTATAGAGATAGAGATGCAAAGGAAATTGATGTGATTATTGAAAGTGACGGCAAGCTGCATCCCATTGAGATTAAAAAGACAGCTTCACCGGATAAGCGCATTGTAAAGACTTTCGGAGTGCTAGAAAAGGCGCCGCTTGAAATCGGAACCGGGTGTGTTTTGTGCATGGCACAGTCCCTTGGGGCATTTGACAGAAATAATTTGATTATACCGATTTGGCTGATTTAAAACCTAATTCATAAAAGTAAAAGCGTTCAAGAAGCATTGACGCTACGGACATTTGATAAGATTGTTTACCGAAGAAAAGCTACGATAGGGATTGGAAGGTAAAGATATAGAAGGGGGAACTTCTGATACTGAAACGGGAGGAGGTGAAGAAATGAAAAGAATTATCATCTATTTTAGCAATCGAGAGGTGAGAACGTCATGAAAAATTTGGAAAACACGAAATGGAAAAGAAATTTAAAGCTTCTGTGTGCAATCAGTACGCTTACTATGGTGGCGCTGCCATGGTTTTCGTTTAATCCGAAAGTAACGGGATACTATTGGGGGATGGAATCGCTGCTTTATGCATGGGCTCCGCTTATCATCATTGCACTTTATTTATTTCAATGGAAAACTAACAAAATAGGGAACATCATACTTGCAGAAGCTGCCTTGTTTTCGCTGCTGGGTATCTATGTATATGCGTTCTTTTATTGGCCGTGCAGCATTACGGGCGATGAGCCGAACGTGGAAGTGAGTCTTTCGGTAACGCTTCCGACTTTCTGGATTGGCTTTGCGGTGATGCTTTGCACTTGGATGGCTTTTCAGGTATACTTTATTCGACAGTGTGTTCGCAAAGAAGGGTGAACAAATGGGTCAAAAATTGTTGCTGCACTTTACATTCACGGATAATCACACGGATAATTCTCAAAAAAACTGCTTGCAAAACCGTCCAAGCTGTGCTAAAATATAGCAGTTAATACGGGCGGTCCTCTGGGAAAACTTGCGCCTTGCGGGAAGTGCGACGGCGAAGCCACGAACGTCTTGGAGGGAAGGAGGAAACACAATGGATTTAATGAAATCAATCACCCAGGAATACGAAAAGACTGAAATCCCTGCATTTGGTGTTGGCGATACCGTAAAGGTACACATCAAAATTAAAGAAGGTAACAGAGAAAGAATTCAGATCTTTGAAGGCTTCGTGCTTAAGAGACAGAACGGCGGCATCAGCGAAACTTTCACGGTTAGAAAGATTTCTTCAGGCGTAGGCGTGGAAAAAACATTCCCGCTTCACTCACCGAAGATCGAAAAGATCGAAGTGACCAGAAGAGGCGCGGTTAGAAGAGCAAAACTCAACTATATGCGCGAAAGAACAGGCAAAGCTGCCAAGATCAAAACAAGAGACTAAGAATTTCGGGGAATCGCAAAGGTTCCCCTTTTTCATACTATGCAACGCCTGCGGAGACTTCGCAGGAGACAGGAGGCGGAAATGATACAGAACATAAACTGGTATCCCGGCCACATGAAAAAAACGAGGGAGCTGATCGCCGAAAACCTGAAAATGGTTGACATCGTAATCGAAGTCATCGACGCCAGAATCCCCATATCCAGCCGAAATCCCATAATCGACGAGCTGGTAAAGACAAAAAAACGAATCATAATTCTAAACAAAAGCGACCTTTCCGACGGAAAGGCAAACGAGGACTGGGCGGACTTCTTCAAAAAGCAGGGAAATATTGTCCTTGCCATGAACTGTATGTCCGGCGCCGGGGTAAGCCAGCTGTACAAGCTCCTCGGCAGGCTTCAGGACGAAAAAAACGAAGGTCAGATCAGAAAAAAACCGCTTCGGATGATGATCGCAGGCGTGCCGAATGTGGGAAAATCCTCTCTCATCAACAGGATGACAGGCAAAAAGAGCGCAAAGACCGGAGACAGACCCGGAGTCACAAAAGGGAAACAATGGCTCGGACTGGAAAACGGAATGCAGCTTCTGGACACGCCGGGAATCCTCTGGCCCAAGTTTGAAGACCCGGAGGTCGGACTTAACCTTGCCTTTTGCGGCTCCATCAAGGACGAAATTTTGGACGTGGCGACCCTTGCACTGGAACTTATCAAGGTTTTGCAGCGAGATTATCCCAAGCTTTTGCAGGAAAGATATAAATTAGAGGAAATAGACGAGGACGCCCTTACCAATATGGAAAACATCGCCCTAAAACGAGGCTTCATCCTGCCGGGGAAGCGAATCGACTACGAAAGATGCGGCAAGACCCTGCTTGATGAGTTTAGGAGCGGAAAAATCGGAAACATCACCCTGGAGAAGGTACCGGAGGGCGCAAAATGACAAAAGCCGAAAGAGAAGAAATGCTCAGAAAAAAACTCGCTGCCATGCAGAAGTTCGAAAGAGAGCTTAGGGATGCGGGCGTAGAATATATAGCGGGAATCGACGAAGTAGGGAGAGGCCCATTGGCAGGCCCCGTTGTCAGCGCCTGCGTGGTTTTGCCTGCGGACTTCGACATACTGGGGGTGGACGATTCCAAGAAGCTTTCAGAAAAGAAGCGGGAAGAACTTTTTGATAAAATATTATCAGAAAGTCTTGCATATGGCATTGGAATGTGCGACAATGATATAATAGATGAAATAAATATACTCAATGCGACGAAAAGGGCGATGGCGGAGGCTACTATCAACGCAGACGAGGCGCTCCAAAAAAACTGCGGGGCGCACATCGAGCATCTCCTGATCGACGCATTGACCTTGGAGAAAGTTAACCTGCCCCAGACGGGAATTATCAAGGGTGACGCCAAAAGCATTTCCATCGCTGCAGCCTCTATCATTGCAAAGGTTACAAGAGATCGCATGATGATAGAATATGCCAAAGAGTATCCATATTATGCCTTCGAAAACAACAAAGGCTACGGCACACGGGCGCACTACGAGGGGATTTACCGGCAGGGCATAACTCCCATCCACAGGAAAACATTTCTAAAAAACATATAAGCGAAAGCAGGAGGAGACAAAATGGAATTTAAAAGCGACATTCAGATTGCACAAGAGTCGGTTATGGAAAACATCGCCAAAGTTGCAGCGGACGCGGGAATCGATGAAAAATACATCGAGCAGTATGGCAAATACAAGGCAAAAATCGATTACAACCTTCTAAAGGAAAAAGCCGGCGCTCAGAATGGAAAGTTGGTGCTGGTGACAGCCATTTCACCGACCCCGGCGGGAGAGGGAAAAACAACCACGACGGTGGGCCTCGCAGACGCACTTCATAAGCTTGGCAAAAATGTCTTCGCAACCCTCAGAGAACCGTCGCTGGGGCCTGTTTTCGGCGTAAAAGGCGGCGCAGCAGGCGGCGGCTATGCACAGGTTGTTCCTATGGAAGACATCAACCTGCACTTTACAGGGGATATGCACGCAATCGGAATCGCAAACAACCTCATTGCAGCCTGCCTTGACAACCACATTCAGCAGGGCAACCAGCTGGGAATCGATGTCAAGAAAATCACTTGGAAACGTGTAATCGACATGAACGACAGACAGCTCAGAAACATCGTTGACGGTCTGGGCGGCAGAATGCAGGGTGTTCCTCGTGAAGACGGATTCGAAATCACCGTTGCCAGCGAGATCATGGCAATCCTCTGCCTTTCCAATGACATTGCGGATCTAAAAGCAAAGGTAGCGCAGATTATAGTAGGCTACACCTATGACGATAAGCCGGTTACTGTGGCAGACCTGAAAATACAGGGAGCTGTGGCGGCAGTTCTCAAGGACGCGCTGAAACCGAACCTTGTGCAGACCCTGGAACATACTCCTGCCTTCATCCACGGCGGACCTTTCGCAAATATCGCCCATGGCTGCAACTCCATCATGGCAACCAAGATGGCGCTCAAGCTGGGAGATATAGTTATCACGGAAGCCGGATTTGCGGCGGATCTGGGTGCGGAGAAGTTCGTAGATATAAAATGCCGCAAGGCGGGACTGAAACCGGATGCGGCGGTTGTTGTAGCCACCGTCAGAGCACTGAAGTACCACGGCGGAGTTCCAAAGGCGGAGCTTAACGGCGAAAACCTCGAAGCTCTTGAAAAGGGCATTCCGAACCTGCTTCAGCACGTGGAAAACGTAACGCAAAATTACGGACTTCCTTGCGTCGTTGCAATCAACAGATTCCCGACAGACACAGAAGCAGAGCTCGAACTCGTCAGAGAAAAATGCAAGGAGCTTGGCGTAAACGTTGCCCTTTCGGAAGTTTGGGGCAAAGGTAGCGAGGGCGGAATCGAGCTTGCGGAAGAAGTACTCAGACTCTGCGAAAGCGAAAACCACTTCAAATTCGTATATGAGGACGAGCTTGGCATCAAAGAAAAAGTAGAAACCATCGCAAAGAAGATTTACAGAGCAGATGGCGTTGAATTTACTCCGGCTGCGAAGAAACAGCTTGCAACCATCGAGGGACTTGGCTTTGGCAATCTCCCTGTATGCATGGCAAAGACTCAGTTCAGCTTTTCCGACGACGCATCCCTGCTCGGAGCGCCGAGGGGATTCAAGATTACCATCAAGGACGTAAAAGTTTGCGCCGGAGCCGGCTTTGTGGTAGTTAAGACCGGCGACATCATGACGCTTCCGGGACTTCCGAAGGTGCCGTCCGCAGAAAAGATTGACATCGACGAAAACGGCACAATCACAGGACTGTTCTGATTCAGAAAAATAAATTAGCAATTTCTGAATATGGCTCTGCTTGACAGCGCGTGAATTTTCATGTAGAATCTTTTCATAATTTGGAAGAAGGCGGTGAAAACCCATGGACGACAGCGGGCCTGTCAGTAAAGAGCGTAGCTTATATATAAAAACTAAATTATAAAAATAAAAGGGTATGACCACAGAGCATGGTCATGCCTTTTTGTGGTGCGCCCGGCGGCGCACGTTTCTAAAGGGTTAAAGTCCCGAATTCGCCCGG
>CAVKSD010000114.1:0-5970 GCA_963658905.1 Bacteroidaceae bacterium
ATATGGGAATGCCCATAAGCTATGTCCAGGAGCAGCTTGCGCAGCTG
Source organism: Bacteroidaceae bacterium (assembly GCA_963658905.1). GTDB lineage: Bacteria > Bacillota > Clostridia > Peptostreptococcales > Anaerovoracaceae > CAG-238. Next base: position 48 of record CAVKSD010000114.1, read on the forward strand.
GGGATAGAAAACGAAGTTTCTCTGTCGTCCCGAAAGAAAGAACGTCAGGGAAGGTATGGGACAGATGTTGATGTCAAACTGAAAGATTCTACTGTTATGCACATTCATCCCTACAGTATAAAGGCTCGCAATTACGCAGACATACAAGAGATGATGAAGGGAAGCGGTTTGAGCAGCCGCGTTCAGAACCTGAGCAGCAAAATATTCGCGGTTAAGGCAAGCGCCGAGGCTAAGGTTCATAATGTTCCGCCGGAAAGAGTGCAATTTCACGAAATAGGTGCTATTGACTCAATAGTAGATGTTGTAGGAGCAGCGATAGGCCTGGACTATTTTGACATCGGAGAAATAGTTTCAACGGAAGTTCCTACGGGATATGGCACGGTCAGATGTGCCTGCGGAGAACTTCCGGTTCCTGCTCCCGCAGTGAAACAGATACTCAGCGATACAAACCTGCCTCATTACAGGTCGGACGTTAAGCAGGAGCTCTTGACTCCCACAGGTGCCGCGATTCTGGCCGGAGTTGTGGACAAATTCGGGCTGCCGGAGAAATGCAATAATATTTTGATGCAGGGAGAAGGCTTCGGCAAAAGAAAAACAGGGCTTCCGCCGCTCAAATTAACACTATGCGATGACGAAAAATAAAAATACAAGGTATAAGGAGAAAAAATGTACGAGACTAGAAGAAAGAATGATAAGAATAAAGTAATTGTTACTGCCGCCCTGACAGGCGCCGTAACGACAAAAGCCGATAACATCAATCTGCCGACGCAGCCAAAAGAAATTGCAGCTTCTGCAATAGCCTGTTATGAGGCAGGGGCGTCTGCAGTTCATATCCACGTGCGGGACGATGACGATAGCGCAAGCATGCGTTTTGACAAATTCGCAGAAGCGGTGAAGCTGATCAGAGAGGCGAATTGCCCGGTCCTAGTGAATCTCACATCATCAGGCGGCCAGGGATTCAGCTGGGAGGAGAGAATCAGGCCCTTCAAGGAGCTGAAGCCGGAGCTTGCCTCATTTGATGCGGGCACCATGAACTGGCTGAACAAGGTCGTATTTATGAACGAGCCGGAATTTCTGGAGCTTTGCGGCAGAGAAATGATTGCCTCAGGAGTAAAACCGGAGATAGAAATTTTCGATATTGGAATGCTGAACACGGCAAAATACTATCTCAGCAAGGGAATCCTTCAGGAGCCTGCGCATTTTCAGCTTTGCCTGGGGGCACCGGGCGGAATGGAGGCAACGACGGAGAACCTTGTATATCTTGTAAATCATCTGCCGGAAAACTGTACCTGGAGCGCTTTTGGAATCGGAAGAGGTGCAAACGAAATTATGCTTTCTGCCCTTGCGCTGGGAGGCAATATACGCGTCGGTTTGGAGGACAATGTTTATCTTAATGCGGGACAAAAGGCAAAGTCCAACGAGGAGTTTGTGGAAAGGGTTAAACGCATTGCGTCAGAGGTAGGAAAGTCAATTGCCACTCCGGACGAAGCAAGAGAGATTTTGCATTTGCAAAAGCAATAAAAAATATATAAAAAAATAAATGAGAAAAGGAGAAACAATTATGTCAGAAATCGCTGTTAGACACACTCGGAAAGAGTGCTTTGCACACACAAATGATTGGAAAAAACCTTATGACGGAAGTATCTTTGATATGTTCAAAGGCGGTTCTTTTGAACTTATCGACCTTTCGAACCCGTTTGGCAGAGGCAATCCGCTTTGGCCGTCAAACGGAGACTTCCATATTGACAGAGTACAGCATATGCCGATGCACTACAGATTATTGCAGACATTCAACTCTTTCCATATGCATAACTCAACCCATGCGGACTCCCCGGCTCATGTAATTCCGGAAAGCCCGTTTACCCACGAACTTCCTATCGAGAACTACTTCGGCGAGGCGGTTTGCCTTGATATCCCTAAGAAAAAGTGGGAGCTCATCACCGTCGCTGACATCGAAGAAGCGGCAAAGAAAGTTCCGGGAGGAATCAAGGAAGGCGACTGGGTTCTTTTGAACACAGGTACACACAGACGTTGGGGCGAAAACGACGATTACTTTGCATATAGCCCGGGGCTTGCTATTGAGGGCGCAAAATGGTTCGTTGAACACCATGTAAGAGGCGTTGGCTTCGATATGCAGGCAATCGACCACATTCTTTATACATATGCTGCAGACCACGGTCCGGGGCCTTATGTACCTCGTATCGTAGAAGAATACGAAGAGCAGTTCGGACATCCTGCACTGGAAGATTTCCCTGAGTGGGAACCTTGCCACGACATCCTCATGGCAAACAACGTAATGGGTATCGAGAACCTCGGCGGAGATTTGGACAAGGTAACTAACCAGAGATTCCTGTTCTGCGCATTCCCACTTCGTTGGTACATGGGCGATGGTACAATCGTTCGTGCGGTTGCTATCGTTCCTTCCGACAGAATTGACAGAAGCGTTCCGGATAAGGAATATCCTTACGGAGTATATTAAAATTTCAGAAAATTAAGTAAATAGACAAATAGGAACCGGGCATCGAAAATGCGAGGTATTTATAGCGGTAAAAGGCAAGAGTCGAGAGTCAAGAGGCGTCTTATGGGCGTTGCCGGATAAGCTGCAGAAGATGCTCGGTTTCATTTGCGATAAACGCGATAAAAAGGAAAAATTATGAGTGAAAAAAAGAAGGTTGCTGTCCTTGGTGCAGGTGTTATGGGTACAGGCATTGCGCAGCTTTTTGCGACCAAAGGATATCCGGTGACGATCATTTATGTATATGATGATATTGTCAGAGCAAAACCTATTGAGACTATGAAGGAAAACCTGAAGGTTCTTTGCGACAATGATGTGATAAAAGAAGACCAGATTCCTTCTATTTTAGCCAATGTAACCTGTACAGAAGACATGGAGGCGGCTGCCAAATCTGCGGATATAATCTTCGAGTGCATTGTAGAAGATTTAGCCACAAAACAGGAGTACTTTAAAAAACTTGACGAGATATGTGCACCTGAAACCATTTTGGCAACAAACACCTCCGTAATCAGTGTAACAGAAATTGCGGATAAGTCAATTCACAAAGAAAGGATTATTGGAACGCATTTTTGGAAGCCGGCGTATATTATTCCGCTAGTTGAGGTGGTCAAGACAAAACATGTGTCCGAAAAGACCGTTGAAGAAACATTTAACTTGCTCGAGGAAGCAGGTAAGAAACCGGTTATAGTTGAGAAAGATGTACCGGGATTTTTGGCCAACCGTATGCAACACGCTCTGTTTAGAGAGGCAATTTCGATAGTTGAAAAAGGAATTGCAACTCCCGCAGACGTTGACAAGGCAATCAAATACGGATTTGGAATGCGCTTAGGCGTTATGGCGCCCATGGAAGTTATCGATTCGGGAGGAATTGATTTGACCTACAGCATTCATAAATACTTATTCCCGAACATTGAGAATTCAACAACTCCGTCACCTTTGCTAAAAAAACTGTTGGACGAAGGAGAACTTGGATTTAAGACGGGGGAAGGCTTCCAAAAGTGGAGTCCAAGCGAAATACATCATTCGCAGCAAAATTTAATCGAAGGGTTAATCAAAGTAGAGAAAGCACTTGACAGACTATAAATATCGGTATTGTAACTCGCTTGCTCTACGCAGGCGAGTCATTAATTATGGAAACAGAATCGAAAGGAATTTAAAATATAAAATGAAAAACGTAGTAATCGTAGCTGCCGCAAGAACTCCCATCGGAACAATCGGCGGACAGTTCAAAACCATCACATCCCTCGATCTTTCAATTCCGGTAATGCAGGGATTGGTTGAAAGAGCAGGCATAAGCCCTGAAATCATCGACGATGTTATTTGGGGATGCAACTATCAGAGAACATACAAAGAAAACAACCTTGCAAGAGTAGCACTGGTAAAGGCAGGTCTTCCTGTGACAGTGCCGGGAATCACCATACACAGAAACTGCACATCCTCCATGTCGTCCATCCAGTTCGGATATTATCAGATCATGGCAGGAGAGGCGGACTGCATCATGGCAGGCGGCGCAGACAGCATGAGCACAGCGCCTCATATGGTATTTGACGCAAGATATGGAAAGAAATATGGCCACATGGAAATGAGAGACTCCATGTGGGATTCCCTGACAAACCTGGGCGTAGGCCCTGCAATGGGAATCACAGCAGAAAACGTAGCAGACGAATATAACGTAACCAGAGAAGAAATGGACGCATATTCCCTGCGCTCCCAGCAGAGAGCGGTCGCAGCAATCGATGCAGGAAAGTTCAAGGAAGAAATTATCCCGGTAACCGTTCACGGCAAGAAAGGCGATGTGACCTACGACACAGACGAATATCCGAGGAGAGACGCCAGCCTCGAAAAACTCGCAAAGCTCAAACCGACCTTCAAGGAAGACGGCAGAGTAACCGCAGGCAACGCTTCCGGCATGAATGACGCTTCCTCCGGAGTTATCCTTATGAGTGAAGAAAAGGCAAAGGAAGTAGGCGCACCGATCCTTGCAAGAATCGTATCCGTTGCGACTACAGGCGTAAGACCTGAGGTAATGGGCATCGGTCCTATCAGCGCATCCCAAAAGGCACTGAAAAAAGCAGGACTTACCATAGATGACATCGACCTTTTCGAAATCAACGAAGCATTCGCATCCCAGTGCATCGCATGTGCCAAAACCCTAGGAATAGACGAAGATAAGCTGAACGTTAACGGCAGCGGAATTTCCCTGGGACATCCGGTAGGGGCAACAGGCTCGAGACTCGTTGTAACACTCCTTCACGAACTCAAGAGACGCGGCGGCAAGTACGGACTTGCATCTCTGTGTGCAGGCGGCGGCATGGGAACCACCGTGATAATCGAGATGATGTAATGCCGGCAAGTCCGGAGAAAACTATACGGCAAAAGGAGAACGATTATGGCAATCAAATCAGGGGCTGAATACATCGAAAGCCTGAGAAAATTAAACACGAGAGTATATATGTTCGGCGAAAAGATCGATAACTGGGTAGATCACCCTATGATTCGCCCGTCGATCAACTGCGTTGCAATGACATACGATCTTGCAAACGACCCGCAGTACGAGGATCTTATGACCGCAACGTCGAATCTTACGGGCAAGAAGATCAACCGTTTCACCAACATTCATCAAAGCACAGACGACCTTATGAAAAAGGTAAAAATGCAGAGACTCTGCGGACAGAAGACTGCTTCATGCTTTCAAAGATGCGTAGGAATGGATGCTTTTAATGCGGTGTACTCCACAACATACGAAATCGACCAGAAATACGGAACGCATTATCACGAAAACTTCAAGAAATTCCTCGAATACGTACAGGAAAACGACTTCGTGGTTGACGGGGCAATGACAGACCCTAAGGGCGACCGCAGCAAGGCGCCTCACGCACAGGCAGACCCTGATATGTTCGTAAGAATCAAGGAAAGACGTCCTGACGGCATCGTGGTTCGTGGCGCAAAGGTTCACCAGACAGGCTCCGTAAACTCCCACTGGCACATCGTAATGCCGACACAGGCAATGAAAGAAGATGACAAGGACTATGCGGTTTGCTTCGCTTGTCCGAGCGATGCCGAGGGGCTTTACATGATCTATGGCAGGCAGTCCTGCGACACAAGAAAGCTTGAAGAAGGCGCAGATGTTGACCTTGGGAACAAGCAGTTTGGCGGACAGGAAGCTCTGGTAGTATTTGACGATGTGTTTATTCCTAACGAATATATCTTCATGGCAGGCGAATGGGATTTCGCAGGCATGGTTGTAGAGAGATTCGCGGGCTTCCACAGACAGAGTTACGGCGGCTGTAAGGTTGGCGTAGGCGATGTGGTTATCGGAGCTGCGGCACTTGCTGCCGAGTACAACGGTGCTGACAAGGCTTCCCATATCAAGGACAAGCTCATCGAAATGACGCACCTGAACGAAAC
>CAVKSD010000115.1:0-5886 GCA_963658905.1 Bacteroidaceae bacterium
TTTCGTTCATCATTTACGCCGCAGCGGGCAACGCCACGGGCGATTTTGGCAAGCAGCAACTGATACACCGCAGTAGGCGAATTCAACGTTCCAAAATGCGCCGAAAAAATCGTTTGTGGCTAGGCGGCAAGGCGTACGGAACGGAGTGTACATGAAGTACATGAGTACCGTAGAACGCCGCAGCGGGCAACGCCACGGGCGATTTTGGCAAGCACTTCGTTAGACGCAGGATTTTTTGTTCACCGCTAGGAAACAAGATTCCGAGGCACGGAGCGTACTTAGGGTACGTGAGTACTGAGAAATCGCAGTTGACACCGCGGTGGGCGAAAAAGACAAGTCTAATTAATTTTGTATGTGAAATACTTCTCTGCCGGCGTCTTATACAGTGCCGAAGCAATGACGCTTGCGATCACCATGCCGACTATGAACTGCCCGCAGTTTGCCGGCATACTAAGGATTCCGGTCATTATATTTCCTGCGATAACCGCGTCGGCGACGCCGTATCCTGCTACCATCACGAGTCCGGCGATTGCCATTCCAACGATTTCCACAAATGGAACGCCGAAAAGCTTCAGGGTCTTTCCCTGCTTCTTTGATATATAGTCTATGCAAATCCCCATCACGAACGCCATCAGTCCCTTGATAACGAAGGTCCAGGGTGCGAAGGCAACGTAGCCGCCCAAAAGGTCTGCCAGCGCCGAGCCGAAAGCCGCCGCTACCGCGCCGTTTTTTCTCCCTACCACAAGCACGCTTAAGAAAATCATTGCGTCACCAAGGTGCACATAGCCCTGAAACGGGGTCGGGATCTTGAATGTATAGGTTGTGAGAAGCACCAGACAGGTCATCATCGCGGTCATCACGAGGGTATTGGTCTTTTCGCTTATTCTCATCTTGTTCACCTCTTTCGCATTTTATATTGTCTTTGATATTGCTATTATACCTCAGATGTGTTATTATTAAAATGTTCAAAAATAATTATTTTTATAATGACAGTTTGGGGTGATTTGCGATATGCGACCAATTTATATCAATCAAGATAACAGTAATGAGCGTTTTTTATACTTACAGTTATATGACGAGATAAAGGGACGGGTTCTAAGCGGAGAACTTAAAGCGGGGGAAAAACTGCCGTCTCTTAGGACTTTGGCAAAGGAACTTGGTATCAGCATCACCACCGCCTCCCTTGCCTACAATCAGCTACTGGTGGAGGGCTATATCGTCAGCCGCCCGAAGTCCGGCTACTTTATTGCAAGCATTCCTCCTGCCGCATTGCACAAGGCAAATGCAGAGTCTCTCAAAGCAGAGGAAAAATCTCAAAAGGCGGGCGCAGAGGAGTTTTCGACGGGTTTTGAGAAATCGCCAAATTGCGATGTGAGCCCTGCAAATACCGATATGCGCAGATTTGGCGGGATCTACGGCTTTTCTTTCCCCGCAAGCCCATATATCAGCGATCCGGGCTGCTTTGATTTTGTCAAATGGAAAAAATGTTCCGCCAGAGTTTTTAACGAGTATTCCGACCTGCTGCTTTTTGAGAGCGACCCCCAGGGGGAGGCTGCGCTGCGCTACGAAATTTCAAAATATCTGTATTCTTCCCGCGGCGTCACCGCAAGCCCTGACAATATCGTCATCGGTGCGGGAACTCAGCAGACCACCAGCCATCTTTCGCGAATTTTGCTTAAAACAGGGGTGCGGCTGGTTTGCCTCGAGGCTCCCGGCTATCTTCCGGTCCAGAGTATGTTCAGGGACGCGGGATTTTCGATTTCTCACATTCCGGTAAGGCGGGACGGTATCGAGATTGCAAAGCTCCCGGCAAATATCCGATCTGCGGTTTATGTAAATCCCTCGAATCAGTTTCCTACGGGGGCGGTCATGCCGGCGGGCAGGCGATACGAGCTACTCGACTGGGCCGCCGCAAACGGCAGCGTCATAATCGAGGACGATTATGACAGCGAGCTTCGCTATTTCGGAAAGCCTGTGCCGGCGCTGCAGGGGCTCGACAAGCTGGGCTGCGTGGTTTATCTGGGCTCATTTTCTTCGACACTTTTCCCTGCGATAAAAATTTCTTATATGGTTCTTCCGGAAAACATGGCAGAAATTTTCCGCTCGATCAAGCACGAATATACGCAGACCTGTTCAAAGGCGGAGCAACTCACCCTTGCGTTATTCATGGAGGACGGCTACTATTACACGGGAATACGCAAGGTGCGCAGTCTGTATGCCCAGAAATTGCAGACTGCGCTCGCCGCCTTTTCGGTTTATGGCGGCGGAGTTGCGACGCCTATCGACACCCACTCCGGAATCAATCTCACAGTCAAAGTCCGTTCTCAAAAAAAGGCCGAGGAACTTTGCGAAGAAGCAAAGTCTCTCGGTCTTCAGATGGTGCCTTTATCGGAAATTACCGATCAGGAAACCAGCGCTTTGATTTTCTATTACAGCAGGCTGCCGCTTGCACAGATAGAGCCGCTGATAAGGCAGCTTTTGGAGCTTTGGGGCGCCGATTCCTACGAGCGTGCAAAGCCGATTTCGTCGGATGTGGTGTAAACCTCACCCTCGCTATCGACGAAAATCGCCTCGGTGCCCTCTGTTTCCTCGATAAGCTTTCTCCCGGCGTCGAGCCCCAGCGCAAGGCAGCTTGTGGAGAGCGCGTCGCAGTCTGCCGAACAGCCTTTACCTGCGATTATGGTAACGGACAATATATTCGTATCTGCCGGATATCCGGTTTGGCTATCGAGAATGTGATGATATTTTATTCCGTCCTCTTCAAAATATCTTTCGTAGGTTCCGGAGGTTACGATGGTCTTATCCTTCGCCGGAACCGTTCCTATTATATCGCCGCTTTCCGAAAGCGGGTCTTTGATTCCCACCTTGAAGTCGCGAGCCTCGCCTTCTGCATTAACCAACGTTCCCGCCTTTCCGCCTATGGTAACGATGTTTCCCCCAAGGTCGACAACTGCACTTGTCACACCCTTTTCGCAGAGAAACTCCGTGACCTTGTCCGCGATATATCCTTTGGCGATTCCACCAAGATCAAGTTCCATTTCGGGATCCGCGAGCCGCACGGCGTTCCCCTCAATTTTTATCTTGCTGTAGTCCACGTGCTTCATGGTTTCGGCAAGTTTCTCGGCATTCGGCACTTTCCCCACCATTCCTGACAGAGAATCCTCACCTGATTCCGCCTCACGGAATCCCCAGAGATCCGTCGCCTTGCCTATTGTAATGTCGAAGGCTCCGTCAGATTTGTCGCCATACTCGATTCCCTTCTCTATGACTTCGATGGTTTCATCGCTCACGGTCACAGGCTTTCCGCCCGCGGCGTTTATCTTCGCGATATCCGAGGTTTCGATGGTTTTGCTGAGCATTTTTTCGTAAGCATCGCAGACCTTAAATGCCTCGGTGATAAGCTGCAAAAGCTCTTGGTTCAGTTCCTCCTCTGTCAGCTCCGAAAGCTCCCCCTGCTCGTCATGCACTCCAAAGATTGTAACGGTACAAAGGGTGTCTAAAAAAAAGCCCGTCTTGCTGACTCCCACATTTTCGCTCGTTTTTTCGTTGGCGCTGCATCCTGTTTGTGTTATAATTATGGCAAGACACAGTGCGATGGTGCAAAGTTTCGCAGCCGCGCCTATGGATTTTTTTGAATTTTTCATGTATATTCCAGCCTTTCGTAAGGAGTTTTTAAAAATATTTATGATAAAAAAAGCAGATATCCTTTTGTTAATATTCTTGGTGGCTCTGGGGCTTTTTGTTTCCTGGTATTCCCTTGCCGCAGATAGCCAAGGCGACAAGGTCGTCGTGACCGCAGACGGCGAAGTTTTCGGAGTCTACGACCTAAGCGATGATCAGGAAATCGAAGTCAGCCGAGGAACCCACATTAACCATATTACCATAAAAGACGGCACGGTTTCAATGACTTATTCCTCTTGCAAGAACCAGATTTGTGTGCATACCGGGGCGATTTCCCATACCAAGGACAGCATCGCCTGCCTGCCCAACAAGGTAATCGTTGAAATTGAAAGCAGCAAAGGGGGTGATGTTGATGTCATCTCCGGCTAAATCATCTCACGGAAAATCATCGCAACGAAAATCACCTCAGAGAAAATCGTCTCGGAGAAAATTATCCCAGCCTGCGGGCAGGATACAGTCCCTCGCTTTTTCCGCCATGTTTGCGGCGCTGGCGCTGATATTTTCGTATATCGAGGCGCTGATTCCGATACCGATTCCGGTTCCCGGCGTAAAGCTTGGCGTTGCGAATCTGGTAATCATCATTGCCCTCTACCGCATGGGGTTTCGACGAGCGCTTTCTATAAACTGCGTGCGCATCGCCTTGGCCGGGCTACTGTTCAGCGGCGTTTTCGGAATGATCTATTCTTTCGCTGGAGGGGTTTTGAGCCTAATCGTAATGCAGCTCCTAAAGCGCACCGGGCTTTTCAGCATGGTGGGAGTGAGCATGGCAGGCGGCGCCATCCACAACCTGGGTCAGCTCATCGCGGCGTGTCTGGTGGTTTCGACTCCAAGTCTTATGAGCTATTTCTCGCTTCTGCTGTTCACTGGGTTAATTGGCGGAATCCTAATCGGAATACTTGCATACACGGTGGAAAGGCGGCTTCCTGCCGATATTTGTTGAGAAGGCATCCTGCCGCCGAAAAATCACGGCAATCACCGATAATGAATCTATAACAAACATAGAAAGAAAGGACGCGAAAAGCATTATGGAAATCAAAAGAGTATGGAAAATATTTTTCAGCGCTACGGGAACCACGGAGAAAATCACTTCTGCGGTGGCAGACTGTCTGGGCGCAAGCTGTGGGATAAATGTCTTTGCCTACGACTTTACATTGCCGAAAGCTCGCGAAAGCTTTCCGGAGCTTTGCGAAACCGACCTTGTTATCTTTGGCTGTCCGACTTATGCTGGCAGGCTTCCGAATCTCCTGCTGAAATATTTAGATACAATCTGCGGAAACGGCGCCTTTGCCGTTCCTGTCGTGACCTTTGGAAACAGAGCCTTCGATAACTCCCTTGCGGAGCTTGCCGCGCTTCTCGAGTCTCATAGCTTTCACACCATCGCCGGGGCGGCTTTCTCCTGCGAACATTCTTTTTCCGCCACTCTTGGCGGCAGCAGACCGGACGAGAAAGACCTCAAGGAAGCTGAAAATTTCGCTCTTTCCCTATTTGGCAAGATGGTAAAGTTCGCAGCTTTCTGCGAAGAAATACCGCCTGTCAAAGTTGACGGCAAGCCCGATGCCCCATATTTTCAGCCCCGCGACCGCCATGGCAATTCCATCGACATCCGCAATGTAAAGCCTGTTACAACCGAAAGTTGCACAAGCTGCGGGCTTTGCGCCGACCTTTGCCCTATGGGAGCCATCTCCCGTGATGACTTTTCTCAGGTTCCCGGAATCTGCATCAAATGCTGCGCCTGCATAAAAAAATGCCCGCATTCGGCAAAAATTTTCACCGATCCGGGCTTTGTATATCATAAGGAAGAACTCGAAGCCATGTATGGAAATCGCCGCGCCGCAAACAGCTTTTATCTGTGACAAGAATAATTAGCTTCAAGGTTAATTACTTTTGCGGCAATTTGCCATTCGAGATATCTTTAAAGAGCCTCAATTTCGGCAAGGGATAGTCCTGTCGCTTTCTTTATCTGCTCGACAGGCAGTTTCAGAGATTTTAGGTTCTTTGCAATCTCGCGCTCTTTCTGCGCCGCACCGAGTTCAATTCCGGACTTTTCGCCTTTGAAGAATCCGGATTTTTCGCCCTTGGCAATGCCCTCGGCAACGCCCTCGTCGTAGGCGTCCTTGGCGGCTTCCCGCGCCCTGATTTCCGCAAATTCCTCTACCGTGATCTCCTTGAATAACATACCCGTAGTCTCCGTTTCCTACTTTATGT
>CAVKSD010000116.1:0-5832 GCA_963658905.1 Bacteroidaceae bacterium
TGTCTGCCCCAAAAACGGCAGAAGAACATAGTCGCCATATTTTCCGTGATATCCTTGGGATGTATAATCCGCTTGCCCTGGTTTTCATCGTATGTTTCGTCGGTTTCAGCATTCTTTAAATCCGACAGCTCTTTATGATATGACAAGCCTGCTTTATCCAATATATTTTTTAATATCCGGTTTTCTGTTTGCAAATCATTTAATCGTTTTTGCAGCTGTGCTATATTTTCTTTGGAATCACGCATAATGGCATACCTCCTGATATTACGTACATCATTCAGTTTTTAACTTTTTAGGTGCCGCCAGAAAAACCGTTTCTGCTGCTTGTGTTTTGCTTTTGCGCGGTGGTTTCTACTTTCTACTGTCCCAGGTTGCGACCGCTGTTTTTGTATTTTTTGAGGATTTTCTCGGCGCGTTCGTTGCGATTGAGTTCCGCTTCGCGCACTTTTTGCTCGTATGGTGTGAGCTTGTCGATATCTTTGATGTGTTTGCGCACCGGTTTAGGCACCACCGCAAAATACAGAAGCGGCGATATCACGAGGCAGTCTGCGGCGATCCACGCTAGCAGGGAAATCAGAATTGCGGCGCTAGTCCATTCCCATAACATTCCGGCGGACGCCAACAACACGACGCCTATTATAAATATGAAAAAAGGTGCGTAAATTCTTTCTATTTTTTTTATCGCGCCGCTGAGCTGCTCATCAAACCATGTGGTTTTGAGGCTCTTTATCACATATTTTGCGAACCTGAATTGCACGTTCGCAAGGTATACGCAGGTTTTAAAGTCCTCAAAGGTGGCTTTTTCCGGCGGGATTTCCACGGGATAAAGTTCGTCTGCCATATCCGCGGCGAAAATCTGCGCTCTTATAACAGTCCCCTCCCCCATAATCGAATACTGTGCCGTCTCTCCCGGCTCAAATTCCATGACAAAAAGCTGTCCCGGCTGCACCATTTGCGTGTTTCCGCCCACTTCTGCAACAAAGTAGCCCTCTTTGCAGTACAGCGCATGGGTCGCAAGAGGAAGCTCACTTTCGTATTCGGAGGCGAGAACTTCTTTTTCTTGCTTTGGATATATCACATCAAGGTATCCCTCGTTTCCTTTTCTGACCATGAGGTTGAAATCAGTAATTTTGCCGAAACTCTTTGTTTTCCAAGCGCCGTCGAAGCGGTCTTGTTCCAGCTCTTTGAGCCTTACCACTCTCTCCCCTTGGTAGCTGAGTACGGTTTCGCCTTTTAGCACCATGAGAACTCTGTCGTAGTCGGAAAGCCGGGTAAAGTCGGATTCTTCCGTGTCAACGGTGGCGGAGCTGAGCCGCCATACGAAGTTTCTATCGAGGTAGCTGCTTTTTTTCGGATAAATGGCAAGCTGGGTGGTGGTGCCTCCCGACCATTTGCTGGCAGCAAAATCCTCTTCCTTGCAGAGATAGTAGTTCATCGCTTTTCTCCTTTTTCTTGCTTTTACTTTGCTTTACTTTTGGTTTTATCGCTTTATCGCTTCGTTGCTCTATTGTTTTTTTCTTTATGTTTTGTGCTTTATTGCTTTTGGAAAATCTTTGTTTTTCTGAGTGCTCTGTATAGCAGGATTCCCAGTGCGCCGCAGGAAAGGATTTCACCGATTCCCACTGTCAGCACAAAATACCAGTATGCTCCCTCGGCGCCGTAGACAATCTGCAATATTTTCGGTACAATAAGCGCATTCGCCGCAATGGGAAAAATCGGCCCTGCATAGGGATATTTTCTTCCTATATAGTATGTACCCAGCGCACCCAGGGTTGTGGCAAGGGTTCCGAATACTATGTCCCAAAGAGCGCAGCCGGTGGCTATGTTCGCAAGGGCGCAGCCTACCGCAAGTCCGGGAATCGCAGCGGCGGTGAACACCGGAAGTATAGTCAGCATCTCGGAGAGCCGAAGCTGAATCGCGCCGTTTGCAAGCCCTGCAAAGTTTGAAATTATAGTAAGCGCCACATACAGAGCCGCTATGAGCGCCCCCTGCGTAAGATATAGTGTGTTATTCTTCATTCTTTAGTTTGCCTTCCAAAAATCTTCTTCTGTATTTTAGCACAGCGTAGTCGCTGATTCTGTTTACGTAAATCGGGTCAAAAACGCCGCCCACCATTCCTACGAGGAAAAAGCCCTGGACAAATTTTGTGTATATCATTTCCTCGGACAAAGCCGCAGCCGCCTGCTTCATCTGTTCTTCCTTGGTGACGTTCCAATCCCCCTCGCCTATAAAATCTCCGCTTTGCACGATATTTCGTATGTCGCAGTTAAATGCCTCGTTTCTGTTTACGAACGCCTCTTCATCGCACATTGCAATTTCAATTATCTTGAGGATAAATATTTTTTCTTCGTCGGAGCGATATTCGTATCCGTAGCTCAGGGCGATTTCGTACACGCTTTTGAGCACCATGGCTATGAACACCGGTATATCCGGTATTGCGGAACCGACTATTCCCATGCCGACTCCCTCCACGCCGGAAATAAGCAGGTTTAGACCCTTGGCAGATCTCGCCTTTTTTGTAAATGCCTTCGCTGCTTTTCTGCTGTCCGATATTTCGGTGGCGTAGGTATTTACTTTAAAATCGGTTTCTTTCTTCTCTTTGTTGTATGTCTTTTCGATTATGCCGGTTCCCTTTTCGAACACCAGCGCAAAAGCCTTGTAGAACGCGGTGTTAAGGGTTTCGCTGAGTTTTTTCGGAACCAGTTTGTCGAGTTTTTGCATCAGCACCGAGGTGGGGCCTTCTTTTCTTTTTTGAGTGAATCTCGCTTCTTTCTTCTGAAGGTCAGCCCATTCTTTTTCCCACGGTGATTTCTTCGTCGTTATTGCCATATTGATTCCCCCGTTTTTCCCCGTCTATGAAAGTATATCATGTCTTTCGCCTAAAAACAAGAACCCGACTCGTCTTTGGTCGGGTTCCCGCTTTGTTCTCTTTGTCCTTATTCGCTAAGCGTAGCCGTTTTCCTTCAGGAATTTTTTGATATTGTTTCTCACGTTCATGACGGATCTGCCCGGCTCCTTTGAATGGGTGCCGTTTGCAACCGCGCCGCTTCCGCAGACATAGCAACATATAGCGTTGGTATATGTTTTGTACTTTTTCTTCATCTTTTTGATGTATTTTGCGGCAATTTCAATGCTCACGCTTGCTTTGTAAAGATCCGACGGTTTATAACCGTAGCTCTTTGCAAATGCGTCGCTGCACTGCATGATCCCCTTGTAGCCGTACTTGCTTTTCGCCTTGGCGCGGAAATTGCTTTCGCGCAGAGCAAGGGCCATGAGGACTTTTGGATCAACATCGTTTTTCTCTCCGGATTTGATGAAGTATCCGGCGAGAGTAATCGACCAGCTTTTGCTTAGATTTTTGTTTTTGCTGCGAATGTATGCAGCAAGCCCCTTTTGATATTTTGATATTTTGTCAGTTTCTTTCTTGTCTTCCTTATCCTGATCGTCCTTGTCTTCTGTTTTTTCTTCGTCCGAATCTTCTGAATCTCCTGAATCTTCGTTCTTTTCCTCGTCCTGACTCGTCTGATCATCCGCGTCGTTTGCTATTTCGTCGTTTTCTGTCGTTTCTCCCCCCGTAATACCTATTTCCTGCGTGCCTGCGGTATCCGCGTTCCCTGCGGTCTGCTCTGCGGTGGTTTCGGTGACTGTTTCAGCGGTAATTGCCGAG
Source organism: Bacteroidaceae bacterium (assembly GCA_963658905.1). Lineage (GTDB taxonomy): Bacteria > Bacillota > Clostridia > Peptostreptococcales > Anaerovoracaceae > CAG-238. The sequence continues at coordinate 3,669 of CAVKSD010000116.1, forward strand.
GTGTTTTCGGCGTAAACCGGAACCGCAGACCCAATGAGAAGCGTCATTGCCGTCAGCACTGCAATGAGTTTTTTTAACATAATAGTTCCTCTCTTAAAAATAGTATCTGCAGGCGGGTTCTCCCGCAGACCTTTACATTATAACCGAAAATGTTGAAATTGTCCAGTTTTTCACCATTTCTTCACAAAGAGTATGCCCTATTATGTAAACTTTTATACATTTCTTATATGTTTTTTGTTTGATTATCCGCTAATTCCCCGTCGAATCATTTTACAACTTTATACAGTTCGTCTGCGGCGGGTGGGCCGATTTTTGTTGCCTTTCCTGCTTCAAAAATGCACAGTCCTTCTTCTTTTGAAAGGATTTTGCCTATTTCAGTTGCCGGCACGCCTTGGTTGTAAAGTTCCCTGATTATTTCGTCTTTTTTGTCCGGCGCTGCGATTATCAGCATGGAGCCGCTAGAAATCAGTCTAAGCACGTTGATGTCATAGTTTTTGCAGATTTTGCGGGTCACTTCGTCTATCGGAATCGCCTCTGCGTCAATGCGGGCGCCCTGTCCTGCAATGCTGCACATTTCCCAAATCGCTCCAAGCACTCCGCCCTCTGTGATGTCGTGCATTCCGTGGGTTCCGATACGCCCCGCTATGATTCCCTCTTTGACTACGCTGACCTCAGAAAGCAGGTCCTTTGCGCGGGCTATCTCCTCTTGGCTCAGAATCCCAGCAAGTTCATTTTCGTAGTCTCTTGCGATGATTCCGGTACCCTCGATTCCTGCGGTTTTCGTCATTATTATGGAGTCCCCAGGGTTTATCTGCGTCGCGGAAGCGGACTGTTTTGCAAGCCCTCTGCCCACCGCCGTGGAAACTATGACGGGGCGATTTACCGCTTTGGTGATTTCGGTATGCCCGCCGATTATTTCTATATTGCATTCCGCGGCGGCTTCTGCCGCCTGTTCCATTATGTGAATTATGTCCGCCTCTGTGGTTCCCTCCGGCAGCATCACCGCCAGCAGGATTCCGATTGGCTCAATGCCGTTTGAGGCGATGTCGTTTGCGGAAATGTGTATACACAGCCTTCCGATGTCCTTTACCGACGCGGTAATCGGATCCGTTGACATTACGCACTCGTACTTGCCGAAATCTATTGCGGCGCAGTCCTCTCCTACCCCCGCGTGTACCAGCACCTCCTGCCTCTTGCATTTTATTTTGTTAATAACCGCCTCTGAAAGCAGTTTGTTATCCAGTTTTCCGACTTTTAGCATTTTGTTTCTCCTGTTCCTAAAAAACATGGAATACTCCCTGTATCTCGTCTTTTGCTAATTGCTTCGATAAGTCTTTCTATTGTACCACTTTCAGTCGCTTTTATCCACTCGTTTGGCACATTTTCTTTTATTTTTTTCAGTGTATCATTGTCAACGGCGTTTTTCATTTCTTTACAGCTATTCTCAATTCCTTTGCCAAAATATGTAAACCTGTTTGCCAATCAAAAAGCCCGAGCGTTTTTGCTTCGAGCTTTGTCTGGTGTTTGTATTTTCTTAATGTTCAATTTCTTTCTTTACCATGCACTCTTTCTTGCAGAAGCTCAGTGCATACTTTTTCACTTCAGGATAGCCCTCCGCTATAAAAGGCTCAGCGTAATGCTGTGCTTCGATTTGTGCAAGCCCGCGGTCGCAGGCTTCCTCCATCTCTGCAATGCTGCCTGCTATTTTAAGCTCTAAAATAATCACGCGGCCTTTGCGTATCTGCACCGTCTGCATCACGATGTCGGGCCTGCCGTTTCCGCTCTCGCGGTTGGACTTTACACGATAGCCTCCGATATTCACAAGAAGTCCTGCCATAAATCCGTGATAGAAATTCTCCGCATAGTCATAATAGCTGATGGTGTCCGCAAGCTGGCAGCTGATGAAGTCCTCCGCTGCTTCGCAGTCGCCCGTCTCCAGCGCGTGTTTCAGCGGACTGCGGTCAAGAGCCTTTATCCTTTGGTCGAACCACTCGGTAATGGACTCTCGGTAAATCTTCTTTATCTCCATATTCGGGATTGCCATCTTGAGGTGAATGTCTCCCTCTGCGTCTGTCCGTTCGTCCATTTTCTTCAGATATCCGGTGAAGAACAGAAAGTTCCAAAGGTTGTCCTGCGACTTATGAATGTCTGCATAGGTAATATC
>CAVKSD010000117.1:0-5771 GCA_963658905.1 Bacteroidaceae bacterium
TCACCTATGATGGTGAGACTGAGGCAGAGCCTGCGGAAGAAGCGACCGTAGAATCTACGACAGCGCCGGAAGAAGAGTCTACGGCAGCGCCTACAGAGGAAACCACGTTGAATGCCGAAGGCGAGCCTGCGGGAGAACCTGCGTCAGAACCAACTGGAGAAGCTGCAACAGAAACCGAAGGCGAAACTGTAACCGGGGAACCGGAGCAGCAGACAGAACAGTCCGAGGCAGGATCAACTGAGACAACCGGCGAACAAACCGGAGAGAATTCTGCGGAGAAGGCCACCACCACGACAGAGGTGACAACACCAACGGAAGAAAGCACGACAGAACCATCCACAGAAGTGCCGTCAGTTTCGGAAGAAAATACAACTCCTGAGGAAGCAGGCTCGACGGAGGCAACAACTCCGGCAGAGCCAGCCGCAACGGAACCTATTGCGGAAGAAACTCCGGCAGAACCGGATACTAACGAACCGGCTATTCCGGATGACGCGGCATACGACGTAGTAAACGAGATTGTAATCGATGCAGAAAAGCTGACGGCGAGAACCTATCCAACCAAGGAAGACATAGAAGCGGCATGGCAGCAATATGTGGAGGACGGCCTGAACACCACTTTCAAGGGAAATGCCATCCTTAATCGTTTGATTGACGATGATGTTACGAAGTGGCTCAGAATCACCGCGCCGAGCGCAAGCGAATACCAGAGAATCGGATTGGGCGGCAACTACTGGGGAACCACAGATGAGTTCCTGATTAACAAACAGATTCTTGACTACGACGACTATAAGAGCCTTGCTGATATAAACGAGGGCAAATACCTCACTGAGGCTCCGGCGAATGTTTGGCCGTTCGTGGCAAATGCATATGTGATGGTAGAAAGCGAGGTGGTAACCACGGTGGGTAACGGAAAGGTAACCTTTGCGGTGGACTTTAACCGCAGCATGGACACCACGATTCCGCTGTATGTCACCTTCGGAAGCTCATATCCTTATGCGGATTATGAAGTTGAAGGCGAGTATAAGACGCCGACCCACTGGGAAGGCACAGTTGAGCTTAATACCATAATCGAGAACGGCTGGCAGAAATGGGCAATCAGTAACGGCAAGGCTGCCGGCACGTCCATGAAGCTCTACAAAGACTGGGGCAGATTCCAGTTCAAGATCGATACCACGGCGGCTCAGGCCCTTATCATGCAGGCAGAAGCCACCGCAACAGGAATTAAGCTGAGTTGGTATCAGGACGAGTTCGACACCATGGCAGGATACAATGTATATCGGGCTACCAAGGAAGACGGCCTTTATACGAAGCTGAACAAAACCATCATTGCGGCAGACACGAAAGAATGGTTTGACGACACGGTTCTGCCGGGTGAGAGATATTACTACAACTTCACCGTAGTTGAGTCTGACATGACAGAATCCGAACCTTCCGGCAAGATCACGGTTCAGGCATACGACACCATGGCACCGAACATTTATCACAGCCCGGTGGTTCACGCATTTACCGGCAGCAAGCTGATGATTTCGGCAACGGTTACAGACAACGTGGCTGTGGACACCGTAACACTGTATTATCGCACGAAAGGCGAAACCGAATGGAAGTCGAAGCAGATGCTGAGTATCAATGACAAATACGCTGCAGCAATCGCCGCAGCGGAAGTTACCACAAAGGGCATCGAATACTACATCGAAGCCGGCGACGGTCAGGGCAACAAGATTTGCAAAGGCAGCCCGGAGAATCCTTACGAGGTGACGGTACAGGTAGCAGTGGACAGCAGCGCCAAGGGCGATGTGGACGGCAACGGAGTCGTTGAGATAAAAGATGCCATGATGCTTCTTATGGCAGCTAACGACAGGCTGAACCTGGATCCGGAGCAATTTGCAAGGGCAGACCTTGATGACGACAAATCTCTGTCGGCGGCAGAGGCTCTGCGCATCATACAGTATGTAAACGGAACCGTAACCACTCTTGTATAAAGGTGAATGTTATGGCGAAAAAGTTATGGCAGGAAAATTTAATAAGAAGAAAAATATTTTCGGTGCTTCTGGGAATTGCCGTGATTTTCGCGGCAGTTCCGGCAGTGCCGGCTCATGCTGAGGAAACCGTGGCCTCGCCCACAATAAACATCGGTGAGAACACGATATATGCGGGCAGCAGCGGGACCATATATGTAAACGGAAGCAATTTTCAGCGGGTCACGGCTCTGAAAATAAGCGTAAAATATAATCCGGAGGTTATGACCGTCGGCAGTGTGTCAAAGGGCGCGCTGCTAAACGGCTGCCTTTCGGATATTAACAGCAGTGACAGCGGACTTGTTAAGCTGTCTGCAATTTCCACCGAGGGCATAAGCGGAAGCGGCCTGCTGGCAGGCATTTCCTTTAGGGTGCAAGATGGAGTCGGGGCAGGCGATTACCCTATTGAGCTTATCGTGGAAGAAGCCTGCGCCCTTGGCGAAGACGGAAATGCTGAGGATATTGCCATTACCAAGGGAAACGGCAGGGTGACGGTGAAGCAAGCAGAGCAGACGATACCGACGGCTTACTTTTATGGGAGCGTGTCAAACTACAGCCCAAAAGAGGGTGAGAACTTTGACTATTACCTGCGAAGTAGCAATGTGGGGAACCTTGCGGGAGGAAATTTTGAATTTGTCTACGACCGTGAGTATTTGGAGCTTACGGACGTGGAGGCGGAGCCTCGGCTTGTGGCAGCGAACTGCACAACGAGCATTAATCGAAATACCGCAGGGTATGTGAAAATTTCCTTCGCGGCAACAAATCCAATCGGTGCAGGCTACGGAGAAAATCTGGTGAAGCTTTCCTTCAAGGTGATAACATCGGAAGCCACATCGACCCAGATTGAATTTAGACCGGGAGAGCTGCAGGAGATAAACGCTGATGATACTCTGGGGGCTATGAATAGTAGCGGTTTTACTAACACCGTGAAGATAGACCGAGAGGAGATCGTGGTGCAAAACCCTGCGTTTCGAATGGAATATGAAGAGCTGTCACACGGAGAAACTTATAGGGTGACGGCAATTATTGACGGCGAAAGCGGACTTGCGGCGGGGGATTTTACGATTGCATACGATAAAAATTTGAGCCTTTGCACGGAGGTTGCGGTTTGCGCTGCCACCGGAGACGAAAGCAGTCAGCCGGGAGCAGGCGAATCTCTGATTATTACAAAGCCCAAAATTGACCAGGGAACGGTGGGCTTTTCCTTTGTCAATATATCTGGAATTAGCGAGGATCAGAGGCTCATAGTTATGACTTTTAAGCGGCTGAAGGCCGGGGGAATCGGCGTGATGAGCGCATCCGGCAGCAAAACCGTAGATAAAGACCACAGTGCGGTGGGCATTGACTACCCGAACCTTAAAATCGACTTTTCGCATTATCTGAAAACTGTGGAGATAAAGGCCAAGCCGGGCAGCGATGGCGTGTACATCGAAAAATTTAGATGCACAGGCTGCAGCCATGAAGGAACACGAGAGATATCGGGGCTTTCCCAAGAGAACGTGAATGTGCATTTTGACACTGAGGGAATATCGGGGCAAACGGTTGTTGCCTTCTATGCGAAAGACTCAGAAATACCTGAAATAGCAAATGACATAATGAGCGGAGCGGAAGGTGCACTGGTGAAGGTGGAATGCGAACCGGGGACTACCGGTACCGTTTCCATGGGCGTCGTGCCTGCGGGAGAGTATCTTGCCGCTATGTATAACAGCCGGCAGGGTTTATATTATAATATGCTGGAAATCGGAGACAATGGCTCGACCGTCGGACTGGCAGCGGATGTTGCCTATATAGTGAAATCCGGAGTATGCAATCTCCACACATTCACTTACGGCGACGTAGACGGAAGCGGAAGGGTAGATTTCGCAGATGTTCTTCGGGCAAAGCGCTATCTGGCGGGCTGGAACGGCTACGAAGACGCCGAGAAATTCGCAATAGACGCTAATTGCGACGGCGAGGCGAATATCGACGATATCACATATATGGAAAGACACATCGCCGGCTGGACGGGCTACGCGACTCTGCCGGTGACAGAGGACACCCTGCCGGCAGGCTAAAGCGCCGGACAGTACGAAATAAAACCAGAAAGAACAATGCAGGGAAAGGAAATGGAAAGATGAAAAAGAAAATACTAAGCATAATACTTGCGCTGAGCATGGTGCTCTGCATGATGCCGAGCGTGGCAGTGGCCGAGACGGAAACAGACGGAAGCGTCGCCATTAACGAGACGAACTTCCCGGATGTGAACTGGAGAGACTTTGTAGCAAATAATTTCGATAGGGACGGAAATGGTTCCTTGAGTGCAAGTGAAATTGCGAATGTGAAATATGTGCATTGCGAGAGAAAGGGCATTAAAGACCTAAAGGGAATTGAGTATTTTACCGATCTCGAAGAATTTGACTGTTGTTATAATGAGCTGACAACGTTGGATATGAGCAAGAATACAAAGCTGGGCGTTTTGGAATGCGAAAGCAATCATATTACAGATATAGATATTGAGAACTGCACATCCCTTTATGGCCTGGAATGCCAATTCAACGAATTGAAGTCCTTAGATTTGAGTAAAAACCCAGCGCTGACATACCTGAGATGTGATGAAAACCAACTGAAATCTTTGTCAGTAAGCGGATGCAGTCTGCTGACCGAGCTGTCATGCTCTAAAAATAAACTAACAAAGCTAGATGTAAGTGAAAATACAAAGTTAGAACGTTTAGAGTGCTATTCTAATAAGCTTACATCGCTGTATTTGGGAGCAAATACGAAATTGAAAATTTTATATTGCCATTCTAACTGCTTGACAAGTTTGAATGTACGTAGCAATACGGGATTGACAGAGCTGCTATGTGCCCAGAACCAACTGGTGTCGCTAAATGTTGAGAATAATGTGCTATTGAAGAGATTGGTGTGCTTCGAAAATAATTTGACGGAATTGTCGCTTTGGAATAACAAAGAATTGACAGATTTGCAGTGTGGTTCGAATGCACTTACTTCCTTGAATGCAAGATATGCTACGGGATTAGAGAATCTGACATGTAGTGCAAATAGGTTAGACAGCTTAAATGTGAGCGATAATATGGCATTGACATACTTAAATTGCAGCGACAATAAGCTGTCAGCACTGGACGTGAGCAAAAATACGGCTCTGGAAACCTTGAAATGTAATAATAACTATATAACATCATTGAATACCGGTAGCAATACGAAGCTGAAAACACTGTATTGCGATGGAAATAAATTGACATCGCTGGATTTGAGCAGCAATGCAGCCTTAAAGGATTTGAGCTGCAACTCTAACAGCCAAACTGTTTCGCTAGAGATAGGTTCCAAAGGGCAGTATGATTTATCGAATCTGCCGAAATTCAATGCAAGCAACATGACAAACTGGACAGGCGGAACTGTGTCCGGTAACATTCTGACGTTTGACGAGGGCAGCGATACCGTTACTTATGAACAGGGGCCGATATCAAACTTGACATCCGGAGAGCAATATATAAAATTCACTCTTAAAAAATATCAGCTCCATGAGCACGAATATGGGGATTATCAGCCATACATAGACGGGATGCATATTGCGTACTGCAAGTATTGTGAAGGAACATTTATAATGCATATAATGCAAAGCTGCTCCGGTGGCGTTGCAACGGTTGATGCGCAGGCAATTTGCGAAGTTTGCGGTCAGTCCTACGGCGGCTATCTGCCGGGTTCAGCTACAATTTCCGGAACGAGTGTAACCGAAAAACAGGGCAAAGAGGTCACTAT
>CAVKSD010000118.1:0-5752 GCA_963658905.1 Bacteroidaceae bacterium
GGATAATGACTACGGGGATGTTTGGGAAATCGTGGACATTGAGCCGGACGGTGACGACATAGAGCTGCTTAAAAAGATATCAAAGTCTAAGGAAACAATTATCCGGTTTGAAGGCGATGACCGGCATTATGATTTGACCGTTAGTAGTGCGGACAAGACGGCTATAAAAGAAGTCCTTGCAGCATATAATGCTTTGAGATAGATTCTAATAGAGAGAAAAAATAGAGTATAACCCCCGCCCCGGGTTTAGCGTACCCCTTGCAAAGGTACAAAAAGCATGATATAATGCGCTTAAAGAACGGACACAGATTCGCTTATGAAATAAGGGCATTGATCGGAGGGTACGCTCCTTTTTAATAGAGAAAATTCGGCAAATCTATGATAAAAACAAAAATCTGCCGAAAAAATATTGCGAGTTTCAAAAATCTGCTGAAAACTTTGACAGAAATAATTTGATTATATCGAGGCAGAGAGCTATTTTATTTCTTGCTCAAGATCCGTAAATATCGAAGACGCAAAAAAATCCTGAAGTGAGATTTCTAGACCGTCACAAATTTTCTTAATCGTCGACAGGGTAACACTGTTATTTCTACCGTTGATAATGTTGTTGAGTGTGGACTGGGTAATGCCGCAAATTATGGATAGCTTGTTTATTGTAATGCCCCTTTCATCACAAAGCTCCCAAATTCTATCGTGAACAGCCTGTTTTAACGTCATAAAAATTCCTCTTTTTTTACCAAATGAGATAACATGATAAATCAATAATAAATGTTTATACCGGTTTGAATTAACTCTTTTGAGTTGACTTTTTGAATGATAAATGGTACAGTTAACTCAAAAGAGTTTGAACAATGCGTGAAAAGAGGAGGAAGAAAATGACAAACTATTGTGATTGTTTTGTGAAAAAACTCGAAAAAAATCAGATGATCCAATTAACGAAAATGCTTATGAAAGATTAAACTAGGAAGGAAATGAAATAAAATGGAAATCAACGATCACAACAAGCTAATTGAAGAACTGAGAGCGTCCGGCAAACTTATTTTCTGCACTGCATGTGGCGAGCCGAACAGCAGTGATGATGCATTTTGCGGCAAGTGCGGCGAACGCATTATAGGATCTCAGACTGCACAGCAACAACAGGCTTACCAAGATACATCGGGCCAAGGCTATCAGAATGCACAGGGACAATACCAAGGTGCATACAACTATCAATTCCAAAATCAATATCAATCAGATCATAGCAAGACAGGCTATGCTGGCGCAAACTATGGCAACTCGTATAGCGCGAATAGAGAAGAGATGGATCCTCAGGTTCTGCGGATGGTCGGAGAAAACCTCGAGTATTATGAGCCAAAATTCAGACTCATGAAAGCAACTGCAAAGAAGACTAGCTGGAACTGGCCGGCATTTTTGGTATCTCCGTTCTGGCTTTTCTATCGCAGGATGTATGTATACGGAATTATCTTCATAGTTGCAACGTCCATTTTAGGCGGAATATCTGCATTTATCCTGCCGATTTTGGCTAATATCGCTTTGGGCGTTTTTGGAAACTACATATATATGAACTTCTTAGAAAAGACACTTTCTGATGCAAGCAATTTACAAGAACCTTATCGCTCGCAAAATATTGCTTCGCGCACAGGTGCGAACCCAACGGCAGTTTGGATTGCCGTTGGCATTTACTTTGCATTGGGGCTTATAGCGGTGATCGCACTGGGAGGACTCTTTGCTCTATCTTGGGGTTTGTATTAACAATAATCTCATAATAACAATGATCAACAGTCAAGAAAGGAAAAGAAAATGAAAAGAATGGTAAAGTGGCTCATCATCAGTGTATGTATGGTAGTATTTACGGCGATGGTGACAGGAGCAGCCTATGGGGCGACTACGATTTCCAGCTCAAACACAGAAGTATATATTGGAGGGAACTATTACTCGACATATTCTACCGACTACACGGGAAGTGAAATAACTCCGACCGTTACAGTAAAGATAAAAACATCAGGCTCCTATTACTATACAACATTGCAAAGCGGAACGGATTATACAGTTTCATACAGCAATAATATAAATGCTGGAACGGCAACTGTTACAATTGAAGGAAAAGGTAATTATGAAGGAACAATAACAAAAGACTTCACAATAAAAAAAGTGAATATAGATTCATATGGTGTGACAATAAAAATTTCTAACGCCACCTATACGGGCTATACTATTACGCCAAGTGTCGCAATAACATATAAAAATAGAAATCTGGCAGAAAATGTTGATTATAAAGTAGGAAGCGTGTCGTCAAAGGATGCAGGCTCATCGAATGTACAAATCACCGGTATCGGAAACTTTGAGGGCTCTACGACAGAGAGCTTCACAATTGAGAAGAAAAACCTTAACACCTGCACAATAAAAGTGAGCGACCAGAAGTACACCGGCAAAGCATTGAAACCAGGCGTTGCGGTATACAATGGGAGCCTGGAGGTCCCAAGCAGTGAATATGATGTAAGCTATTCGAATAACACAAACATCGGTACTGCAACTGTTACGGTGAGTGCGAAACCTTATTATAGTGGTGGTAAAAACTACACCGGTGAAGGGACCGGCACATTCAAAATAAAATACGATATTTCAAACTGTACATACACGATTGGCAAGTGTACATATACAGGCAGCGCGGTTACGCCGGATGTAACCATAAAAAACGGTGCAAAAACGCTTGTAAAAGGTAGCGACTACAGCGTTGCGATTTCAGATAACATCAGCGCTGGTCAGGGCAAGCTAACAATTACTGGCAGCGGATACTATATCGGAACCGTGACAAAGAACTTCACCATTAACCCAAAGAGCATAACTCTTGCGACTTCAGCCTTGATTCTCCCAGAAGAGAAATATGTGTACACGGGTTCGACATTTATGCCAAATGTTACAGTGAGCGACGGGACAGTTGCTTTGGTAAAAGACAAAGACTATGTTTTAACATATAAATCAAATACCAACCCGGGATACGGATATGCAGTCGTGACGGGCAAGGGAAATTATGGCGAGAGTAAAAATCTGAAATTCAATATATATCCTAGCACGCCGAAAGTCAAAAAAGTAGAAACAGCTGCAAAGAATGCGGTAACAGTCAGCTGGAATAAAGGCCCGAGCGGTCTGAAATACATAGTTTATAGAAACGGCATTGAGCTGGGTACCACAAAGAAAAACGCAACGTCATACAAAGACAGCAAAGCTAAGACAAACGGCAAAAATTATGCCTACAGCATAGTGAGCGTTCCAGCGAGTGCCGGTGGTCTTGTCAGCGAAATGTCCGAAAAGGTGAACTGCTACTACCTAAAGGCGCCTACAGTAAAGGCTAGTGTAGCGGGAAGCAAAGTTCTTACCGCAAGTTGGAACAAGAATAAGCATGCAGACGGCTACCAGCTACAATGGTCGACTTCATCAAAGTTCTCCACAAAAAAGACTGCAACTATTAAAAATGCTTCGACCCTTAGCAAAACCCTTAGAGGACTTACAGTAGGCAAAAAGTATTACTTCAGAGTTAGAGCATATAAGACGGTAGAAGAAGAGTATCAGGTAGTGAAAAAGGCAACGGATGAGCTGGGCGTAGAAACACAGACAACCGAAACAAAGACGAAAAAAGTTAAATACTATTCGTCCTGGAGCAGCACAGCGTCAAAGGCTCCAATTACTGCAACAGCTCAATCTTCAGCCTCATAAAATAACGGAGAAACGAAATGAATAACAAAGTATGTTCAAATAATTACAGGATGGTCACCGAGTCGAAAGAAAAGTTTTTAGTGGACGGTTGCCCTGTGCTTGTTGAAAGTGCAACGCTTTTGCAAAGCCTTGTTGACGGGAAATATTATGTAAGATGCGTGTTTGAAGGGCTGGTGGAGAGCAGGATTGAAACGCTTTTTATTGATGTGATTCTCAGGGCTAGCGGGAAGGAGATTGCAAGGGTAGAGAACTTCAAATATGAGTTCGAGGGAACCACAAGAAATGCGCAGTTCGGGCAGACCGTCGGAATACCTGTTGAGGCGGAAACAGATGCGGATTCCATTGAAGTCGTACCGAAAAAAGCTGTACTGGAAGATGGAGGAGAGGCGCTTGCAAAAGGATCTTTGATAAAACTGACAACACAAGCTACCCTCATAGATTATTTCGGTGATGCTGAGATTGCATCTGAATATGCTATCGAGGCAAATATCAGTGCCGAGGAAGAAACCATGTTGGTTCCGGAGAAGATTGGCAAATATTGGCTTTGCACTTGCGGAAATATCAATCACAGCGATGAGCGAAACTGCCAGAGTTGCGGAAACGAGGCGGAAACTCTTTTTGATAAGCTGGATGCCGAAGCTCTCATAGAAAATCTCGAAACCCGCAAGGCTGAAGAAGCCAGAATCCACGAAGAGCAACGCATTCGTGCAGAAGAAGCAAGGGCACGGGCAAAGAAGAGGGCAAAAATCGCAGCCATTATTTCCATAATTGTGATCATTTTGACAGTGGGGTCTTATTTATTTGCCACAAAGGCACTGCCTGCTATTAGATATAATTCGGCATGTAATGCTTTGGACAGTGGCGATTATGAAAAAGCATATACGACTTTTGCAAAGCTGGACGGATACGATGATTCTGACGCGAAATATACGGAGTCGTATTATCAATATGGCTTGACTTGCCTTGAAGAAGGTGATTACGATAGAGCGATGGAAGTTTTCACCGAAATTAAACAGTACAGAGAAAGCAAGGATATGCTGAAAAAGGCGAAATACCAGAGCGCGTGTGAACTTCTCGACGAAGACAAATATGAAGATGCAGCTGCGGCCTTTTCTACACTGGGTAAATATGAAGATAGCCAAAAGAAGAAACTAAAAGCAATGTATGGCTATGTAGGAGAAAATAAGGACAGGACGAACGAAACAACATATAAATACCTGAAGGAGCTAAAAGCTGCATCCTACAAAGACGCAGCATCCATATTCAAGAAACTCTATGCTTGGGAAGCAAAAATGGTCATCAATAATGAGGAGAAAAATGCGGATAGTGCCAAGAAATCGATAAGCAAGTATGACAAGATTTACTGTCATGTAACGCTTGAGGGCGGTGAGCCAGGAGCAAATACAAAACTAAAATACAAGGCTGTATATCCTAACGGCAGCGCGGCAACAGGCTCTTGGGGCAAGAAGTGGAAAGAAAAAACTAGCGGCCAGTGTGCATTTTGGTATGATATCCCTGAGTATGGCGTAGCGGGAACTTTCACCATATACATATATGATGCCAATACAGGCAAGCAAATAGGAAAAGGCTCGGTTGAGCTTACAAATTAGAAAGTCGCAAGGCGGAAAGGAGAAAATATAAAATAATGAGAAAAGTTGAAATTTGTCCGGTTTGCGGTCTTTCGATTGAAAAAAGTGACATTACGAAGGTTTGCCCATCTTGCGAGATTACTCATCATATCACATGTTGGGATAGGAATATTGGATGCTCGACATTCGCCTGCCCTGAAGGTCCGAAGCCTTTGGTTGCAAGACCTGGATATGTTTTGTGTAAGGCATGCGGTGAGGAATGCATTGCGGGCAAGAAGTTCTGCTCCAAGTGCGGCTCAAAACTTGAGATTCCTGCTCCGAATGTTAATGCGAATGTGTTTGGCATCGACGAGCAGAATATATTTGATCCGAATATATGCGGCAAATGCGGAGCAACCGATGTGGGCGGCAAGAACTTCTGCCCGAGATGTGGCAACAAGCTGGGGGTT
>CAVKSD010000119.1:0-5725 GCA_963658905.1 Bacteroidaceae bacterium
AGCTAACAGAGGAGATGAAGCGCTGCTACACGGCGGTTCTCAAGGCGCATATTGCCCTCGCAACGGCGGTATTTGACAGCGAAACCACTGGCGCTGATCTTGATATGATTGCCCGAAAGGAGATCCGGGCGATAGGTCTTGACTATAAGCACGGCACAGGTCACGGGGTAGGGCATATGCTAAGTGTACACGAAGGCCCGGCAAGCATAAGTCCCCGTGGAAGAGACACCCATGTGCTTCCCGGCATGATCATGAGTAACGAACCGGGAGTTTATCTGGAAAACAAGTTCGGCATAAGGCTGGAAAACGAAATCCTCTGCGTTGACCTTGGCGACGGAAAATACGGATTTGAAACCATAACCTTTTGCCCATTTGAGGAGGAAGCAATCCTGCCGGAAATGCTTACAAAAAAGGAAAAGGCATGGCTCAATGAGTACCATGCCAATGTATATAGAAAAGTAGAACTTTAGGGGTCGATTTTTATCGGTCATTTTTCTATCGGTCTTTGCGCGGACACTGTCATCAGTGTTTGTCGCTCAGCTTGACCTCATTTTCCGGCAGGTTTGAAATGATAACCGCCGCGAATATAGTACAGCAACCGATGATTTCTCTGCCGCTCATTACCTCGTGGAGCAGCAGCGCGCCGAACAGCACTCCGAAAACGGATTCAAGGCTCATAAGCAGGGATGCTACCGTAGGCTCCGCATCCCGCTGGGCCACGATCTGCAGCGTATAGCCAACGCCGCCGGAAAGGCAGCCTGCATATAGGATCGGAACCGCGCAGTCGATGATATCGTCCCAGTTTGGAGTTTCGAAAATAAACATCGCCATGCAGCCCAGGATTCCTGCGGTCAGGAACTGTATAAGCGAGAGCTTTACGCCGTCATTTTTTGCCGTGAAGTGGTCACATACCATAATATGTACGGCAAAGCCCACGGCGCAGAGGATTACGAAAAAGTCACCTTTAGATACGCTTCCGAAGCCGTCAGGCATGGCGAGAAGATACAGCCCGATGACCCCAAGGCCAACGCATACCCACATGATGGGCCTTACCCGCTTGCGAAGAAAAAGGCTGAAGATAGGTACAACTACTACATAAAGGGTGGTGATAAAGGCTGCCTTTCCTGCGGTGGTAAATACGCAGCCGAACTGCTGAAGTATGCAGGCGACGAAAAGCGCCACCCCGCAGCAAACACCTCCGACTAAGATGTTTTTGTTTTCTTCCTTTTTCTCCGGGGCGAAAAGTGGGCCTTTTCCCTTGTTCATTACCAAAACTACCGGCACCAAAACCGCGGCAGCCAGCATGAGTCTGATGCCTTGGAAAGTGATGGGGCCTACATGTTCCATTCCGCTGACCTGAGACACAAAGGACGCGCCCCAGACCATCGCCGTGATAAGCAATAAAATGTTAGCTCTTAATTTTTTACTCATAAAGTTTCCTCTTTTTCTTTCCGTCTATGTACTATATTTTTTATGTATTATTTTTTTTAAAACTTAACAGTTTGACTTCTATTTTATGACATCTGATTTGCGGTATTTGTTTTGCGACTTTCACGATTTTCGTGATTTCGTGATTTTTATTTCGTGACCTGTCTCAGCCGATAAATTCTTACCGCAAGGGAGAGGTTCATGTAAAATTCCTGTTCCGTTTCGCCGCAGGAACCTGTAAGCTCCCTCATCCTTGCGATCTTGTATCTGATGGTGTTCTGGTGGCAACCGTAGCTTGCGGCTGCTTTTACGATGTCGCCACCGCATTTGACAAGGATAAAAGCGGCTTCCATATAGTCCGGCTTATCCATGATCGGCGCCAGATAGCGAAGCATATATTCTTCCATCTGGGCGGAATTGCGGTCGTTTACCAAGATTTCGTACACCCCGATATCGTCAAAACTCCCGTAGTTTCGTTCCTCCGCCAGTGAGGCAAGATAGGTGTTGTAGCTCTCCCGAAAACACTTATCCAAATTCTCAAAGGGCCTGTGTATTCGGCTGGCACAGCAGCTGAAAGGCTCAGGAATATTGAGATAGTCCAAAATGTCTGCCGCCATAATCTCAAATGATTTTTCCTCGTCTTTCGAGGCGGTGAGAAGCATAAACATTCCGCTCCCGTAAGGGGTGAGAATGCCCTTGTTGCCGATGTTTCGGTTCAAATAGAAAGAGCTGCAATATCTCGGAATGTTTTCCCTGAATCCCTCGCCGTCTTGGGCTATAAAATACGCACGGCATTGCTCCTTGAAAGAAATTCGCAGGTTCTTTGCAATGGTGTAAACCTTGTTCTTTGACAGGGCGCCGAGAATCATAGCATCAATATTTTCGTCGGTCAAAAGGTTTCGGTCGTCGGTTTGAATCGCATCCGAAATTTCGTAAACGATGTTTTCGTAATACGTATCCTTGCCAAAGGTGAAAA
Organism: Bacteroidaceae bacterium; assembly: GCA_963658905.1. Classification (GTDB taxonomy): domain Bacteria; phylum Bacillota; class Clostridia; order Peptostreptococcales; family Anaerovoracaceae; genus CAG-238. Next base: position 2,405 of record CAVKSD010000119.1, read on the forward strand.
TCGGGAAGTTGTGCTTTTCCGCGTAGGCGATTACCTCGGGAGGAAGCTGTGGATAAAGGATGGTTTTGCAGCCGATACCCGCAGCGCCATAATCCTCCAGAGTCCTTACCATGGGTAGTATTTCCTCGGGTTTGTTGCAGCAGTATTGATAAAGAAAACTGCAAAGAACAAAGTCTCCCGGCGTAAATGTTTTCAGAAAATCGTCGATATATTCGGGCATAAGCTCGTAGTCGAGTATTCCCATGCCTTTGACGTTATTGTCAAGCCCGCCTTCTCCGGCAATGAGTTTCATATGATTGAAGCATTGCAGCTTTGTCAAATCCCGTACCGTAAGAGCCATAACATATTCCCTCCGTCTTGTAAATATTCTATCATTATCGCGCGGCAATTATTTTGGAATTATTACAAATATTATAGGATAAAATACGAAAAATTACAAGAAAAATCAGAGCTCGAAGATTATCTTATGAAAAATTACAAACAAGCCTCCGATATGTGCCGCTCGGTAGCACGATGTATTTTCTGCCTATGAGCGTTGCAAGCAGTGCGCAGTGCGTTCATCAAATTTCTGCCAAATTTTCACTTGGATTTTGCAAGGATATTCGTTATAATATAATCAAGGCGGACGAAAAGTTCGCGCGCAAAATTTAGAGCGAATAAGCGAATACAAATCGAAAAAAACCGAAGGAGGCATTACAATGAAAAAATACGATTCTGAAATTATAAGCAAAGCAAAAGAAGCAAAATCTGCCGAGGAGCTTATCGCTTTGGCAAAAGAAAACGGAATAGAAATGACCCAAGAAGAGGCTCAGGCTTACTTTGATAAGCTAGGCAAGGCAGGCGAGATATCAGATGATGAGCTTGACCATGTAACGGGAGCGGGAGTCTCCATGTGCGGCACAAAAGATGTGCATAACGAATTAGATTCCTGCGGGGACTTCGTCTGCGTGCGATGCGGCGGAACAGACCCAAATTGCACCTTGAGCAAGCGTTGCTGTAACTGCAAATATGCTACTCGATATACCGATGAGCTTATCAAGTGCACACGATAATAGGTGGGACTTGAAAATGAGCGATGGTATAAGAGTACTTATAAACGGCAAGTTTTTTACATCAAACGACAGAAAGCCCTGGGCTGAGGCCGTTGTTACCAGGGGAAACAAGATTGCTTATGTAGGCACAAGCGAGGGTGCGATTGAATTCGCAGGCATTGATCCTGCGACCGCAGAAGACCTTGGCGAAAGGCTTGTTACCCCGGGCATTATAGACGGACATCTTCATTTCTTCGCAGCAAACATGTTCGGGGGCCTTCTCGTATTAAACGGTATGTCCGTAGATGAGATGACAGCTGCCATAACCAAGTTTATCAAGGAAAATCCGGATAAGCCTGCATATACAGGTATGGGCTGGGCGGATGCTGCATTCGGCGAGATAGGCCCTCACAAGAAGGACTTAGACGCAATTTGCAAAGATAAGCCGGTTGCGCTTCTTTCCGCAAGTCTTCATACCGCATGGTGCAATTCCAAGGCACTCGAGGTTGCGGGCATAACAAATGATACGCCGGATATTGACCCTGCAGGCGGCGTTATATATCAGCGCGATGCGGGCGGTGAGCTGACGGGATTTGTTAAGGAATTAGCTTCAGTGGATGCAGTTTTAGGCGCAGCAAATTATTTTGATGATGAGCTTACGGTCAGAACCTTTCGCAGTTTCTTTGCTAAGGCTGCCGCAAATGGCATCACTTCAATGGTAGACTGCGGCGCCATAAGCTTCATGAGGCATCTTATGAGTGAGGAGGTAAACGCATTATTTGATAGAGATGAAAGTCCGGTAAGGCTTAACTTCTGCGGATATGCGGGAGCTACCGGCCTTTACGAAAAGGCATTCGATGATACTGTCAGGTTCAGCAAGAAGTTTACAAGTGACCGCTTCTTCTGCACCTTCCACAAGCTCATCAACGACGGAACCTTGGAGAATCTCTCTGCCGCTATCCCGAATCCTTATCCTGACGGAAGCGTGGTTAAGCCGATTATGACATCTGCCGCCTTGGCTGAGAAGTTCGAGACATGTGCCAGGGCCGGAATCGACGTCAACATTCACGCAATCGGTCCGGATGCAGTCCACAATGTGCTGGAAGCAGCCGGCATCGTTCGTGGGAAAGGTTTTGGCGACATAAGGATTATATGCTCGCATTCTGCATATGTATATCCTCAAGACATTGAGCTTTTTGGCAAGTTTGATGTGTTTGCAGATACCACCGGATGCTGGATTGCAGCCACGAACGAAGAGACGGAAAAATTAGTGGCTAAGTATACGGAGGCTAGGTCATATCCTGTCAAATCAATTATAGATGGCGGCGCAAGGATGGGATTCGGCTCCGACTTTCCTACAGATCCTACAACTTTTCCGGTTATGCCTAACATCGAGGCTCTCGTTACAAGAAGCCATGCAGGCGAGGAAGGAATATTTGTAAATGATGCGGCAGAGTGCATAAGCATTGCCGACGTAATCAAGGGATATACCATCAATAATGCCTACCAGATGCGTAGGGAAAATGTGCTCGGCTCCATCGAGGTCGGCAAGTATGCAGACCTTACCATATTTGAAAAGAACCTCTTCGAGATAGATCCAAAAGAGATACACGATGTTAGAATTTCAGAAACTATAAAGGATGGCATTACGACATACGAAAACAGATAGTTCATATATTTTTCTGAAATAATAAGTGCCATCACCGGCATTCGGCATGGCACTCTATGACTCAAGTATTGCACTTTCTGTACTTTTGATTTCGGCTGTTTGGCTTATCCGGAATTGTGCGTTCGATCAGCCCCTGCTCTATGGCCGGATTCAGGTAGTTCTTGCGGAAGGTAGGCTTGTGCGAAAGTCCAAGCCGCCGCATTAGCTCTGATGCTGAGAGCTCTTCGTTACCGAGAACAGAGAGAAGCCGCTCTATAGAAGGATTATCTTGGTCGCCGACTTGGTCGCTGTTTTGGTCGGTGTAGCGACCAACAACTGCTATTTCCATTAAACTGTCTCGAATAATTTCAAGCATCAGTTCTACAAATCCCGCGCAGTCGGCCTGTTTGTCGGCAGCGCCGAGAGCATCATAGTACTCCCGCTGTCTCGATTGAATCAGTTCTTCAATTGGTAGCCAGAAGAACAGTTCTTTCCACTTGCCAAGCAAGAGACTGTGCCACATGCGGCCCATACGTCCATTGCCATCTGCAAACGGGTGGATGAATTCAAACTCATAATGAAATACAGCACTCTTAATCAGTGGATGAAGTTCTGATTGCTGATACCATACAAACAGGCTTT
>CAVKSD010000120.1:0-5677 GCA_963658905.1 Bacteroidaceae bacterium
AATCTTTTGTAAATTCAAAGCGAAATACACATTCACCTTATATAGAGAGAGTAACGCAAGTTTGCGGGAAAGTAAATATATTTTTTATATAGATTGTAAAAATAGTACTTTTAATGTAATATTTCGTACTTTTTTCGTAATGGCATAAAAAAGCTCGGAGTGTTTTGCTTCGAGCTTTGTATGTTTGCTATTTTAATGCTTTCCAATTGAGAGTAGCTGTCTTGTGCGTTCTCCTATTTGTTTTTCAATGGCTGACAGCCGCTTCTCCGGCAGATTTATGGACGGATGGCGAGTAAATTTGAAATCTACCATTCGCCGCAGCTGCGCTTTCTGCCTCGTACCCATCACCTCACGACATACATCTTCATAGGAAATGCGATATGGGTTTGCACGGGTCTTGGCGTACTCGCTAAGGTTTTTGAAATCCTCCGGCATTGCGTAATTGAAAAGTGACAACCCGTTATCGAAAATCGGAGCCGGAGCGATGATTTTACCCGTGTGGTTGTTTCTGAGCAAACCGAAATTGCCATAATGCCTATCCTCGTTATAAATGAGGGCATCGAACACCAGCATACTGCAAATCTGCTCATAAAATTCCTCACCCAATGTCTTGTAATAATCAAGGCAGGTTTTTAGTGTTGCTTTTCTGACAATACGCCCGATAGGAACGAAAGATGTGTCAATATCCGTGAACAGTTTGCACTTTGAGGCAAGAAGCCCCTTCCAGTTTTCCAAATCGTACTGCACGCAATCCAGCTCCATTTTATCTGCAATCTGACAGGCGTAGTACTCGCTGTAAGGCTCCTTTCCGGTGTTTGCTGCCCCCTCGGTGCCGCCCTTATAGAGATAGATTCCGTCACTCTCCACAAAGCGCCATGCCTTTCGCAGCATACCGTTGGTGGTGAGTTCCGGCGAAGTCGAGAATGCTTCGCGGCTACCGCCCACTCCGGTATAGGCAACCAGCGACATAGCTTCGGAGAAGCGATTTTCATACAGATTATAGTCGGCATATTTCCCGTCAAAGTCGGCGGGAACGACCCAGTAGCTGTCATTTAGGGATAGCCCCCTGCAGACATCAATAATGCCCTTGGTGTTATTTGCGCTCAGTCCCAGCGTCTTTAATATCTCGTCTGCGAACCGCCGATTCTTCGGAATTACCCTCTGTGCCAGCCATTTTATAACGCCTTCCTCCGTCAGCTCTAAGTCAAGAGGAAAAAGTTCTTTCTTTTCGGTTTCGGCGCGAATAATGGTCGCCTGCAAACCCTCTAAGCCCCTTTCCTCAAGAACAAAGGCAAGAAGCGTTTCGTCGTAAAGGCGTAAATTATATATGTTATCCATTCTGCTGCTGCCTCCTTTTGTGAAAAGAGACGCAATTTTCACTGCGTCTCAATTTTTATGGTTTTTTGTAGCTTTTGGGTTTAGTATACCTTTGCTCCGGCCGGGATGTCGTCATCCAAGATGATGAAGTTCAGCATTTCCTCGCCGTCGTATTTATTGATGCAAGACAGGAGCATACCGTTGCTTTCTTCTCCCATCATCTTTCTCGGCGGAAGATTTGTGATGGCAACAGCGGTCTTTCCTACTAATTCCTCCGGTTCATAATATTCGTGAATGCCCGAAAGAATGATTCTGTCCGTGCCGGTTCCGTCGTTAAGAACAAACTTCAAAAGCTTCTTGCTCTTTGGAACCTCTGTACATTCTTTGATCTTAACCGCCCTGAAATCGCAGGCTGCGAAAGAATCAAAGTCCACATATTCTTCAAATAAAGGCTCTACCTCGATCTTTGTTTTGTCGAGGATTCTCGGCTTCTTCTGCTCCGCATCGCCCTTCTTCTCGGAACCTATCGGCTTCATCGTCGGGAAGAGCACGATATCACGAATGGACGGCTGGTCGAGGATGAGCATGATACATCTGTCGATACCCACCCCAAGGCCGCCTGTCGGCGGAAGTCCTACTTCCAGCGCGTTTACGAAGTCGAGATCCATAGGATGTGCCTCGTCATCGATGCCGCAGTCAAGCTGTCTCTGCTGCTCTGCAAATCTTTCGTACTGGTCGATAGGGTCGTTCAGCTCTGAGAAGGCGTTTGCGATTTCCCATCCGTTGATATATGCTTCGAATCTTCTGGTGATTCGAGGGTCTTTCGGATCTCTCTTTGCAAGAGGCGAAACCTCTACCGGGTGACCGATGACAAATACCGGTCCGTCCAGATAGCCCGGAATATCCTCACAGTATTCCTCGAACATTTCAGCCAAAATCTTGCCTCTTGTCTGATCCTTGACTTCTGCCGGATCCATGCCCTGGGCGATGGCTGCTTCTCTTGCTTCTTCGTCGGTTTCGATTTTGTCAAAATCAACCCCTGTGATTTCCTTGATGGCGTCTGCCATGTTAAGTCTCTTCCACGGCGGAGTCACGTCAAACTCCTTGCCCTGATATTTTATAACCGGCGTGCCGTTTACTGCCATCTGAGCCTTGTATACCATCTGCTCGGTCACTTCCATAACGAAGTCCATATCCTGATATGCAGCGTAGCACTCCATGTTGGTAAACTCAGGGTTGTGGCGTCTGTCCATGCCCTCGTTACGGAACATCTTGCCCATTTCGTAAACCCTGTCAAGTCCTCCTACGATACATCTCTTGAGGAAAAGCTCATTGGAAATTCTCAGCTTCATGTCAAGGTCAAGGGTGTTGTGGTGAGTCTCGAAAGGTCTTGCGTTGGCGCCCCCTGCAACGGTGGTAAGTATCGGCGTGTCTACCTCAAGGTAGCCGTAATCCTCTTCAAGTACTCTCCTAAATTCCTTGATGATGGATGCTCTCTTCAAGAAAACGTCGCGAACTTCCGGATTTATAATCAAATCCACATATCTCTGTCTGTATCTCTGATCTTGGTCTTTCAGCCCTGCCCACTTGTCAGGAAGCACCTGAATGGACTTGGAAAGGAGAACTACCTTGGTCGCATGGATGGAAACCTCGCCGGTCTTTGTCTTGAAGACTTTGCCCTCAATGCCGAGGATATCACCGATGTCGTATTTTTTGAACCACTTGTAGTCCTCTTCACCGATGTCATCTTTTCTTACGTATACCTGTATTCTTCCCTGCTTATCCTGAATATTGATAAAGGACGCCTTGCCCATGTTACGGAATGCCATGATACGCCCTGCAACGGAAACTTCCTGTTCCTCCATCGCCTCAAAGTTTTCCTTTATATCCATGGAGTGGGCGGTGACATTCCATTTTTCAATCAGGAACGGATTTCTGTCTGCTTCCTGCAAATTCTTCAGCTTTTCACGTCTGATCTGCCGCTGCTCGCTGAGGGCTTCTTCCGAAATTTCCTCAGTCTCGGCTGTAGTCTGATTTACTCTTACATCTTCTGTACTCATTTTTGTTTTATCCTCTCTGGTTTTATCTGCTAATCTTTTCGATTCTGTAGTGAAGCGTTCCGTCCGGAACGATGATTTCCGCAAGCTCGCCTGTTTTCTTGCCGATAAGGTGCTGACCTACCAGCGACTCGTTGGAAATTTTCAGGGCAAACGGGTCTGCTTCCGTGGAACCTACGATGGTAAACTCCATTTCTTCTCCGCTGTCCTCGTCCTTTACGAGAACCTTTGAACCAACGCCGACGAAATCGTTTGTCATTTCCTCTTCATTGATAATCTTGGCTTTTTTCATCATATCTTCAAGCTTGAAAATTCTTTCTTCAAGCTCTGCCTGCTCGTTTTTTGCCGCGTCATATTCGGCGTTTTCCGAAAGGTCGCCATAAGAAATCGCTTCCTTTAATTTTTCGGAAATCTCTTTTCTTCTTACGGACACAAGTTCCTCGTGCTCCGCCACAATTTTGTCATACCCCTCTTGGGTTAACAGCAATTCTTCTGCCATTTTAACGTCCCCTCCGTTTGATTTAGAATGTTTATCTTGTTATTTTAACATTTTTGCCCTGTTTTATCAATAAAAATTTGTTCTATTCAACAGTCTATTCGATATTATTGCAATAATTTACGCGATTTCCAGCGCAATTTCCATCATTTTTGTGAAGTTAAGCTGCCTTTCCTCTGATGTGGTTGCTTCTCCGGTAAAAGGATTGTCGGAAATCGTGCAGATTGCAAGGGCATTTTTTCCGGCTCTTGCGGCGTTCATATAGAGTGCTGCGGCTTCCATTTCCACTGCCAGAACCCCCATCTTCTGCCATTTGGAAAGTCCCATCGAATCATCGTAGAAAGTATCCGATGAGTAAAGGTTTCCGACAATCGGTGTGATTCCCATATCTTCGGCAGCCTTAACCGCTTTTTGAAGCAGCTCAAAGGAACATATTGGCGCAAAATCTCCCGGCAGGTCAAACTGACGGCTGTAGGCGGAGTTCGTGCAGGCGCCCTGCCCGATTACGATGTCTCTTACCTTTAAATCCGGTCTGATAACTCCTGCAGTTCCCACGCGGATAATATTTTTTACATCATAAAAATTGAAAAGTTCATAAGAATATATACCGATGGACGGCATTCCCATTCCCGAAGCCATTACGGATACCCGTTTTCCTTTATATGTTCCCGTGTAGCCCTGAACTCCCCTGACGTTGTTGATCAGTTTGGCGTCTTTGAGAAAAGTTTCCGCGATAAATTTGGCGCGAAGCGGATCTCCCGGCATCAGAACAGTCTTTGCAAAATCGCCTGCTTTTGCTTCAATATGCGGTGTAGGTATGTTTGACATTGAGTTGCCCTCCTTTGTTTTTTGTGCTATACTTTATCTTATCATAAATCAACGATTTTTCAAGGAGTTAATAGTTTAATGAACAAAAAAAGAGTTTGCATTTTATATACCGGCGGCACCATCGGCATGGTTCCCACTGAGCTTGGCTATGCGCCTAAGCAGAAATATTTTTCGGGGCTGCTGGACGAGATATCTCAGCTAAAGAACAAGGATATGCCCTACTGGGACGTTATCGAGTTTGATCCGCTTCTGGACTCCGCAAACGTTGCGGTTGAGCAGTGGATAAACATCGGCAGGGAAATTCGCGACCGCTATAACAATTACGACGGGTTTGTGGTGCTTCACGGTACGGACACCATGTCCTACACAGCTTCGGCACTTTCTTTCATGCTGGAGGGACTGGAAAAACCCGTTGTTTTCACCGGTTCCCAGATTCCTCTTTGCGAGCTGAGAAGCGACGGCAGGGACAATCTCATCAATTCCATGCTCATAGCCGCAGATGGGGTTGCAAACGAGGTCTGCCTGTATTTTGCGGGAAAGCTCCTGCGTGGCAATCGTTCCACGAAGGTTTCCTCCGACCAGCTCATGGCATTTGCGTCCCCGAACTATCCGGTGCTGGCAAACGTGGGAATCGATATAATGTACAATCATCAGGCTTTGATTATGCCAAAACAGGAAAGCAAATTCTCGGTTACAGAGCTGAAACAGGTTCCTATCGGCGTCCTGAAAATTTTTCCGGGCATTCAGTTCGAGCTTTTTGAGCAGATCGTTACCGAAAAGCTGGACGGGGTGGTGCTTGAAACCTTTGGGGAGGGTAACATTCCCAGCAACAACCGCAGCCTTGTAAGCAGCATAAAACGCGCCTCGGAAAACGGCGCAATCGTTTCGGTTTGCTCCCAGTGTTACAGCGGCAGCACCAGGCTCGGGACCTACGCCACCAGCAATGCTCTGAAAGAATCCGGGGCAGTGGGCTGCAATG